>DROJ01000228.1 GCA_011321935.1 Bacteroidota bacterium | reverse complement strand
CGGAAAGGCGTTGCCTCGGTCTCGTAGATGTGAGGCAACGCCTTTCCACCCGCCGCCCCACCGCAAAGGCATCGCCTCTTTGGGCTAATATTTAAAATCGCTTCCTGAATTTAACTCTTAATCTAATACGGAAATCCGGTAACTTACCCTCTCTTCCATTTCATTTTTATTTAAAATAATAACGATGGGGTAGCATTTTAAAGAAGGGAAGGGCGACCAATAATCGGCGGCATCTTTTCCCAGTTCTATTTTTGCAGACCCTTCCCTAATCTCCAATTTGAATGCCCGTTTTCCTCCCTCAATCAAAACCGTCCGCTCATCTTGCAATTTAAACCGCATCCCTTTTTGCTCCACTATAGGCTCTATTATTTTTATAAAACCTGCATCCGGAGTAAAGTTTATGGCCACGGTTTTTTGCACATATTTGTTGTCAATTATATGGCTCAAAGTATAAGATATGCCAGATGTTATATGTTCCTCGTTTTTTAGTTCACCCGAGGCATTTATATTTTTTGGAAATACAGCAGCATCGGAAACAGATATATCCGTATCAAATTCATACAGGTTGGTATAATAGCCCGAACTATCGGTATATTCAATCCGGGGCGTCAGGCATTTAATGCCCGGTGCTTCTGGAAAGTGCATCGGTTCCCACCGGCTGTATTTGGTTTGGCTGGAGGTTTGCAAAAAACCGTGGCCTTCTACCCAAAGATTGCACATTGCGCCCCCTGCCGGACGGTGCATATATTTGCTTTTCGATTTTCTTTTTGGGTCTTTATAATTATAGGCCGTTATAGTGGCCATAAAATTGTCCGACCTTGCCTGCACCACATCGAGAGTGGGAAAATATTTGACCCATCCTTTTATATCGGTAGGTATTGGCGGCAATATACCTTTTTCTTGTCCGCCAAATTCAATGGCCAATGCCAAGTTTTCTGCCCGTGCAAAAGTGGGATATATACAGGGTGGGCTGTTATATATTTCCCAATATTGTGGCCCATACCCGACCAGTCCGTTTCTAATCATTCCGCGCATATATTTTAGGTTTTTAATTGCGGCAGTGCGATAGCGGGCGTCCTCGTCTGCATATAAGCTAAAAAGTATTTGGCAGCCGTCGGCAGTGGCGCTGCCATATGTTGTCCATTTATTGGAACGTATGCCCCACGACCCATCAATAGAGCCATTTGGATAAACAAAATAAATGTGGCTCAATAATGCTGCTTTTACTTTATTATTTATAAACTCATCTTTTGTCAATTGCGCATATAGCCCCAAGCCCCACAGCGACATATCAATATCGTACCCGATGTCCACGCCGTGTTTTATTCCGTTCAGCCTGCCACCTTCTCCAGTAATAAATCCATCAGCATCCATTTTTTCCGTTACTTGGCCAGCCAATATTTTTGCTTTTTTTAAATAAGCAGTATCGGGAACTACATTATTGGCGAGTGTCAAAGACGAACAAGTTGTTGCGCAATAATTAATGCTCGCAAATTCGGGGCGCATTACTTCCGTTAAATAATCGGCGGCTTTTTTTATGGACAGTTTCCAGTTTTGTTTTTCTGTTTCAGAAAGGTAATTATTTATAATCGGAAACGCCGCTGCCATCATCAGCAATTGGTCGGCAGTGGTGCCCGTCCATTCTTCGGGCGTTTCTTTCCATGCCCCGTCGGGCAGTTGTTGTTTTATCAGCCAATTTCCCAAATATATAGCGGCCTGTAAATAAGTTCTGTCGCCGCTGTGCTTATACGCTACCGCAAACGGAAATACGGCCTCGGCTGCACGGGTATGGTATATTTTTTCTTCGTGGCAATCTTTGCAATATATTGCCCCAAAACCGGGGTCGCTTTTTTCTTTTATTTGCAGGGCAATTAAAGCATCGGCAAGCAGGTATAAAGTTTTTAGGCTTTCTTCTTTTATGGAAGCTGTTTGGTTTGATGGTTCGGGTTTTTTATTTTCTTTTTTACAAGAAATAATGGGCAAAATAAATAATATGGCGTATATGCTTTTTTTTATAAAAATCATGTTTAATTGACCTAAATTTTAATTCAGACATTTTTTTGGCATTTAATCGGGCGCACCCGATTTTTACCGAATATGATATAGCAAAATAAAGGATTGGTTTTATTAGCCAAACGCTTAACCCCAGCCCAAGACTCCGCTCTTTTTGTCATCCTGTAAGGATCTGTTCACGTTAAGGCGGGAAGCATGACTGCACTTTATACGTGAACAGTTCCTTACAGGATGACAAGCGAACGGAGACTTGGGCTTGGTTTCAGTGTGCCAAAAAGAGGAAGCGCATCAACTCAGGAGGTGATTTGAAATCACCTCCTGAATTCTTTATTTAACCCTGCAAACCTCTCCCTCTATATTAGTCGCTTCCACTTGTTTCAATACAATACATGGCTCCACCCCCGCCCCTATATCTGCGCGCAGATTAATAATATCAAAACCTTCCACATCTTCACAAAATATAGCAGGCCGTTCCTCTTTGTTTTCAAAAGAAAGTTCGAGGTTATGGACAGATATATTTTTGGCATGCCTGATAAACAAACCATATGAAGGCAACACGCCGAACATATTTCCTTCGGGGTATTTCCCCGGTAATTCTTCCACGATATTGGAGGCGTCTTCATTAGTCCCGCCGCCGCTGTATTTTATTTTGATATTATTCAAAACAATATTTTCGACGGGATGCCCTATAAGCCCGGTAATGGATGAGCCAATATTATTTGCCCCAGTTGCGGTAATATCAGAAATAAAAATATTGCGGAGAATACCAATGGGCGGCATGTCCATATTGTCTTTATATTTTCTTGCCCGGTTGCCCAAGCGGACAAACAGCGGCACTTGTGGGCCGTCTATTTTTATATTTGAAATAAATACGCTGTCCATGATGCCCCCGTCAACGAGTTCAATTGCGATGCCGCCGTCCCCGGCAGGTTCGCCATATATGGTCGTTTTTATGGCCGATGGTTTTATGGTGCAATTACTGATATTTATATTCTTAAAACCACCGCTCGATTCGGTGCCCAATTTAATGGCATTGCAATGACTGCTCACCGTGCAATTGCTAATTGTTATATTTTCGTTCATCCGCCCAGAAGTGCTTTTGAGGGTAATGCCGTCGTCGTCCGAGTCCCCGGTGCAATCCGATATGACGACATCGTGGCAGCCGTCAATATCAATCATATCGTTGTTTTTATTGGAATGGTTGAAAACGGAAATCCCTTTTATCCGCACATGGTCGCAGGCGAGATAATGCTGCATCCAAAATGCAGAATTTCGGAGATGTATATTTTCGATGCGTATATTTTTGCAATTAATAAACCAAAGGCCATATGGCCGGTCCATATACCGAAAAGGTTTTTTATTTTTTTTAATTATAAAAGAAGCGCCCTGCCCATTTATTGCCCCCTCTCCCTCGATGGCAATGTCGTGCAGGTTTTCGCCATATATAAGGCTTTGGTCGCGCCAGCTACTTCCGTAAAATTCATATTTTGGCGAAAGCCTCGGATAGTCTTTTAATTCCGTGCTGCCCAATATGACCGCACCTTTGCTTATATGCAGCGTCACATTGTTTTTTAGAAAAACAGTGCCCGTCCTATAAGTGCCTTCTGGAAAAAATACAGTGCCGCCATGCAATGCACAAGCATCAATGGCGGCCTGTATAAACAGGGTTTCAAGGTGAATACTGTCGCCTTTTGCTCCGAAGTCCCGAACATTAAAGGTGTTTTCGCCAAGTAACGAAGGCTGCTTTTTATGGCAGCCATATATTGTCAACAATAGCAACAATGCACTATTATGAATAAATATTCGATAATATTTTTGTTTAAATTTCATTTTTACTTTTGGGCAGGTTAATTACAACTCTCCAAATATCCCCATAATGCCGGCCACCGCAACCATCACCGTAAACAGCGTGATAAGCCCCATCAATATATTCCTATTTAACGAAGCTTTATATTTTCCCATAATAGAAGTTTTATTTATTAATACCAGCATTAATCCCAAAACCAATGGGGTGACAATGGCCGCCAATGCCTGCGACAATATCATCACATATACCGGCCTGCCTCCAAATATAGGCACGACCAATCCGAGTGCCACGCCAAACAAAACCAATAAGCGCGAACTATTGCTGCGCATATCACGCGGCTTGTTTTGATAATCGGCAAATAGCCAGGGCGCAAGAATAACAATTGGAAAAAGGGAGGAAAGTCCCGCCGCAACTATGCCCGCCACAAATACGGATATGGCAAACCGGCCTGCCAAGGGTTCTAAAAGGTGTACCATATCAATGGCATTGTCCACTTTTAGTCCGCGCGGATATAAGGTGCCCGCCGCCGAAGCCATGATGGCTATACTTAATACAAACATCATCAGTGCAGCAATAAACGCATCTCTTTTTTCTATTTTAAAATCTTTGACCGTCCATCCTTTTTCCTGCACCAATATGGAACGCACCACATATAATATAGCGCCCATAGTAGTGCCCACCATGCCCGAAACCAAAAGCAATTTATTCGTGCCTTCTGGAATTTTTGGCACCAAACCCCGGATGACTTCCTGTGGGTCGGGAATGACCATGAACATAGTAAGCACAAAACTCAATCCCATTATGGCCACAAATACGGCCAATATTTTTTCAAAAAAACGGTGCCTGCCCTGCCAAAAAATAATATACAGCAAGCCGCCAAAAATAATGGCCAATAATATAGGGCTAAAACCCTCGCCGGATGAAGTAAGCGGCCTCGACCATTCCTGCACCACCTGCGTCACGATGCCCATAACGCCCATGCACGACACCCACTCGCTGATGAGCAAAGAGGCCAATACAAACAGCGTCACCCATTTCCCAAAATTATTTTTAAAACTATGCAATATAGTATTTCCGGTCACGGCCGTATATTGTCCAAAAACTACAATCAAAAAATAAGTGAATATACACGACAGCAATAAAGCCCAGGTCAGTGACATGCCATAACTGGCGCCGGCCGATGCCATTGTGGTAATGCTGCCCGTGCCGATATTATAACCGATCAAAAAAAGCCCCGGGGCAATGGACGATAAAATCAGTGCGAGTTTTTTTGACATATATTTGCGGATCGTGAATTATTGGCTGAGGTTAGATTTTCCTTCCGATGAATATCGGAAGGAAAATCTATTCGAGCCTAACAATAATACGAAAGTAAGGTTAACTTACCCTTACTGAACAATAGCAAAAATGGAAAAATAGGATTCCCCAATCAGGGTGAAGTTATCATTTTTTCGTTGTTACCAAGATGGGGGGTATATTTAAAATGCCTCCCATCTTTTAATAATGCTAATTTTAACTTAGCAATGTTAACTTAGTTTTTTAAAATATGACTCCCGATATTTTTTTAAGAAAAGACTACGAGCGGCGGCGTTCAAAACGCCGCCGCTCGTAGCCCTTTCTTAATATGGCGGGAGTCATATTAATCATTAGTCTAACCTAACATTTTCAAAATAAATAAAATATATGCTCAACAAACTCGGAAAATATTCATTCGGTATCGGCGACCGCTTTGCCCATCAGGGCGTTTATCAATTAAAGCCATTTCAAGCTGCAAAAAAATTCGGAACAGATATAACCCCTGTTTGGAACAAATCGCACCGCGAACATATCACTGTTGGTTCAAAACCAGAGTCGGTCAAAGAGGAGGCTGAACAGGCCATTAAAAAATGCGGCTGGGAACAGGGCTATATGATTGACGCCGACCATATCAATTTACAAAACGTGGACGGCTTTCTGGCTTCTTCCGATTTTTTTACCATTGACGTGGCATATGGTATCGGGCAGCCTTGCGGCGAAAATAAAATACAACAGTTCATTGAATTTAATAAGCCATATATCGGCGGGTTTTCTGTTCCCGGTTCGGACAAAATATTTAATTTAAATAAAAATATGCTGCGGGAATTTGCGGGGCAGTTTTTGACGGCCATATATGAGGCGCAGCGTATTTACCAATATATTTTAGAAAAAAAAGGCGAGGGTAATTTTGTCGCAGAAATTTCGATGGACGAAGTAGATAAGGCACAAAGCCCGGTCGAATTGTTTTTGGTGTGCAGCGGCTTGGCCATGTTGGGGGTAAGGCCTGTTACTATTGCCCCAAAATTTACAGGCAGGTTCAATAAAGGGGTTGATTACGAAGGTGATTTAAATATATTCGCAAAAGAATTTGAGGAAAATTTATTGGTCATTAAATATGCCACCGAAATTTTTGATTTGCCGAAAGGCTTAAAACTGAGCGTACATACGGGCAGCGATAAATTTTCATTATATCCGGTAATAAACCAATTAATTAAAAAACATAATATTGGCCTGCATTTAAAAACGGCGGGCACTACTTGGTTGGAGGAAGTAATAGGTTTGGCGGAAGCGGGAGGGTCGGCACTTGAATTGGTGAAAGGTATTTATGTAGAGGCATTAAATAGGTTTGATGAACTGACCGGGCCATATAGCACCGTACTGAATATTGATAAAAAACAATTGCCGGAAAAGGATACTGTTGAAAAATGGGATAGCGAAAAATTTGTCAATAGTCTCCGGCACATCCCGGACCACCCGGATTATAATCCGGGTTTTCGGCAGTTGATCCATACGGCTTATAAGGTTGCGGCGGAAAGGGGAGAGCTGTTTACGGGCGCATTGGAAGCCCATTCGGCAGTGATCGGAAAAAATGTTTCGGAAAATATACTGGAGAGGCATATTAAACCACTATTTTTGTGACTCACTATTACACCGATCCTCTTTTACAAATAAAAAATGGAAAACTTCATAAACGACAATTTCCTTTTGCAAAACAAAACTGCCGAGCAGCTATACCACGACCACGCAAAAGATTTACCGATCATTGATTACCACAACCACCTGTCCCCGCAAGAAATAGCGGAGGACAAACAATTCGACAACCTGACCCAAATATGGCTCAACGGCGACCACTATAAATGGCGCGCAATGCGCGCCAACGGCATTGACGAAAACTATATTACGGGCAATGCGAACGATTGGCAGAAGTTTGAAAAATGGGCGGAGACCGTTCCTTATACGATGCGGAACCCATTGTACCATTGGACGCATTTGGAATTAAAAAGGTATTTCGGTATTTCCAAATTATTGTCGCCCGATACTGCAAAAGAAATATATGACGAGTGTTCGGAAAAGTTGCAAACGCCGGAATATTCGGCCCGCAACCTTTTGCGGAAAATGAAAGTGGAAAGCCTCTGCACTACCGACGACCCTACCGACGATTTATTATTTCACAAAAAAATAAAAGAAGATGGCTTTGAAATAAAAGTGCTGCCCACTTTCCGCCCCGACAAAATATTGACCGCAGAACAACCGCTTGTTTTTAAAAAATATATCGGAGAACTGGAGCGCGTTTTTCAGAAAAAAATAAATTCGCTTTCTGATTTATTGATGGTTTTAAAAACGCGGCTGGAATATTTTTCAGAAATGGGCTGCCGGCTTTCCGACCACGGCCTGAACCATATCCCCGCGGTAGGTTTCGACTTTAATGTGGTCAACCGGGAATTTACGCCGTGGTGGACGCAGGGAAAAAAATGGAACATTAAATCCATGCAACAATTTAATGCGATGGTCATGAACCAACTCGCCAAATGGTACCACGAAAAAGATTGGGTGCAGCAATTTCACCTCGGCGCATTGCGCAATAACAGTTCGCGCCTGAAAAAAAGGATAGGCGAAGATGCGGGCTGCGACTCTATCGGCGATTTTGAACAGGCCGGTCTGCTTTCTGTTTTCCTCAACCGATTGGATAAAAAAAATAACCTGGCCAAAACTATTTTATATAACCTCAATCCCCGCGACAATGAAGTATTTGCCACTATGGTCGGCAATTTTCAAAGCGGCGACATGCCCGGCAAAATGCAGTGGGGCAGCGCATGGTGGTTCCTGGACCAAAAAGACGGCATGGAAAAACAAATAAATACGCTTTCAAATATGGGCTTGTTGAGCCGCTTTATCGGTATGCTCACCGATAGCCGGAGTTTTTTATCTTTTCCGCGGCATGAATATTTCCGGCGTATATTGTGCAATATTGTTGGGGAAGATGTAGAGAAAGGTTTATTGCCAAATGATATAAAATGGCTGGGAGAAATAGTGCAGGGCATATGTTATTTTAATGCAAAAAAATATTTTGATTTTTAATACGCGCTGGGGTGTTAACAGATTTTCCAGATTTTGGAAACCTGGAAAATCTCCGTAAACTATAAACCATGACCGGATTAGAGCTTCTATTGATTATCGGGCTTGCGCTATTCTTCATTATATTATTGTCTTCTGTTTTTAAACTGCACCCCTTTTTCACTTTATTATTGGTGTCCATAGGAGTTGGGCTTGCCGCAGGCAATCCGATGTCAGAGGTATTGGAAATATTGAGCGCTGGCTTCGGGAATATAGTAATGAAAATCGGGCTGATAATTATACTCGGTGCGGTATTGGGGATCATACTCGAAAAGTCGGGGGCCATCGTGCAAATTGCCAATATAGTCTTAAAAATATTTGGAAAAAAAAGACCTGTATTGGCCATGACTATAATTGGTGCAATTGTCAGTATTCCTGTATTTTGCGACTCTGCCTATATTATCCTTTCCAGTCTCAACAAACATATTTCCATAAAAACAAAAGCCAAAAGAACGGTGTTGGCATTGGCGTTGGCCACGAGCCTATATACGACGCATACATTGGTGCCGCCCACGCCGGGGCCTTTGGCGGCAGCCGAAAACCTGGGCATTACGCTCTATTTGGGATTAATTATTTTAATAGGATTAATTGTTTCTTTGCCCACCCTTTATATTGTTTACCGCTCGTCAATATATTTTGGAAAAAAAATAGAACTGCAAAATGAATTGATTAAAAATACGACAATAATAAAAAAACTGCCCTCTGCCCTGTTGTCCATATTGCCATTAATTGTTCCCGTATTTTTAATTTCATTAAGCTCGGTGCAGATATTTTTTGAATTAAATGAGACAATAAGTTCTTTTTTAAAAATAATAGGCAACCCCGTAATTGCGCTGCTGATAGGGATTGGTTTTGCCACCTTATTATTTGAAAAATGGGACGCCGCACATTTATCGGACTGGCTGGGGGAAGGCATTTTACAGGCCGGCCCTATATTGATAATAACTGCCGCAGGCGGGGCTTTTGGAGCTATATTAAAAGCCATGCCATTGGTCGAACATTTGCAGTCTTTGTCAATGGGCGAAAACATGAGAGGCGCCATGCTACTTATTGTTGGATATATTATAGCGGCGGTATTAAAAACGGCGCAAGGGTCTTCCACCTCCGCCATTATAGTTGCGTCCTCTATCATGGCGACATTGGCCGTGGCATCGGGGGCATCGGTGATGGACAATGTGCTTTTGGTAATGGCCATCGGCGGCGGTGCCATGACTGTTTCACATGCCAACGATTCTTATTTTTGGGTGTTTTCGCAATTTACGGGCTTGGCGGTAAATGACTCGTACCGATCGTTTACCATAATTACTTTTTTGCAGGGAATTACTGTTTTATTGGCAAGTATTATCCTTTCGCTGGTGATGGGCATATGGTAGGAAATGCAAGGTTTTTTTTAACCCAATTTTTTTTAACGCAAGGCCGCAAAGGGCGCAAGGCTACGCAAAGTCTTTCCGTATCATTTTAAATATCCGAGGTAAATGCACAAAAAACAGTGGAGGCGAGTGCCTGTCCGAGAGGCAGGAATTTTTGTGTAAATACCCTGCCTTATTAAAATGATAGGGAAAGACTTTGCGTAGCCTTGCGCCCTTTGCGGCCTTGCGTTAAAAAAAAATCTTCGCGTTGAAAAAATTGCGTTGAATTATTGCAGCGACTTTATCAATTCAAATAATTTATCCTCAGCGCCGAAATAATATCTCTTTTTGTGGTGGGCTATATTTCCGTTTTTATCCAAAATAAAAGTCTGCGGCAGGCCATTTAAATTGCCCGGCATGATCCTTCCGAATTCCCGGTTGAAATCATGGTAAGCGGGAAAAGGCCAATTGCTTTTTTCTACCCTTGTAATAAACTGCTGCGCGTTTTTCGGCCAGTCAACAGATATGGCGTAAAAATTAAAATCGGCCTCTTCTTGCCATTGTTCATATTTTTTTGAAATAGCTGCCATCTCGGCACGGCAGGGCGCGCAGGTGGTCAGCCAAAAAAGCAGGACGGTCGGTTTGCCATTTTTTTTAAAAACATTGGCCGTATTTAAAGTATCGTTTTTTGCATTGCGGATGGCAATGTCGTATGGGTAGTTTTTTTCAATATCGACAGCTTGGCGGGCAGTCTCTTTGGCAAAGCGGATATTGCTCCGGGTTGATATTTGAGGAGTTGTTTGTGCCAAAACTGTTGCAGAAAAAAAAGCAAATAATAATATTGCCAGTAATTTATTCATCTTATTTATTTTAGGAATATCAGGTATTTTTAATAAGAGCTTGTTGGGGATTTTTGCAAAAATAATAAGCACCGCGCTGATCCCCACCATTTCTGCAAAGTATAATAGCTGCCAAAAGCATTCCGAAGTAACCCGGGCGTATGTAACCCGGACGGAAGTCCGGGAAGTCCAGTAAGCCCAGATTTAAACACCCCCTTTTTTTATACCTTTGCCCCTCAAAAAAAAGGGCTTGCAAAATGAACCGTTTTTTCAACAAAACCAAGCGCTTCATTTTCAATTTCTAAAAGCATAATCATGAACCTGAAAGATTTAGTAGTAGTCAGTGGCCTGCCGGGCGTACAGCGGGTCGTTTCTACCCGCAACAATGGAATGTTGGTGGGCAACATAGACACGGGAACCGTAAAATTCGCCTCGGTCAGAAAGCACCAGTTTTCCCCGCTCGAAACCATTTCCATCTATACCGACGACGACGACTCGGTAGAGCTGAAAGTGGTTTTCCAGAACATGCTCGACCAATTGGCCGACAACCCGCCCCCTGACCTCAAGGCAAAATCGCCTGAACTCCGTGCTTATTTCACGAAGATACTCCCCAATCACGATCAAGACCAGGTACACATCAGCGACATCAAAAAGACGATCCGCTGGTTTCATTTTTTGAACGAAAGGGGATTGCTGGCAACTGAGGAAGGGGAAGAAGGGGACGAGGAAGAATAGTTGATTGATAGTTGTTGGTTGCTGATTGTTGTTAACAACGAGCAACCAACAACCAACAATTATCTGGCATATGCGCTCTCCACATACTTATCTGCGGCCTCTTTGTAGCCGCCACTTTCCAATGTTCCTTTGATGGCTTTGAACGCTTCGATCGTTTCTTTGATGTCCCGTTGGGTATGCAAAGAAGTGGGGATGAGGCGCAACAGGATCATGCCTTTTGGTATGACCGGATAGACCACGATGGAACAGAAGATATTGTAGTTTTCGCGCAGGTCGTAAGTCAGTGCCATCGCCTCCCCGACGCCGCCGTGCATATAGACCGGGGTGACACAACTGTTCGTTTCGCCGATGTCGAAGCCGGCGGTTTTAAGGCCGCTTTGCAGGCTGCTGACATTGCGCCAGAGGTTGCTCCGCAATTCGGGCATGGTGCGCAGCATCTCCAAGCGTTTCAATGCACCGATCACTATCGGCATGGGCACTGACTTGGCAAACATTTGCGAACGCATATTGTATTTCATGTATTCGACCACCTCTTTGTTGCCGGCAAAGAAAGCGCCGATGCTCGCCATTGACTTGGCAAAAGTGGAGAAATAAATATCAATGTCGTCCATCACTCCCTGCTCTTCCCCGGCGCCTGCACCCGTTGGTCCCAGTGTGCCAAAGCCGTGGGCATCGTCAACGAGGAGGCGGAAATTGTACTTGTCTTTCAGGGCGACTATTTCCCTTAATTTGCCCTGATCGCCGCGCATGCCAAATACCCCTTCGGAAATGACGAGGATGCCGCCGCCCGTTTTTTCAACGATCTTGGTGGCGCGGGCGAGGTTTTTATCGAGGCTTGCAATGTCGTTGTGCCGGAAAGCAAAACGCTTGCCCTGATGCATGCGCACGCCGTCAACGATGCAGGCATGTGATTCGGAATCGTAAACGGCAACGTCGTGGCGGCCGAGCAGGCAATCAATGCCCGACGACATGCCCTGATAGCCAAAATTGACCAACATGCAGGCTTCCCGTTTCACAAAATCGGCCAGTTCTGCTTCCAATTGATCGTGGTATTTGGTGGCACCGCTCATCATGCGGGCTCCCATCGGGTAGGCCATACCCCAGTCTTTGGCGCCTTGCGCATCTATGGCGCGCACTTCGGGGTGGTTGGCAAGTCCGAGATAGTTGTTGATGCTCCAACAGACGACTTCCCTGCCTTTGAACATCATACGGTTGCCGAGTTCCCCTTCCAATTGTGGGAACACAAAATAACCTTCCGCTACATCGGAAAAGCGGCCGATGTTGCCGCGCGTCTGAAACTTATTGAAAATATCCATAACAAAGATTGAGATAAAAAACGGAAATTAGAGATTTATAAATAAATAAAAATCAATGGTTTAGGTGAAAAAACGTCACTGATTTCTAATTTCCGTTTTCTATTTTTTAAAGCAAAAAGGGCTGTACCAAAGAGGTGTCAACCCGTGAAAAAAGGTGGGTCGGCCTGCTTTGGTACAGCCACTTAGCGAAGGCGAATGCGGGGCAAAGGTAATCAATGAAAATTGCTGGATAGCATTTTACGGGAAAAAATCATTTAGCGAACAAGTTGCTACTGCAGTGATTAGTAATTAGTTGACTAGTGATTAGTCCGCCAAATCCCTGATAATGTGGCATTTAACCAAAAACTAAATGGTTAGCTAATTACGATTTGTACCACTACTGCTTCCGCAAGGCTTTTAGCCGCCTGTCAATCTCTTCCACCAGCATATTTTGCAGTTCTATTTTCTGGTTCGTTTCTATCTGTTGCTGGTCATTTTTGACAATGTTCTCCTCGGCTTCGATGATCTTCTTTTTATAGTTTTCTATCTCCTTGTGGTAGCTTTCGTTTTGGTGGACGAGTTTTTTCAGTTCGCTTTCCATGTTTTTGAGTTTCTTTTCCGAGTCTTTGAGTTCTTGTTTTGTTTTTTCGACCCGTACTTCGTGGGCGAATTTCTGCAGCATGGCCTCGGCCTCTTTGTATTGGCTGCCGTGCCCAGAACCGAGGTACTCATCGCCGAGGTCGAACCAGACCATTTGCTCCACATTGCCCGACGAACCGGTGACCGAACGGGAATAGACATTCATGCTGTTGACGCCATTAATGCCGACTATTTCAGCGCCCGTGGTGACCAGTTCGCCCCTTTTGCCGCCCTTTGCCCTTTTGGTCTTGCCACCGTAGTCTTTCATGAATTTCTTCCAAACTTTGTCCACCAGTTTTTCATTAGTGGCCTCTGTTTCTACCACGATGGCATTTTGCAGGCCTTTCGACATGGACTCTTCCGTCTCGAAAATATTGGCAGTTTTATCGAGGTCAAATTCCGGCAGGTCGAGGGGGGCGGGCTTGGCAAGCGTGCTATCTATTTTGGGGGCTTCTGCGGCCATCTCTTCCATTTCTACTTCTTGGCCGAATGCAATGTTCAAAGTGAAAAAAATAAACAGTGCGAACAAAAAGGGGAGCTTTTTCATGATGAAGAATTTAGGTGATTGAAAATTATTTTAAACAGCTTTATCAAGTTAGCATAAAGGTACATATTTGACGCAAAGGGGCTGTTGCTGTCACTCTTTAAAATGTCCTGTTTCTGTTATATCTGGCAGGTTGTTCCCTATTTAAAAGAAAAGAAGAAAAAGGAAGAAAACAAAGGAAAGGTAGGGTGGTTCACTGGTCGTTAAAAATCACTTTTTGGGAAAAGCGTTGACAACTTTTGAAAAGTTGTCAACGCTGTTATGCTTACATAATTCTTTAAAAAATCAGTAGCCCCTGCCGCTGTCCAGGTCATAGTTGGGCTTGGTATGCTCTCCATCTTGGTGGAATGTACGGATAATGGAAACCACTTCTTCCGCCGTATCCACTACCGAAAACAGGTCGAGGTCTTTGGCCTTGATGTTGTTCGCTTTTCCGAGCATGGTGCTTTTTATCCAGTCTATCAGGCCGCCCCAATAACTGGAATCAAAAAGGATGACCGGCACCTCGTCAATGGTATCCGTTTGGATGAGGGTCAGCACCTCGAACATCTCGTCCATGGTGCCAAAACCGCCGGGCATGATGACAAATGCCTGCGCATATTTCACGAACATGACCTTGCGGACAAAAAAGTAATTGTATTCAAAATTTTTGTCCGAGTCAATAAAGGGGTTGTGGTTTTGCTCAAAGGGCAAGTGGATATTGAGACCGATGGAAGTACCGTTGTTCAAAGAGGCGCCTTTGTTGCCAGCCTCCATGATGCCGGGCCCGCCGCCCGTGATAACGCCCCAGCCTTCGTCGGTCAACAGGCGGGCAATCTCGGTGGCCATTTTATAATGGGGCTGGTCGGGCTTGGTGCGGGCAGATCCGAAAATAGAAACACAAGGGCCGTAATTGTTCAGGCGCTCAAAGCCGTCAACGAATTCTGAAATGACCTTGAACATCGTCCAAGAGTTTTCCGCTTTTATTTCGTGCCAATGTCTTTTTTGGAATTTGGTGGTGGGGAGGTGGTTTTGATTCTCTGCCATTTTAAAAAAAATTAAAAGTTACGGATTTTGATTGCCGGGGCAAAGCTAAAGTTTCTGAATTGAAATGGCTAAATAAAGGTAAAAGACCCAACGGAACTGTTACCGCTGGGTCTTTTGCATCCATTTAGCCATTCGACCATTTCAATTACTTCCCTTGTCCATTGCTCGGCCTTTGGAAGGGGCCCACATATTGCAGCACATCCTCGGCGGTAATATCTGTACCGCTCAAGATGATGAGGCGTTCGACCACATTGCGGAGTTCGCGGATATTGCCCGTCCAGTTCACGTTTTGCAATGCGACGAGGGCTTCCTTGGTCACCTTTTTGGGGGTGATGCCGTACTCCGTACAAATTTGCGAAATGAAATGAGCGACCAGTTGGGGGATGTCCTCCCGGCGGTCGTTGAGCTTGGGCACTTCTATAATGATGACTGCGAGGCGGTGGTAAAGATCCTCCCTGAAACGCTTGGCGTCTATCTCTGCCCGGAGGTCTTTGTTGGTGGCAGCGAGTACGCGCACGTCCACCCTGATTTCTTTTTCGCCACCTACCCTTGTAATCTTGCTTTCTTGCAGGGCGCGCAGCACTTTGGCCTGCGCATCGAGGCTCATGTCGCCGATTTCGTCGAGGAAAATAGTGCCGCCGTTGGCCTGTTCAAACTTGCCGATGCGCTGTTTGTGGGCAGAGGTAAACGAGCCTTTTTCGTGGCCGAACAACTCACTTTCAATGAGTTCGGAAGGGATGGCTGCGCAGTTGACCTCTATGATGGCGCCTTTGTTGCGGTGGCTTTTTTCGTGGATCCAACGGGCGACCAGTTCTTTGCCCGTACCGTTCGAGCCAGTGATCAAGACCCTCGCTTCGGTGGGGGCTATTTTGTCAATTGTCTTTTTGATGGCCTGCATGGGGGCAGAGTCGCCGATCATTTCCTGGGTCTTGTATTTCGAGACCCGTTTCTTCAACACCTTCGCCTCGGTGATGAGGCTCGACTTGTCCATCGCATTGCGCACGGTGATGAGCAGGCGGTTGAGGTCGGGCGGTTTGGAGATAAAATCGAATGCTCCTTTTTTGACGGCCTCTACGGCAGTGTCAATGTTGGCGTGTCCAGAGATCATCACCACGGGGGTATCGGGCGCCAATGTCTGGATGCGTTCGAGCGCTTCCATGCCGTCCATTTTGGGCATTTTGATGTCCATGAGAATGACATCGTACTGCGCCTTTTTCAGGTGGACTAAGCATTCCAGCCCGTCGGAAGCCTCCTCTACCTTGAATTTCTCGAACTCTAAAATTTCTTTCAGCGTCCTTCTGATCGGTCTTTCGTCGTCAACAATTAAAACTTTAGCCATGAGACAATTATCTTTGAATCTGTTAATTATATATTAAAATAAAATTTATTTCAAGCGCAATTTCTACGCAAAGTTAGCCAATTGGTTGCAAATAAATTTTACTCTTCCCCTCACCGGCAGCGCAGCATTTGCCAGCTACCTGAAAAGGCATTGTCAGCGTAACTCAGAACAAGGGAAGGGTGATCTTTTCTTGAAATGGGAATCAAATGTGATGGGTAAGCTGCGTAGTTTTTCAAAGGGACAAAGATATTCAAAAAATAAGCAAGAAGCTACCGATATTTTATTTTTTTAAATATAAAAAATAAGGCCGCCGGTATTGCCACCAGCGACCTCTTAGGTTGACTATCGAATTTATTCAGTCTTCAGTCTTCAGTCTTCAGTCTTTCAGTCCATCAGTCCGCAGTCTTCAGTCTGATTGGAATCCTATTCTGATTTTGGAATAAAGGACTCCAAAATAATAGAATAGGATTCCAATCAGACTGCGGACTGACGGACTGACGGACTGCGGACTGAAAGACTGACGGACTGTGGACTGAAAGACTGAAGACTAATTGGAATCCTATTCTGATTTTGGAATAAAGGACTCCAAAATAATAGAATAGGATTCCAATCAGACTGAAGACTGCGGACTGAAGACTGCGGACTGAAGACTGAAGACTGCGGACTAATTCGCGTCCCTTACCTTTCCGCTGCCGGAGATGTTGATGTCGAGTTCGGGCGAGCCTTTGTAGAGAACGTCGCCACTGCCCGTGATTTTTATTTTCAAAAAATCAACGACGTTGACATTGGCATCGCCGCTGCCGGTGATTTCGATGTCGGCCCTTTCTGCGATCAGGTCGAAAGCGCCGAGGTCCCCGCTGCCCGTGATCCTAAAGTCAAGCTGTTGGGTTGCCCCTTCCAAATCCATGTCGCCGGAGCCGGTAATTTTGGCGTCAATATTATCGGTAGTGAGGCCGAGGCACATGTCCCCCGAACCCGTGATGCGGAGGGTGATGTCGTCCGTATCAATAAATGTTTCGCCGGTAATATCACCTGAACCGGTGATGGAAAGGAAGTCCACATCGGGCATGGTGACAAAAATTTTCAGCTCGTAATTTTTCATGCAGTTGTCAAATTCCACATCCCAGATGTCGTTCCTCACACTCAAATCCAACCCGTCAATTACATTCTGTTCGCCTTTGGCCACCACTTCAAATGCGTCGCCCTGCGTGATGAACACATCGGCGGCAATTTTCAGTTTTAGCCCCGTAAACTCAGAAATATTCAAAACCTCCTCTACCACCGGGCCGTTGCCGCTTTCGCAATCCCTGAAAATGCCATCGTCGTCAACACAAGAAGTAATGGCAAGAAATGCCGAAAAAATAAGGGGCAATAAAAAAATTTGCTTTTTCATAATTTTTAGGTTTTGGCCTCCTCCGAGCCCTTTGGGCAGATCGGGGGAGTGGCTTTGTAATTAGCAGTCTTTCCAGTCCGCAGTCTTTCAGTCCGCAGTCTTTCAGTCCGCAGTCTTTCAGTCCGCAGTCTTTCAGTCCGCAGTCTTTCAGTCTTATCGGAGTCCTACTTTGAAATCTGTTGGTTTTACTTTCACAACCAAAGCAGGGCTTCAACAAGACTGTGGACTGAAGACTGGAAAGACTGAAGACTGAAGACTGCGGACTGGAAAGACTAAAGACTGAAGATTAGTCCCAGCGGTCGCGGTTTCTTTCCCTGCCGAAGCCGCCGATGCGGAAGGTGATTGTTCCCGTCATCCCTTCCAGTTCGTCCCGGTTGTAGAGAGGGGAGTTGTCGAGGCCGTTCATGAATCGGTAGCCCACTGTTCCGGCAATCCTGAACCAGCGGAACACATTGACTTCGAGGCCAGCTTCGGGCGTAAAGGCAAAAAAGGCGTCGTCGGAACTGAAGTCGTCATCCACGTTGATATTGACGGCGCCCCAGCCTGCTTTTACGCTGGTGAACAGGTGGAGGGCAGATTTTTGGGGCGTCACATAACCCACCCAAAAGCCGCCGTGGCCCATTTTTAATGTTTCAAAATCACTATCGAGCAGGTTGTCGTCGGCCATGCCGAGGCCATAGGCGCCGATGAAAAAGTCGCCGGCAATGAAGCCAAAACCACCGCCGACGGAGGTGTTCCAATCTTTGTCGAGGTTGCTGTATTCCACGAGGGGAGAAAAGAAGAAGCCGTTCCGGCCAGTGGTATTGGCGAGGGTGGCATCGCTGTTGCTGCGCCATGACTGGGCAAATACCTGGGTGGCCGACAAGGCCAAAATGGCAATAAAAACTGATTTTTTCATCTTGGTGAATTTTTAGATTTGTGAATAAGTAGTGCAGTGATTAGTGATTAGTGATTAGTAGATTAGTAGAACAGTGATTAGTGATTAGTCCGCAAAACCTTTGATAGTCAGCCATTGAAGGTGCATACCTGTCTTGTTTCAAGTGTCGCAACTTGAAGCTGTTGTTTGGGAAAAATCGCCTTTCCAAACTTGTGTCCTTTGTTTTTTTATTTTGAAATTAAACTGTTAGGAACTTTAAGGGTTCTGCGAATCCTTTGATTTTGAATGTTTCTGTTTTGGGTTCAACCACTTTTTAACGTCCTTTTCAGAATAGCCTTTTTTGTCCCAAATTTCAGTGGCACGTTCGCTGCTTTTTTTCATAAAGTATTTGGAAAGCCATTCGGATACCTCATTTAAATTCGCATCGGTAAGGTTGGCTGAAAACAATTTCAGCATTTCCATTTGCAGGTTGGTCAAGGGTTTCTCTAGTTTCAGTTCGGTCATTCCATTAATTTTTTTCCTACAGTTGGCCTTTGTTCTTGACTTTCCAAATTTTAATGTCAATCAATATCCCACTCACTCCCAAAGCCCCCGAAGCGCAGCGTCAGCACTGCCCCAAAACCGGAAAAATCACTGTCAGAAAAGTTGTCCAGTTTATCAATCCCGCTCACCAAGCGGTAGTTTGCGGTAGCGGAAATTCGGAAGAAGGAAAATACGTTGAGTTCGATACCCGCCTCCGGTGTCAGTACAAAAATATTGTCCTTAAATTCATCAACCGTCTCATTATTTCCAATTTCTGATTTGCGGAAACGTGCTTTGCCCCAGCCCATTTTCAACGAAGTATATGGATGGATGACCTTGTGCTGAACCGGCACATAACCCAACCAAAAACCGCCGTGCTTGAACTTCACCCGTTCTTTCAAGTTTTCGGCCTGAAAGCTTTTGTTCAGTTCGGAAGTGCCGTGCCCATAGCCGCCGATAAAAAAATCGTTCAGCACCAAAGCACCGCCGCCGCCAGTGGAAGTTTCCACGTCGCCGCTCAGGTCGGCATATTCGATGATCGGCCCGCCAAAGGCCCCGATGCGGTCAACATGGCTGAACAGCGTTTCGTCGTTTTGCGAAAAAAGTGCCGTTGCAAAAAACAAGGCCAAGAAATTTAAAATAAGATATTTCATTGCTTTAGGATTTTTGCAACTGCTCAGGTCTTTTGGGTATTGGTAGCACAGCGTTCACGCTGTCCCGGTCACAGACGTTTACGTCTGTGCTAATAAAACGACGTAAACGTCATTTACCAGGACAGCGTGAACGCTGTGCTACCGAGGCACACGCACCTGAGTAGTTGCGATTTTTTATTGTTTTTGAAAATTAGAGATTGTTGCCGTTGCCCTAATACTCGTATTTTTCTTTTAAATAAAAATGGTTCGAGGGGCTTACTTTTTCGATATATAAAACGCCGTCAAAAGACCTGCTGATTACCCGGTCTATATATTCGCTTTTTTCCGAAAACCATGCACCTGCGTCGTGCATTTTCTGAACGGTGCTTAATTCTTTTTTTAAATTTTTATTTTTTTCGGAACAATTGTTTACATCGAAAAAAACAAAAGGCTTATTTAATGCAGCTAATTTATAGGTAAATGTTTTTTCTTTTGGGGGACTGGTTGTGCATCTTACATTTTTATTTCCGTGCAATATAACGCTAAAAACATTCCCTCCTTTTTTCGCCCAAACCTCTCCTTCTTTAAAATCAAAACCGATACAATAATATCCGTCCCCATATTTTTTATTTAAAAAATAACCCATCGTTTGTTGGCTTTTAGCAACGTGGTAATTATGCGCCCAAACAAATATTTTCGACCCGGAAATATTTTTCAACCAGCCCACATTGTCCGCCATATATTGGTCCCTGTATTTATAGGGCAGCTTGGTTTGTTTTAAATTTACAAAACATTGTTTGATAAATTGATATTCCCATTCTGAAGACTTCGCTATATAATCCCTTTCGTTTTCGGCATATATTTTTTCGATTTCCAAAGCCCTTTTTTTATTGTCTTTTTTATCGGACAAAAGCACCCTGCCCATTCTGTCCCCATACTTTGCGACTTTAGTTTCAACGTCAGGTTCCACTTTTTTTATATAAGCAGAAATTGCCTTGACCGACTCATAAGACGAATTAATGTCCATTCCATAAAACCATAATTTTTCGCCTGCGGGCTTTGATTTATTGTAACCGTACATCCAGTCAACCAAATCCAAAACCTCGGCTGTGTTCCAATAAAAATTATCGAGCCGTTTCAGCGATTGTTTTGCATCGCCCTCTCCATAAAGCAAATATTTATTCAAATCATAAGTCGTGGACAAAGTGCTTTCGATAGCAAACACCCTGAAATTTTCGTTCTTTGCCAAATATTTAAAAACATCCGCTTTCATTTTAAAAAACTCGCCCGCGCCGTGGGCAGCTTCCCCCATCGCCACTATTTCTTTGTCTTTTATATATTCGGCTATATTTTCGATAAATCCATTTTCCAAATAATTTTCACCTGATAAAACTGCACAGTCCGACAGGTTATTCAACGGTTGTGCATTGCAGAACTGCCCTATTACCAAAAATATGAAAACTATATTTTTCATTTAATTAAAATTAAGGATTTTGAAAATAATTGATCTTTTAAGGCGCAGGCAATAAATCAAAACCTGAACCCCGCATTTGCGCCCACCCAAGCCCTGAGGTTGGTGTCGGTGCCGAGGTCATCGTTTATCAAAGAATAAGGAACGACCGGGGATTTTATTTCTCCCGTTTCGGGGTTTCTCAGTTGCGAAACCATTGCGTTGAACGTGGGGCCGATGAAGAAGCCGATGCTCTTCCCAAGCTGATGGTTCCAAATAAAACGGAACTGCCCGATACTGTTCAAGCTGTTCGTCCAAGCCTCGTTTTCGCTGATGTGGATAGCCATCAGTTCCCAGTTCAGTTGATCCTTTTCAGTAACCGTCGTTACGGTTCCGATGCCGTAGCCAAGCCCCCAGATGTAGCTCCCGTCGCCGGGCGGTACTTGCGCTCCTATATGAAAGATGTTGTAAAAAGTTTTTGCCCCTAGTTTGAGCTGCAGATTTCCGTGCAAAATTTCACTTGCGTAAATATCCAATTTGTTATAGCCTCGTTTTACGATGTTTATGAGGCCAATCGGTACGCCGCTCACTGAGTCGGAAATATTGATGAGCGCCAGTTGAAAGCCTTTCATCTCGCCTTTTGAGATGTTCATGATGCCGCTGACCTGCACCAAACCCACATCATCGGCGACGTTCACCAGACCTCCGACCTGTGCTTTGGCACTCCTTCCCGTCAGGTTCATCAGCCCGGCAACTTGCAATGCCTGTGCATGGCCCGCCGTCCTGTTTATCAAGCCAGAAATTTGCAGGCCTTCGGCATTCCCTTTAGCCCAATTGAAGACCCCTGCCCCCTGTGCCGCCTGCACATCTTTCGACACATTGACGATGCCCGCCACCTGCAGCCCGCGGGTCATTCCCTGATTGGCATTAAAAATAAAACCGACCTGCGTGCCCGTCACGTTGCGGCCTACCTTGTTGCCGATGCCGGCCACCTGCAGGCCGACCACATCCTTGTTGATGGTGTTGACAAAAGTGCCGATCTCCATGCCGTCCACTCCGCCGTTGTTGCCCCAAAGCAGGTTCAGCGAAACATTGTTGGTGACATCGGGGGCGACCGCCGAGTTCGTTCCTTTTTTGGGCAAAAGGGAAATTTGCGCCAGCCGTTTGTCATCTGTTGGGCGCATGGCGTACTCTGCGTGGGTGCGCCATTTTTCAAAGTTCAGCAAAGTTTCGTCGAAGGGGTGCATCTTTCCTTCCCGCCGCAAGGGGCGGGCGTTGGGCATCTCCAAAGTAAGGACGGAATCAGGAAGCGGGCGTTTTTTTTCTTTTTCGGGAGCTGCGCTCACCAGCACGGCAGGCGGCTCTGCTTCGGTTCTTTCTATGACCGGGGGAGCGTTTTTTTTCTTTCTTTGCTTCTTTGCCTGGCTTAACAGCTTATCGGGGTTTTTCTTCAAAACAATGTGCTGGCCGATGCGGGAATATTCGATCTGCGTGGTCTTGAAAAGCTCGGTCAAACCTGCCGACATGGGCACCTTTTCCACTTTTGCCGATACCCGCTGCCGCACGTTGACCTTCTTGCTGCTGTAAGAAAACTTCACGCCGTAAGTTTCGCTAAGGTCGGCCAGCGCTTCTTTTATCCGCACCTTCTCATAATCAAAACTCACCTCCACTGCCAACATATCGTACTGCCCCCAAGCGGCCTGGGAACAAACCAAAATAGCTATGCAAACCGCAATTAGTGGCTTCATAAAAACGATAGTCTTTTTGTGAATGGTTAGATGGTTGAATGGCTAAATGGTTTTTCCCAACGTAAACCATTTAACCGTTCAGCCATTTGACCATTAAAAGTTCCAGCCTTCTCCAAAGGAGTCCTATGGACAGTTTTTAAGTTTGAGTCTCTTGCAGGTTTGAAGAAAATAATGGGCGGCCACGGTTTTATTCACAACTCCCACCTTCAATGATGTACCCTCCATTTTTCTCTACCGCTTCAAATCCAAGGCTTCCACCGATTACCGAGAGAATGCCGTCAAGGTCGGGCTGGTCAAAGGTGGAGGTATAGGGGCAGTTGAGCATCGCCTTATTGGCCACTTTTATCTCTTTTCCAAAATAGCGTTCCAAGGTCAAAACCACCTCTTTCATCGGGGTTTCGTCGAAGTCGAGGCGGAGGGTTTTCCAGGCATCAGCGTTCGCTGATTTCGCCTCCACCTTCTCCACTTTTTTTTCTTTTTTATAAACAATGCCCGATGTGCCTGCCGGAAGGATGACGGCAGAAGCCTCCTTTTTTGTTACGGCCAGCGCCACTTTTCCCGTTTTTACGGTCACCTCTATTTTCTCCTCTTTTGGGTAGGCCCGCACATTGAAAGAGGTGCCCAAAACGGTAGTGGTTGCCTCTCCGCTCCTTATTTCAAAAGGGCTTTCTTCCATCCGCTCTACCTCAAAAAAGGCTTCGCCTTCAAGGTTTATTTTTCGCTTCGCAAAATGTTGATCGTAAGCAATCTTTGAGTTTTCGTTCATCCAGACATGGCTGCTGTCGGGGAGGGTAATTTCTTTTTTCTCGTTTTCAAGGGTCTGGATTTCAACGAAGGCCGGCTGCTGCGGGGCAGATCGGTTGGCCCACCAAAGGCCGAGGCCGAGCAAGGCCAAAACGGCTGCGGCAATGCTCCACCGCATCATTCTTTTGGGCAAAGGAACAACCTTCGCCGACCGTCCTGCCGTTCCATTTTCAACCTGCAAAGCAGTTGGCTGACTTCCGTATTCAGGGGTGTCCACCGCTGCATCTATTTTGGCCCAGGCACTGTCCATGTCCGCCTCGAAAGGCGTCGTTTCTGCCCCGTCCACCATCTTCCAGACTTGCTCTGTTTCCTCAAAAAACGCTCGGTTCGCCGGGTCTTTTTTGGTCCAGGCAAACAAATCTTCCTTCTCCGCCAGCGATGCTTCGCCAGCGAAAAACTTGCCGATCAATACCGAGTATTTGTCGAATTCTTTCACATGCAATTACTTTTTTCAACTAGTGGATGCAGGCAACCAAGCCCTGCCCCTATCATTTTTTAATGAAAATAAAAATGAAAATGAAAATGAAAAACGCCAGCGGTTCGGGTGTTTGGCTTTTGTTTCCTGCCTCCCGGTAGGCGGGGTGATTTTTATTGTCCGGTTCATTCTTTTATTTAAGGCTTAAAAAACAAAAACCAAACACCCGAACGGCTGGAGTTTTTCATTTTCATTTTTATTTTCATTTTCATTTTTCTAGGTATGGCCTCAACCTTTCCCTCAATACCCGCAGCGCCTTTCCCATTTGGTGT
>DROJ01000227.1 GCA_011321935.1 Bacteroidota bacterium | reverse complement strand
GGCTCGCCGCCCAATGTCAGGCGGATGGTATCGCTCATTATCATGCTGCCCATCTGCGTGCCGTCGTCCTCGTTGTCAACGTTGTTGTCCGTTCCAAATGCAGGCTCAAAAGCACCTACCCCGTCCATGTCGAACACCCCGTCGCCCGTGGAACTGACGTGGTTGGCAGGGATACCGATACCACTCAATTTTACAAAATAAAGTCCATCCGAGAGGCCAGTGAAAAGGTACTCGCCGAAGCCGTTCGTGTTTTGCGAAGCAAGTTCGTTGTCGTCGGCGGTGTTCTTGATGCCGTCCGTTCCGAGGTCGAACAGTTTCACTTCCACGCCCTCTATTCCTGCGTCATTATTATTGAAAATACCGTCGTTGTCGTAATCATAAAAAACGAGGTTGCCCAATGAGAGGGTCGGCACTTCCTGTGGCTCGTAGAGGCCGAAATCAACGGTGTTGTTGATATGGACCTCGGGTTCTTGGTTGAGGGTCAGGCGGATGGTATCGGACATAATCATGCTGCCCATCTGCGTGCCGTCGTCGTCGTTGTCCACGTTGTTGTCCGTTCCGAAAAAGGGTTCATACGGCCCTGCCCCGTCCATGTCAAAAATGCCATCGCCTGTCGAACTGACAAAATTTGTTGGAATACCTAGGCCAGTGAGTTTCACATAATAAACACCTTCAAAGAGGCTTGGGAAAAAATAATCTCCCATGCCCCCGGTGATTTGCGAAGCGATAAAAATATCGTCGGCAGTGCCTTTAATCCCATCATCGCCGATTTGGTACAATTCCACTTCCACACCGGGCAGGCCGACATCATCATTATTGAAAACACCGTCGTTGTCCACATCGTGGAACACGAGGTTGCCCAAACCAAAAACAGGCGGTACAACGGGGTCAAAGAGGCCAAAGTCAACGGTCGTGTTTACGTTTCCACCCGGCTCTCCGTTGAGGGTCAAACGGATGGTATCGGACATAATCATTGCACCCATCTGAGTGCCGTCGTCCTCGTTGTCGGTGTTGTTGTCCGTCCCTGTGGCTGGTTCGTATGGGCCGTTCATATTGAGGTCAAATGGCCCGTCGCCTGTCGAACTTTCGAAATTGGCGGGGATGCCCACGCCGCTCAATTTTACATAAAATAGCCCTTCGGAAAGCCCTGTAAAAAGGTACTCGCCGAAGCCGTTGGTCAGTTGCGAAGCAAGTTCGTTGTCGTCGGCAGTGCCTTTGATGCCGTCGCTGCCGAGGTCGAAGAGCTTCACTTCGACATCCTCCACGCCCGCGTCGTCATTATTGAAAACACCGTCGTTGTCGTAATCATAAAAAACGAGGTTGCCCAATGAAAGGGGCGGCAGCACCTGTGGTTGGTAAAGCCCAAAATCAACGGAAGGGTTGGAGTAATCATCGTTGTCGCCGTCGTTGGTTTCGCCGTTGAAAGTGAGGCGGATGGTATCGCTCATTATCATGCTGCCCATTTGGGTGCCATCGTCGTTGCCATCGGTATTATTGTCCGTTCCGGTGGCAGGTTCGTATGCGCCTGCGCCGTCGTTGTCAAAAACCCCGTCGCCCGTTGAACTGATGTAAGTCGCTGGTATTCCGGCATTTAGCTTCACATAATACAGCCCTTCGGGCAAACCTGAAAACTGGTATTGGCCAAATCCATTGGTCAGTTGCGTAGCGAGTTCGTTGTCGTCGGCAGTGCCTTTGATACCATCGGCGCCGAGGTCGAACAGCTTTACTTCCACGTCCTCCACCCCTGCATCATTGTTATTAAAAGTGCCGTCGTTGTCGTAGTCAAAAAAGACGAGGTTGCCCAGCGAAAGTTCTTCCGGCAGTGGCAGGTACAGCCCAAAATCAACAGTCAAGTTGGCATTGCCGCCCGGCTCGCCGCCGAGGGTCAGGCGGATGGTATCGCTCATAATCATGGCGCCCATTTCAGTGCCGTCGTCGTTGTTGTCGGTGTTGTTGTCGGTGCCGAGGGAAGGCTCAAAAGTGCCTGCGCCATCATTGTCATAAACGCCCCCGCCCGTCGAGCTGCGGTAATTGGCGGGGATGCCGACGCCCGTCAATTTTACGAAATAAAGTCCGTCAATAAGGTTTTCAAACAAGTATTCGCCGAAGCCATTGGTCAACCGGGTGCCTATCAGCACATCGTCGGCAGTATTTTTCAGCCCGTCCAAGCCCGCTTCATAGAGCTGCACTTCCACGTCTTCGATGCCCAGGTCATTGTTGTTGAAAATGCCGTCGTTGTCGAGGTCATTAAAAACGAGGTTGCCGAGGGAGAGGTCGGGCGAGGTCAAAATGAGGCCTGCGCCGTCGTGGTCGTCCTCGTCGGTAGCGGGGTCGTTACTGCCGACGGGGCCACTGCCATCGCCCGTGATCACGTCATCGGCGGGGGTGCCGGGCTGCCCTCCGGGGTCGTCCAAAGGGTTGGCGTTTGGTGTTGAGTCCTCATCGGTGGGAGGGGTGTTGCCGCTGTTGGTGTCGTCGTCGGCGGAGGTGATTTCGGCGAAGTTGAAAAAGCCAGAAGTGGGGGCATTGGCATTGACCTGAAAGGTGATGTCCTGCGAAACAGAATCGCCCGCGGCGAGAAAAGAAATGAACCAGGTCGGCCCCACGCCAAAGCTCAGCCAATTGGGGTTTTGGCCAGTGGTGAAAGTCAGCCCGGCAGCTTCATAATCAACTACCAAAACATTATAGGCATCGGCTGTCCCCTGATTGAAAACGGAGATGGTAAAATGCACCACTTCGCCCACTTGCACCACTGGGGACTGGCCTGTGGCGAGGGTCTTGCGCAAGGCCAAATCGAAGTGCGGCCCGCAGCCCGTCATCACCGTCAGGTTGAGCGTTTGGTAAACGCTGTCGCAGCCCGTTGCATAATATAAGGTGTCGAAATAAGTGCCCGCAACGGTTATCATTTCACCGTTGAAATCAAAGGCCGAGCCTTCGCATATTTCTTCGTTCAAAACTTGTTGTACCGCTTGCTGCACGGTCAGGTTGAGGGTGGCAACGCTATCGCAACCATTGGCTGCCGTTAAATTTTGGATATAAGTACCGCCTGACGTAAGGTCTTGACCATCAAAGAAATAGCTGTCTCCTCCGCAGATGCTCACGTCCAAGTTTTCGTTTATCGTACCGATATTGGTCACGTTGAAAGTGATGATGCTGTCGCAACCATTGGCCGCCGTCAAGGTGTCGAAATAAGTGCCCGGCTGATAGATATCCGCCCCTCCGATGACCAAGGTCGAGCAGGCGCTCACAGTGACAAAAGAAGTGGCAACGGGCAGTTCCGTTACCGTTGCGCTTGCCGTCCCCGTGCAGCCATTTTCGGAGGTAACCGTAACAGTGTAAGTACCTGCGCCCACGACGTTGGTATTTTGGTTGCCCACCCCGTTGCTCCAAATATAATTGGCAAAACCGGGTTCTGTCAACAGGGTCGCCGAAGCCCCCGTACAAAATTCAGCATCGGCTAATGTTGGCTGCGGAGAGGGCAGGTTCGAAAGGTTCAGGGTGACGATGCTGTCGCAGCCATCGGCAGCGGTCAAGCTGATATTATAAGTTCCTGAATCGAAATAAAATTGCCCGTTGACCTCGACCGAGTCGCCCGCACAGATGGTCGAGTCAATGGTGGTGCCAATGACCGAACAGGTGAAAAAACCAAAGTCAAAAGAATGGTCGGACTGCCCCCAGCCACGGGTGTTTATTTTCACAAAAGCATCGCCGTCGAAGTCGCTGTCAATGCCTGCGGCAATCGTTCCGTCGCTGTCGGTGGCATAGCGGTTGGCGCCGCTGCCCGTGCTATCGGCAGTCAGGGTGTAGGCAGTGCTGCCCACAATCATTTCGCCTGCGGCAAATTGGCCCCCTCCGACGACGATGTAGTACATGGAGTTGGCACGGACGCTGTCGGGCGTTGCCACCCAAGTTTGGCCTGCCGAGCTGGAATGGCTAAAATAATATTGGCCATTGGCATCGGTCGTGGTGGTGGCCAGCAAAGTGCCGCCCATGTCGAAGAGTTCCACATTGACCCCGGCAATGCCCGTTTCGCAGGCATCTTGGATGCCGTCGTGGTCGCTGTCTTTCCAGACGTAATTCCCGATTTCGATGGGTGCGGGGTCGCAGACAAGTTCGAGTTCGCCGAGGCCGCTTGCCTTGTTGAAAAGTTCAAATTGGGCGGTCAGTTCAATAGAATCGGTGCGGACGCCCGTGGAGGAATTGAACCAATCGAGGCCAGTAGAAAAAGAGGTCAGCGGGTCAATGACGGTGGTAGCGACGAGGTTGCGGTCCAACAAAAAGGCCAAGCCGCCCATTGCCGTTTCTTCGTGGAGGTCGGTTGAGCCTAAATAATAATCGCCGCGGAACATAGCCTCAGTGAGCAGCGGGCTGTCATTGTTATCGGACAGAGTGTTGTCGGTAAAGCTCCCGATGTCCAGCGTCCATCCCGCATTTTGATTTGGCGAAGCCGACAAAATATCGCCGAGGCCATCGCCGGAAAAGAGGGTGGTCGCGCCGTCGGGCCGGGGCGTTTGATAGCCCGTTTGGTCGCCAAATCGGTCGCGGAGGCCGATGAGCATATTGCCGTTTCCAGCAAATTCTATGTCGGCAAAAATGGGCTGCGGGTGCGCATGTTCAGTGCCTAAATTCATGGCCGGAGAACTTGGGTAAGCATCCGTCCACGCGTTCCAATTGGCTGGCCCTCTGCAAGTTCCGTTCACTGCAAGGGCGCAGCCGCGGTTGTAGTCGAGCGGGAATTCGAGTACTTTTTGGAAGCTGTTCAAGTTGGGGTCGAAGCCGTAAACGAGGCCGAACAAGCCGCCGCCGTCTTCGCCATTTGTCACCAAGCCGAGATAGACGAGGCCGTGATGCACCTTGAGCGCAAATGGCCTGATTTCGTTTTCGGAAACGCCGGAGGGGAGGCCGGGCAAAACATTGCCGCCGCCCACCAGGGGAACGACCTGCACCTCCGATGAAGATGCAGGTGGAACGGGGTTGGCGGGGTCGTCGCCGAGCGGGATGCGGTAAAGGCTGCGGTCAAAAAGGTTGACCAGCCAAAGGCTTTTTTCATCTTCGGAAATGTCCATGTCCCCAAAAGATGATTTTGAAACTGCCGCGTAAGCATTGGCATCAATCACATCGCCGTTGGAGGTCGTTGTGGCAAAATCATGGGGATCGGCGCCTGCCACATTTGCCCCGAACAAGGTGTTCAAATCTAAAAATTCGCTGCCCGAGGAAGCGCCGTCGGCAGGTTGTGAAACAATAAAAATAGAGCCGGGGCTGCCTTTCAGCCCGGCAAACCTTTTCAAATAAGAAGCGGCAAAAAGCGACTTGGAAGAACGCTGGTAGGCCAGCCCGTATGTGGTGCCGATCTGGTTAGCAAGTGACTCGTGCAGGAAGGAAGTGGGCTGGTCGAATTTCAGGGAAAGCAGCACGTCGTCCGCCCCGCTGTTGTCGCCTTCCACATAACAACTGGTCACCACGGAGGGGTCGGTCTGGCAAAAATCAGCGGGGTTGGCGATGCCCAAATTGGCGCAAGAACCGGCCTGCAAAAACTGGACGGAAGTTCCGCTGTCGTCGCCATGTTGGGCAGTTACAGCCCAGCAGGCTATTGAATTTGGCAACAAAAATTCGATGCGGTAATCGCCTGCCGCGGAAAGCCCATCGAAACGGAAATTGCCGCTGGCATCGGTGGAGGTTTCGGCGGTCAGGTTGCCGTTGCAGCCATAGGCTTGGACGACCACGCCCTCCACTCCGTTCAATATCGTTTCGTCCATGAGGCCGTCAAAATTCCAGTCCTCGAACACCGTCCCCCCGATCTGGGTATTGGACAGGCCGTTGCAGATTTCGCCCGTTTGACTCCCCAAATCAGGGGCGCAGGACAAGGGGCGTTTCAAAACAATGGTGTCGCCGCAAGTAGGCTCATCGGTAAAATAAAAACGGAGGGTATCATAAGCGCCGCCGTCGGCGGGTATGTTGTTAAATTGGATGGTATCGGACGAGCCTTCAAGCAGATGGACCTGGGGCGTTTCGCTGTTCCGTTGGTAAGTGATGCTGGGGCCGGGGGCGAGCTCGGTTTTTATCCCCACGTTCCAGCGGGCAGTGTATTGGCCGGTGCCGGTGCAGTTGTCGGCAAAAACATCGGCGATGTCCAAAGCGCAGCCGCCGGGGCAGGGAATGGCCAAGGTCAGGGTGCGCCACTCGTCAACGGACTGGAGCGAAAAGGTAGCCGTACCCGAGGGGTTGGGGTTTGCCTGCAGCCTGTCGGCAATGTCGAGGGTCACTTCGCCCAAAGTGCCTACCCCGCTCTCCTGATCTACGCGTTCGGTCGTTCCGGCGGGGTGGGTGACCGGGCCTTCGTCGTTGTCGGAGGCAGCGATCATGACCAAACGGGTGTTCGACGAAAGTGTATTTACCGAAGGTGCAACTGGCGAAGCGTTGTCGCCAAAAGTGGTGGCAAAAGCGGCAACCGGATTGGCGGGGTCAACATTGGAGTAGCGCAAAATAGTGGCCAGGACTTCTTGGTTCAGCCATCCTGAAAAGGTATAAGTCGCTGGTTCTGAACCACTTGCAAATTTATGGAAAACAGCCAGTGTCGGGCCTTCGGTGCCTGCTGCTCCGCCGTTTCCAATATCCAACAATGTCCAACCTGCCGGGGTATCAATATTTTCAACACCATCGGTAACGACCACTGCAAGCAGCAAATCGCCCTCGGCAGTCAGCGGCGGCACGTTTACATTGATACTGTTGACCTCGGTCGAATTGGCCACTTCCACTTCCTCGAACATGGGGCCGCCGCAGCCCAAGACCAACAGTCCGGCCTCCTCTTGGCCTTGCCAAGCGGGAAATTGATCCAACAATTTTTCCCAATTTTCTTGAAATATTTTTTTGAAAAAAGCAGGCCTAACAGGCTCTTGGCCAGTGAAACCAAAACCTGTCATTGCACCAATTATCAAAAGACAAAAAAGGGCTTTTGAAAAGGCAAACGGGAAAACTGAGCTCCTCATAAAAAATGGGTTTTAAGGAACGCCGAAAGAATAACTTGTAAATTTTGGCTGACTCTTTTGCCCTTGGTCGGCTTTTGAAAATGTTCACGTACACCCAGTATGTTCTCATTTTAAAAAAACCAACCAAGACCAAAATAGCCTACCCAAAATTCACAACTTATTCTTTCGGCGTTCCTAAATGACAAAATGCCCGTCACTTGTCGAGTGACAGGAAGCAGTTTGTCGCCATAGCTGAGGGGGGAATTGCCCTACCATCGGCAGGAAAGTGAAAGCCCATCGGTGCCTGATTCTTGGTAAAAAAAAGTGCAGTTCTGTTATTTGGAAAGTGGGAATAGAAATTCTAAGCGCTATTGCAGGGCAAAGCAAAATTTCTAAAAGGTGAGTGGCAAAAAGTCAAAAAGGGGGATGAAGATTTATCAGGAAGAGGGAGGGAAAGGGTTTCCTGATGTGGCTGCAAATTCCAAGAATAATGCCAAGCGGGGATTGTTGTTTGCCGATAGGCAAAACCTATCAAACAGGCCGAGGGGCTAGCTGAAGTTTCTATTCAAGATAATGGTCAAAAAATAAATGTAAATATTCAGCACCTGCCCAAAATTATTGAATTCATTAACCCCGAGTACTCGGGGACAGGCTCAAAATCTAACCGGGTTTTAACCCAAAATATATTCCCAAATTTCGGGTTAAAACCCAGATTTGTGTTTTGCCACCCCCGACTGAAGTCGGGGGTTAGTGAATTTAGAGCATGTTGGGCAAGTGCCGAATATTTACCCATAAAAAAATAAAATCCCGAACCCTCAACAATGAGGGTCCGGGATTTTCATTGGCCAATTTTTTTTTGAAAAAAAGCCAGTCTGTTCAAACCTAAGTATTAATCAAAAACCACCATTTTACGGGTAGCAGAATCAGTGTCGGTATCCAGTTGGTAGTACAGCAAGCCAGTTGCTTTTATCTCGCTGCGCTCCAACCTGAATTCGTTGTAGCCCTTAGCAAAATCGCCCTCTTTTATCCGCAGTATTTTTCCTGAAACATCGCTGATCGTTAACGTAGCAGTGGATGCTTCTGGAAGGATGAAACCGATCACGGTGCCTTTGTCGAAGGGGTTCGGCGTGTTCTGGTAAAGCTCGAAACCAGCAGTCAACAGATTGCCGTTGAAAGCAAGGCCAACATCCAGCAAGCTGCCATCTGCTCGGTATGCTTCCGCTAGGGTAAAGCGGCTGTTTACCTGAATGGCATCGCTCAGTTCCAGGCCGTTCAGAGCTTTGAACACAAGGCTGAAAATGACTTGTTCGCCAGTTAATTTCACATCATTGCCGTTCCAGCTTGCAGTGAGAACACCTTTGTCGAGCAGCTTATAGCCGAAGTTTTCGGCGCCTGCGACGGCTGCCTTCACCTCCACAAACTCAACTTCGCTCTGGTCAAAATTCAAAGTAAACTGATAGCCCTGCACCTCGAAGTCTTTTGCCGTGAAATCTACGGTGTAGGTCTCGCCTGCTTCGAGGTGTTGGTCTTCCACGTTGAAAACGAGCGACCCAACGGCCCCCCGGTCCTCGCCCGTATCGGCAAAGTTGACCCGGGCGCTTCCGTTCACGTCCCCTATTTTGACAGCGACGAAGTCGGCGTCGAGTACTGCCTGTTCCACATTGTTGTAGTTGGACACTTCTGGGAAAATTTCTTCCCAAGGATTGATTGCATTCGGGAACGCATAACCCTTTTCAACAAACCTCCAGGAAGTGTTGCTCTGGAACGCCTCGTCAACGTAAAGTATCAATTTACGGATCTGCACGATGTCGAAGGTCGTCACCGATTGCGAATTGTTCGCATCGGCAGCAATCAACTTGTACGGTGAATCGAGCAGCTCAACACCGAGGACATGCTTGGAGATGAGGACAAGGTCGTAAGTGGTCACCCCGTTCAACGGGTCGTCGTCCTTGGCAGGCGTGATGGTATAATCACCGCCCTGCGAGACATTAAAACCAAAGGCCCCATCAATGTCCGTCATCATCGTCATCTGCTCGGCACCGCTCAACTGTACGCTGACTTCCTGCACACCTTCGTTGGCTTCGGTGGCAATTGCACCGCCCATGGCCACTTGTGGGTCGTCGCCTGGGCACTGCCCCATGTTGGCCTGAACCACGACGCTGGTAATGCAGAAGTCCTGGTTGCCTGCGGCATCGGTCACCCAAAGTTCGACTTCGTTCTGGCCGAGGTCGTCGCAATTGAAGGTGATGCCGTTGTCGTCCACATCAGCAGAGAAGGAGAATTTCAGGTCGCCCGGGCAGTTGTCGAAGCTGGCATCGTTCAGGTCGGTTGCCCAAACGTCAACCATTGCCTCGTCGCCTGCGTTCACCGGCACCATCAGCTCGACCACGATGCCGTCCTTGCAATAAGGTGTCGGCTTCTTGCAGTCAACGACGGATACCGTTGTTGCGCAAGCAGTCTGGTTGTTGCAGTTGTCCTGTGCCGTATAGCGCACCTCGTAAGTGCCGGGGGCAACGTTCAGGTAAGAACCAAAGCCGCTCAGCCAGGTTCCACCGATGCGTATCTCTGCGCTCAGGTCAACATTTGAGCTGCACTCGTCAATGCCGGGAGTTGGCAATGTGACCGTCGCAGAACAAGTGTTGTCGCCGATGCAGACATCACCGATTTGGCAGCCGTCCGTGAACACGGGGTCAACCGTATCGTTCACCTTGATTGTCTGCTGATAAGTGATGTACCCGTCCCAGGGGTCGCTGTCCACATCTGTATCAGGGTTGCTGATGTTGGTGTTGTGGTTCTGGTTGCCCGTCGGGTTCAATGCAGCGGTCGGCTTGTGCAGCCTGCCCGGTGTATTGTTCCAAGAGTCGCGGAAGGTACGGTAAGACCTGTCGCCCGGTGCCGTGCTGAAGTGGCCGTCATTGTTGATGTCGCGGTCGTTCAGGTTGGTAACGCCCTGCAGCCAGAGGTCGGCTTCCGAAACTTCTTCCACCTCCTGGTCTATGTCGCCGCCGACAACGCACCAGTTGATGACCGTCCATGTGCGGAGTATTTTGTAACAGGCGTCCGGCACGTCGTTGAAGAGTTCGTCCTCGTAAGAAACGGCCACCAGTTCGCAGCTTTCTTTAAAAATAACCGGCACACCAAAATCGGGCTCGTCCGTCCCGCATTCGGCCAAGAGGTCGGCAGGGAACTCGACCGACCAGTCGGAAACGTGGTCCACCCAGATGGTCTGCGTGCAGTTTTGAGCAGAGTTGGCGTTGCCCGCCCCGTCGGTCGCTGTCCACGTCCTGCGCAGCCTGCCTTCGAGGCACTGGTCGAGGTCAATGTCAACAGAGCAATCAACGTTCTGCCCGCAATTGTCAAAGTATTCGGCTTCGCCAAAATACTGCGCCAGTACGTCGCATTGTTGCTGTCCGGCATCGGCATTGGCCAGTTGCGTTTCGAGGTTCTCGGCGTACCAGTCGCAGGTTACCCGTTGGCTGCCGGGGCAGCTAACGAGCAGGGGCGCTTGCTTGTCGCTCACGTTCACCTGCACCATGCACTCGTTGTGGTTGTCGAAGCAGTCCACCGCACGGAAGACCACCGTCACCGTCTGTCCGGCATCGGCACAGCAGAAGTTGATGCTCGGGCCGAACACGAGGTCGTCGTGGCCGTCGTCGCAGGGGTCTTCCATCCGGGCCACCTCGAAGCGGTCGAGGCAGCAGTTGTCATAGCTGCCGTCGTCGAAAGTCTCGGCAAATACCTCGGTGGAAGCCCCTGTGGTCAGGTTGACATCCGTTATCTCATCACAAACAGTAACAGGTACGATGTTGTCGGCAACAGTTACCGTTACTTGTAGTTCGCTGCGGTTGCCGCACTCGTCGGTCACTTTATAGGTGACTATATGGCTGCCGAGTTCGAGGCCAGGGGAAGGAATAAACCCGCCCTGCGAGCCATCGTTTCCGTTAACGTAATCGGCCTCTCCGGCAGGTGTATAAATGCGCACTGTCCAGTTGGAGCAATTGTCGCTCACGGTAGGTGCAGGTAGGTAACCCGTTGATTTACAAGGCTGTGGATGTTCGGCAGGGATATTGGCATCCACAGTGAACGGCGCCATGGCCACTACCGGGGCTTCCCTGTCAATCACCTTGATGACCTGCACGTTGTCCTCCCCGGCATTGTTGCTGGTAATGACCGCTCCGGTACACCAATCGAGCACTGTCCAAGTCCTTACTATCTTGAAGCCGGTGCCGCAATCTTCCAATGTCTCGTCGCTGTGTGTCACCTGCCTCATGCAGTACTGCCCCTCCGTTCCTCCGGGTATCCCCGAACCGGTCAGTTCGAGTACATCGGCATCGTCGAGGCCATTGTTCGGCACTGCATCGCCGGGGCAGCCGTTGCCGCCGTTGGCGAGGTTGGTGCTGTTGATGTCGGCCCTGTCCTTGGTGTTGTCAGGGGCAGGGTAAGGTAGGCTGCCATCGTCGTCGTCGCAGTTTTCATCGAGGTTCACGTCAATGAAATGTGTCGAAACGTCGGTGTCGGTGATGTACGGGTGCAGTGCCGTAGCCTCCACGATGTTCGGGTAGGCGGCATACTGCCCGCAAGTCCAGATGATGTCCTCTGGGAAGTCAACATCGGGACGGGTAATTTCAATCGTCTGCGTGCATGGCTCACTCTCGTTGCCCTGCTCGTCGAAGGCAATCCAAGTCCTCGTTATCACAACCAGACCATCATCGCACATGTCGTCGTCGAGGGTGGTCTCATCGGTCAGGTTGACAATGACGTTGCTTGTTCCGCAAGGCTCGTAAGCAATCGGAGTAGCAGCGTTCAACTCCTCGTCGCAAGCCACCTGAATGGCAGGCGGGCATTCGAGGGTTGGCCCAAGTTTGTCTTCGACCGAGACGCTGCCCCAGCAAGAGTTGCAGGACACCACGTTGGTCACTTTTACAATAATCGTTTGCCCCACATCGCTGCAATCAACGGTGTTGCCGAGTGGTGCGCCCAAAGGTGAAAGTAGCATTGTTTGATAGTAGCCGCCGAGTGGGTAAGCCTCTTCCGTGCAGGCCTCGTTTTCCCCTTCCAAAATCATGGTAGAGGTGATGGTTGCCTGTCCGTTTTCGTCGAGGCTGACCTGTACGTTGTCGTTGCAGGCTGGCATCGGCTGGTTCCAGCAGTCGGTCAATGGCGTGGCATCGTCGCTGCCCCCAGTGTTGCCCGGAGCGCCCGTGTTGCTGGCCATTGGATCACTGCCGCCGTCGGACATATCAGTTGCGATGAACTGTGAAAGTCCGTTCAGCAGGTCAGGGATCGGTACGCCACTGTTGTTGACAGCACCACCGCTGACCATTGCTTGCATTTTGGGTTGAAGCGGAGCGCCAGCAGCTTCTGGTGCAACTTCAATGGTGAAGCGCAGGCAGATTTGTTGCCCTTGCTCCAACAGGCCGGAGTTGCCGTCGAACAACTGGGCATTCGCAGCCCCGTCGAAAGCCGTGTTCAGCGCAGGGTTGCTTGCCGCCGTCGAACTGATGATTTGCGGAGCGCCCACAAGGCCAATGAAAGCGCTGCCAAAAGCATTTGCGGAAGCGAAATCCAACTGCGCCTGTGGGTTGGCCAAAGGCACGAGTTCGGGGTTCTTGATGCAAATATCAAAGGTCGCATTGAAGTTGCCGCAAGTGCCGGAGGAAGCGAAGTCAATGCCCGAAATGTTCAAGGCAGCAAGGATTTTCGGCTCTTGCACAAAGGCAAAATCAACCGTCCAATCGTCTTGGTCATCCGGGTAGTTGTTTACGCCGTTCGGCGTGTCGCCCGTTGAGTTTTCGCCTGTCGGCAAATTAAAGGGGTAGCCGGAAATCGAGAAGGTCTGCGAAGTCCCGTCAGAGTCAGTTTCGTCGTCGCCCGTATGGTCGGGGATGGCTGAAATCATGCCGTCGGGGTACTCGGTATATTGCACTTTGTAAGTGCCTTCCGTCAATCCACAGAACAGGTATTTTCCGTCCGTACCGTCTAAATTGGCGGTCGTCGTTTCATAAATAATATCGTCGTTGTTGCCGAGCGTACCATCTGGGCCAGCATAGACCAACTGGATGGGTTGACCGTTGATGGCATAGGCCGCCGGGTCTTCCGACTGGTCGCCTTCGAGGTCGTGGTCATCCCATGCGTAGTTGCCTACTTTGGCAAACGGCAGCCAGTAATCTTCCACTTCGCCGTCGAGCGCCATGCCCGTCAGGCCGAGGCCTCCGGCAGTGCTCATGCGGAAGCGGAGGTGGGTTTCGCCACCTTCAAAAGTGGCTGTTTCAGGTACGTGGAAACAGATTTCCTGCACCATGTCCGCGCCTTGCGGCAGCAATCCTTCAACGGTCGGCGCAGCCAAATCAACACCGTTGATTTTAGTCCATTCAATCTGCTCGCTGCCGTTGGCAGCAAAAGTTCCGTCGCCGTTGTAATCAATCCATGCGTTGAGGAAAGCATCGGCATTGAGGCTGGTATGTTTCACCTCAAAGCAGGCCTCCTCGCCCGGCAGCATTGGGGTCAAGAATTTAATACCTTCCTCGTCGTTGCCCGGTTCCATGCAGTTGCCCACAGTGCGGAGGCCGGGGTCGTTGTTGTCACCTGTTGGGTTCAGTTCACCCGCATTTGTATCGGGCAGGCCGTCGAGGTCAACGTCGGCGCACATGCCGAGATAGGCAGATGCCAGCACGATGTGCCTTGCCCCGTCGTCGGCAAAAAGGGTGTTGGCAAAACTTGCGGGCAGGTCGCCGTAGTCGAAGGGCTTGATGCCCCCGTCAATGCTCAGGTTGGCATGTGAGTCAGGGAAGTTAGAGCCAATGAGGTCGTCGCCCATGCCCGCTTCGCCAAGCGGCTGGTCGTCGGCCAAATGGCCAACGGAGAAAGTAACAATTTGACCGTCGCTGTCCTTGTCGTCATCGCCGAGGTCGCTGTCGGTCATGGCATCGGGGTCAATTCCAAATTCGATTTGGTAGTCGCCTTCCAGCAGGCCACAGAATTGGTAAATGCCAGGCTCGCTTGCCCCCGTGGGGCCGTTGACAGTTGCCGTGGTGGTTTCATAAGTGCGGTCGTCGGCAGTACCGAGTTGGCCGTCATTTCCGGGAGCGGTCAGGGTGACGGTAAAGCCGTCGAGACCTGCAATTTCAGGCTCGTCCTGAATGCCGTTGATATTGAAATCAGCCCAGAAGATGCTGCCCACTTTGGCCAGCGGCACGTAGTAGTCTTCCACTTCTCCGCCAATCGCTTCGCCGTCGGAAGGCAAGCCTCCGAGCGGGCTGAGGCGGGCACGCACATGCGTTTCGCCGCCATCGAAAACGGCATCGGCAGGTACTTCAAAGCAGAACTCCTGCGTCGCTGTTCCGTTCGGCATGTCGCCGTCGGTAGTGGCAGCAATGGGCGCTCCGTCTATTTTTGTGAAACTGATTTGCTCGTTGGCATCGCCGGCAAAATCGCCGTCGCCGTTGAAGTCAATCCAGAGGTTCAGCTTGCCGGTGCCATTGTCAATGTTCGAGGCCACTTCTATGCAGGCCTCCTCGCCCGGTATCATCGGGGTCAGGAATTTCACGCCGTCTTCGTCGCCTGTTGTGCTCGTGCCTTCCACGTAGTTGGAACCAGTGAGGTCGTCGCCGTCCAACTCGTCGAAACCAGCCTGCGGGGCAGGGGCGCCGTCGAGTTCGGCATCCACACAAGTACCGAGGTACATGCCCTTGTGGATGACGTGGTATGCGCCGTTGTTGGCATCGGTAGTAGCAAATCCATCGGGGTTGTCGCCGAAGTCAAAAGCAACGATACCGAAGTCAAATGTCAGGTCATCCTGATTGTCAGGGTATCCGCCTCCGGCGGAACCCGGATTGTCGCCCGTACCGTTTTCGCCTGTCGGCAAATTTTGTGCGTCGGCAATGGTAAACGTCACCGCTTGGCTGTTGCTGTCGTCGTCGTCGTTGCCAGTTGCCGTCTCTTTGGTGGAGTCGTAACTGGTCGGAATCTCGATGGCCAATTGATACTCCTCGCCGCCCGTGAGGCCGAGGAAACAATACTTGCCATCCTCGCCGTCAATGTTGGCCGAAGTGGTCGTATAAACCCGGTCGTCGGCAGTTCCGAAGGTATCGTCCTCCCCTGTCCAAGTCAGGTTGATGACAGCGCCGTTGAAGGCATCTTCGCTGCCTTCGTCCTGCAGGCCGTCATAACTTTTATCGTACCAAACGTAGTTACCAACTTTGGTAAACGGCATCCAGTAATCTTCCACTTCTCCTCCTACCGCAAAGCCGTCGGGGGTCAAGCCACCTGCCTCGCTCATGCGGAAACGGAGGTGCGTTTCGCCGCCGTCAAAAGTGGCATCGGCAGGCACGTCGAAGCAAAATTCCTGCATCACCATCGTTCCGGCAGGCAGTGTGCCATCGGTCGTTCCGCCAGTTGGCGTACCATCTATTTTTGTAAAATTAATCTGTTCGTTGGCATCGCCTGTGAAGTCGCCGTCGCCGTTGAAATCAATCCAAGCGTTCAGCACGGCATTGCCTGCGGCGAGGCTGTGGGTCACTTTGATACATGCCTCGTAGCCCGGCACCATCGGCGTGAGGAACTCAATCCCGTCCTCGTCCGAAGTACCGACCAAAGTACCTTCCACGAAAGCGGAAGCGGTATTGTCGTCGCCGCCCGTTCCATCGTTTCCGGCCTCGTCCTGTGGAGCGCCATCGGTCTCGCTATCAACTGCTTTACCGAGGAACATGCCAGGTACGATGCTGTGGTTGGCACCATTATCGGCATCCACAGTTGGGAAGCCTGCCGGCAAATCTCCATAATCGAAGGCAATGAAACCGAAGTCAAATGTCAGGTCGGTCTGATTGTCCGGGTAGTTGTCCCCGGTCGGGTCATCTCCCAAACTGTTTTCGCCTGTCGGCAAATCAATCGGGTCGGCGATGGTAAATCCAACGGAAGTGCCGTCACTGTCGTCCACATCGTTTCCGGTGTTGTCCGCGAGTGTCGGTTCAAAACCATCCGGCACGTCCGGGATTTGTAAAGTGTATTCACCTGGCAATAAACCATAAAAACAATATTTTCCATCCTCGCCAGCAATAGCTGCCGTGGTTGTCGTATAAGTCCGGTCGTCGGCAGTGCCGGGGGTGGCATCTTCGCCTGCCCAAACGAGCTGCACGTCCACGCCGTTGAAGCCGTCGTAAGAAGGCTCGTCTTGGTCGCCGCCATACTCGTAATCCCTCCAAACGAGGTTTCCGACTTTGGCAACGGACAGCCAGTAATCTTCCACTTCACCGCCCACTACTTTACCCGTAGCGGCCACCCCTGTTTCGCAGCTCAAGCGGAAACGGGTGTGCGTTTCACCGCCATCGAAAGTTGCATCGGCAGGTACTTCAAAGCAGTACTGCTGGGTACTGGTGCCATTTGAAACAGGCGCATCGGCAGTCGCTGTGCCGCCCACATCGAAGAGCAATTGTTCGCCTGCGGCAAATGTTCCGTCGCCGTCGAAATCAATCCATCCGGTGAGGTAGGCATCGCCCGTGGCGTTGGTAGCGGTCACTTCCACACAAGCCTCATGGCCCGGTATCAATGGCGTGACAAAGGCAATTCCATCCTCGTCGCTGCCTGCCACTGTGCCTTTGCTGTAAGCAGATGCGGTGTTGTCGTCGCCACCTGTTCCGTCCGAGCCAGCTTTGGCTTCGGGCGCTGCGTCCCTTTCTGCATCCACTCCGGCGCCGAGGTATTTGTCGGGCTGAATGACATGGCGTGGGCCATCGTTGCCTTCGGTGGTCACGAAGCTATCAGGTGCATCGCCGTAGTCTTCGCCGTAAAAACCTGCATCCAAAGAAGGGATAGTATCCCTCGACTCGATGGTTACGGTCGGCGTCGTCAATCCGTTGGCCGGGTCGGCGTCGTTGTCGTTTGGCTGGTCGCCGTCGGCAGCGTCGTATTCCGTTGGCACCATGTCGTCGGGCTGGGTGAAGGTGACTTCGTAGTCGCCCGGCCACAAGTCGCCGAACATGTACATGCCCGAGGCATCGGTAGTTGCATTCGCAGTGACGGGGTTGCCGAGGCCATCCGTTCCGGTCAGGGTAACTTCTACTCCTTCGAGCGGGTCTTCGTTGTTATCCTGCACACCGTCGGCACTGTAATCTTGCCAGACGTAATCGCCTATTTTACCCAAAACAAGGAAGCCTGCATCGAGGGTGGGTATGGTGTCGCCGGAGATGAGGGTGGTCGGCGGGGTCATCAAGTTATTGGTCGGGTCGGCGTCGCTGTCGGAGCTATCGTCGCCGTTGTTGCTTGGGTCGTCATTTGCCGTAGGCACAAACCCGTTTGGCTGGGCAAAGGTGACTTCGTAAATGCCCGGAACGAGGTCGCCGAACATGTACATGCCGTTGGCATCGGTCTGCAAAGTGATAGGAGCAATCGGATTGCCGAGGCCGTCCGTACCTGTCAAGGTGGCGTCCACATTGCCGATGCCGGGTTCGCCTGCATCTTGCACACCATTGCCGTTCACATCTTCCCAAACCACGTCGCCCAGTTTTCCTAAAATATAAAAACCTGCGTCAATGTCGGGGATGGTATCGCCAGAGGCCAGCGTCGTTATCGGGCTCATCAGGCCGTTGGCAATGTCGGCGTCGCTGTCGTTGGTGTCGTCGCCGAAGCTGCTTGGGTCGTCATTTGCCGTAGGCACATATCCTGTTGGCTGACCAAAGGTCACTTCGTAATCGCCCGGCACGAGGTCGCCGAACATGTACATGCCGTTGGCATCGGTCTGCAAGGTGATTGGAGCAGTCGGGTTGCCGAGGCCGTCGGTACCGGTCAGGGTCACATTAGCACCTTCGATGCCGGGTTCGCCTGGGTCTTGAATGCCGTTGCCGTTGAGGTCGTCCCATACCACGTCGCCTATTTTTCCTAAAATATAGAAACCTGCGTCGAGGTCAGGGATAGTGTCTCCTGACTCGATAGTGACCATCGGGGTCATCAACATATTGGCAGGGTCGGCATCGCTGTCGTTAGTGTCGTCGCCGTTGGCACTTGGGTCATCGAGCGCAGTCGGCTCGTATCCCGTTGGTTGGGTGAATGTGACTTTGTAATCGCCCGGAGCGAGGTCGCCAAACATGTACATGCCCGTAGCGTCGGTGAGGGTAGTCAAAGTGACCGTGTTGCCTGCGCCGTCTGTACCTGTCAGTGCCACGGTAGCACCTTCGATACCGGGTTCGCCAGCGTCTTGCACACCGTTGCCGTTGAGGTCGTCCCATACCACGTCGCCTATTTTTCCGGGCACATAATAACCTGCGTCAATGTCAGGAATGGTATCGCCGGAAGACAGGGTGGTGATAGGACTCATGCCATTGATAGGGCTGGCGTCACTGTCCGTTTTATCATCTCCAAAACCAGTCGGGTCGTCCACGAAAGTTGTTTCATATCCTGTTGGTTCTGTGAACGTTACCTTATAATCGCCGGGCACAAGGTCGCCGAACATATACATGCCAGAGGGGCCGGTCTGTATGGTGACAGGGGCTATTGGATTGCCGAGGCCATCTGTGCCTGTCAGGGTCACGTCCGCGCCTTCGATGCCGGGTTCGCCAGCGTCTTGCAGGCCGTTGCCGTTCACGTCATCCCATACCACATCTCCTATTTTTCCTAAAATATAGAAGCCTGCATCCACATCCGGGATGGTATCGCCGGAGACCAGGCTCAGGGTGGGAGTCATGAGGCCGTTGGCTGGGTCGGCATCGCTGTCGGAGGTGTCGTCGCCAAAGCTGCTTGGGTCGTCATTTGCCGTAGGCGTATAACCCATTGGCTGGCCGAAAGTAGCTTCGTAATCACCGGGCAGTAGGTCGCCGAACATGTACATGCCCGTGGCGTCGGTCTGCACAGTGATGGGGGCAATTGGGTTGCCTTGTCCGTCCGTGCCGGTCAGGGTCACGTCCACGCCTTCGATGCCGGGTTCGCCTGCATCTTGAATGCCGTTGCCATTTTCGTCTTCCCAAACAACATCGCCCCATTTTGCCCTTTTGAAAAATCCAGCGTCGAGGGTATAGTTTTCTTCGCCGGGAGCAAGGTGAACGCTTGGGCTGCAGCCGGTAGCATCCACGTCGGAGTCGGTGGCGTCGGTGGCGTCGGCATCATCTTGAACGGTAGTTTCAAAACTCGCTGCCCCAGGGTCATCAGCAGTGGCGGTATTTACCTGCACACAGTAGTCGCCCATGACCAGGCCAGAGAACTGGTAAAATCCGGTGCCATCGGTAACAATGGTCAACAGGGCTGCCCCTTTCACCCCGCCAGTGCAGTCATAGAGCGTAACTTCCGCCCCTTTAATGCCCGGTTCGCCGGGGTCTTGGATGCCGTTGTAGTTCAGGTCTTCCCAAACGTAATTGCCCAAAAAGGCGGGCATGAAAAACCCGAAGTCATAGCTCAGGTCATCCTGATTGTCGGGGAAGCCATTGATGGTGCCGGGGCTATCGCCCGTTGGGCTGTTTTCGCCCGTCAGCATCATTTCCACATCGGCAATGGTGAAGGGTACGCCTGTGTGGTCGTCACTGTCAATTTCATCGTCCATACCCATGTCAACCGAAGTAATGGCCGCAAACATCGGCGGAGGAATGGGCGCTGAAATTTCATAATCTCCAGCTATCAATCCGCAGAAAGAATAAGTACCATCGGCAGCCGTGCTTGTCGTATAGGTCACATCATCAGCAGTGGACATAGTGCCATCTGGCCCGGCCCACATGAGTTGCAGCACTGCCCCTTCAATGGCAAAGGAAGCATCTTCGTCCTGCAGGCCATCAAAATTCAAATCGTTCCAAACGTAGCTGCCCACTTTGGCCAGTGTTGTTTTATAGTCTTCGACCTCGCCGATACCAGCTTTTCCGCCGGAAGCCAAGCCACCGTTTTCACTCAATCGGAAACGGGAGAAGGCCATACCGCCATCGAAAGTGGCATCAATCGGCACATCGAAATAATATTTTTGCCCGGTCACGCCGCCATCGGGGATGGTAGCACCGCCTGCGGCAAAATCAACGGAGGAGAGTTCTTCATTTGCATCGAAAGTACCGTTGCCATTGAAGTCAATCCAGCCCTGTAATTTAGCGGCAGCGCCTGTATTATTGACGGCAGTCACTTGTAGGCATGCCCGCCCGTCGGGTATCAGCGGAGAGATGAAAACAATACCGTCCTCATCGTCGCCGGGCGCTCCTTCACTGGCATAGCCCGCCGTGTTGTCGTCGCCTGCGACCATCATCCCGGCCATAGGTTCGGGCTGTCCGTCCGGCTCTGCGTCCACGCCTGAACCGAGCATCAAGTCGGCAGTGATGGCATGGGAGGGGCCGTTGTTGGCATCTGTGGTTTCGTAAGTATCGGGCAGGTCGCCGAAGTCGAAAGGTGCATATCCGAAGTCAAAAGTGAGGTTGTCGCGCTCGTCCGGGAAACCGTTGGTACCGCCGGGGTTGTCGCTATTTCCATTTTCGCCTGTCGGCAAATTGGTAGCCGTCAAATCGGGAACAGAGAAGGTGGCCTCCATGCCGTCAGAGTCAATGACATCGTTGCCGCCCTGGTTGTTTTCAGGGGCAAGTTCCTGATTGGCAGGCGGCGTCGGGGTGATTTTATAGTCGCCCGAAATAAGGCCACAGAAATTGTAAACGCCATCTTCGCCATTCACATTGGCAGTGGTGGTGATGTAAACAAGGTCGTCGGCAGTACCCAACATCCCGTCATCGCCTGCAAATGTCAGATCCACTTGCACGCCGTTGATACCAGCTTCTCCGGCATCTTGGGCGCCGTTGTAGTTGTCGTCGTCGAAAACGAGGTTGCCGACTTTTGCCAATGGCAGCCAATAATCTTCCACCTCGCCATCGGGAGCAGCGCCATCGTAGCTGAGGCCACCTGCGCTGCTGAGGCGGAAACGGGAATGCGTTTCACCGCCCGCAAAAGTGGCAGTGGCAGGCACGTTGAAATAATATTTTTGGGTAGAAACACCAGCAGAAACAGCACCTTCAGTGGTCGGTGTTCCAAGCGGTGCAGCGCCGATGGCCGTGAAAACAACTTGCTCATCGGCATCACCGGCAAAATCGCCGTCGCCATTAAAATCAATCCAAGCATTGAGGACAGCGCCTGCATTTGAATTGGCTTTAACTTGGATGCAAGATGATTCTCCGGGAATCATGGGCGCAACGAAAGTGATACCATCTTCGTCGTCGTTGCCTGTGCAAGCACCTGTGGCAGCAAAGGCAAAGGTGGCGTCCAAATCATCGCCGCCGGCGCCAGTGGTTCCAGCCATTGCATCGGGAGCGCCGTCTATGTCCGGGTCAACGCACATACCGAGGTAGAGGCCCGGCACGATGGTATGGACAGCGCCGTTGTCTGCAATTTGCGTAGCGAAAGAAGCAGGCAAATCACCAAAATCTGTTTCTGGGGCAGAGCAAGGAGCCGGTGCGGTTACCGAGAAAGAATACTCGCAATTTGCATCATTGTCATCGGTGACGGTAAGCGAAATGTCGCCGCCGGAAATGTCAAAAATACCAGCGGTGATGTCGGTACCATAAGGCACCATGGCCAAATCGGCATCGCCGCTGATGGTATAAGTGCCTCCGAGGCCACTTCCCTGCGGATTGAGGGAGACAATGAATTTATCGTCGTTGGAATCAGTCGTTCCGAGGCCATCGCATGTTACCACAACGCCCATGTCGTAAAAACAATCAGAGCCACAGGGCACCGGCGCATCATAGGTGTCGCCATCAAAATCAATGCAAATGCCATCCTGAAAACCAGCGGCAATCGGGTTGCCCGTGGTATTGTCGGCAAAGGCATCAATAGTGATAGTGGCCGGAGAAGTAGCGCCTCCTTGCACGTCAATAATGGAGGTGGTGCCGCCGAGGGTGACTTCAATGTCTTGCCCGGCAGGGGCATTCGTCCAGGTCACTTCAACGGTCACGGGCACAAGGCTTGCGCCCATTCCATTATCAGCACAGGGGCCAACTGACACATTGGTTATGTTGAGGGTACAGTCCGTTACTCCAACGGTCTCGGTGTCGTGGTCGTCCTCGTCGCCGTTGGCACCGTCAATCTCGTTGTCCTCGACCGGGCCGTCGTTGTTGGGGTCGTTGTCTTCGGTGGAGTCGAGGTCGTCGGCAGGAGTTCCGTCTTCCATTTCAGAGGAAGCGATTTCAGCGCCATTGCTGAAAGTATCGCCGACAGCCGCGGCGGGGTCAACCGCCAGCACGATGTCCACAAAGCCCGTGTCGCCGGGCTGGAGGAGGTCGGTGAGGAGGAATGTCGGGGCAGGGTCGCCCATGGCCCCGTTCCAAGTTGGGTTGCTGATGGGGTCGAAGGTGAGGCCTGCCGGCACGTAGTCGGTAATCAAGGTGTTCCTTGCGGGGAAGCCACCTTGGTTGATGACGTTGATGCGGAAGGTCACGTCTCCGCCCGGTGCTACTGCCGGGGTTTGGCCGGGGGCCAAAGTTTTTTGCAATGCCAAATCAAAATAATCGAGGCGGATGCCCACTTTGTTCGGTTCTTGGTCGGGCACTTCGTCGGCGTTGCGGGCGAGGGAGTTCCAAGCGATGCTGCGCGATTTTACTGAAAGGGGGTCGGAAGGCGACCACATTTCTATGAAAAATTCAAAGCTCTCGGCAGGGGCCATGGTGTGGTCAATTTCAAATTTGACCGATTCCACGGTGGAAAGGTCGGCGGGCGGAGTAGTGTTCCAGTCGTCGGTGCAAGTGCCCGTCACGTCAATCTGCGTACCGATTTCAGGTCGGCAAGGGTTGCGGGAGAGGCTGTAATAAACGACCACGCCAGCCGGGGCATTGATTGGTTCAACGAGGAAAGGCCGCCATTGGGTTTCCCGTGGGCCAGCGTTCAGTTTTACGCCCATATCTCCGACGTAAGGGAAAATATCGTAAACCACGACGTTGTTCAGGGGCTGGTTTCCAGCGTTGATAATCTGCATTTTCCAGCTCACGGAGTCGTCGAGGTTGGTGGAGGCGATGTCCGGCAGTTCGAGGAAAGCAGTATCGTTGGGGCCTTTGACAAATTTTTTGGCGGCCAAACTTGCCAGTGACAGGATAGCTACTGGAGGGGCTTCATCAACACAAATCAATTCATTGGTATCGCCATCGCCATCGAGGTCGTTGACGTCCATTTCGCCTGTCATGCAGTCCACGTTCTGGTCGTCGCAATCAAGCCAGAGTTTATTGGTCGCAGTACCTCCGGCACCGGGTCGGATGAGCGCTTTGTAGCGGTATTTTATTTCAGACTCAATGGGGAAGTCTCCCGTAAAACGCAGGCGCACCAGCGTTTGTCCGGGCATAAAATCAGGTACGACTTCGAGGGTCGGGTTGCTGCCGTCGTCGGCCAATGCCAGCCCGGTGGTGTTGCTACCGGAAACGAGCACAAGGCTACCGGCCACAAAATCGAGTTGTTCGGGCAAAAGGTCAAGGGCGATGGGGTTGGGCAGTACCACGTTGGCGGTCACATCATTGGCGATGGTAATTTCGTATTCAACGGTATCAGTCGCCAAGCCGAGGGCAACGGGGTCAGTACCCGTCGGGGCATAAGGGCCGCTGCTGACCACATCCTTTTGTGGGGCAGGCACGGAAAGCGAATCGGCCACGGTAATTGTATTTGCGGAGCAACAAGACTCTGTGAAAGCGGAAGCTGCATCGAAATAATCGGCCAGGCCGGTTGTATTGGTGTTGCCGCAATCCTGTTGTTCACAGATAAAATCAGAGCCAGAACTGACACAAAAATTATTGGTCAAATCAGTGCCCGGAGCAGTGGCGGCATCTATTTCTACTTCAAAAGAAACGTCCACAAAATCGCCGGGGTCAAAGTCGCCGGTATAGTTCCAGCGGAGGAGCGTCCTGCCCGTTCCGTTGTAATTTGGTATTTCTTCAAAAACCGGGTTGGCACCTGAATTATCAAAACCAAGCCCCGTGTTGTCCGCTGCGATGACCCAACTGTTGGGCACATAAGTTACGCCCACAGGCAGGAGGTTGGCACCGACGGGATTGCTCAAAACATCAAGCGCCGTTGCGCCAGTGAGGTTGTTGGGGTCAACATCGTCGCTGCCGTCATTTTCAAGGTGGACGGAGTAGGTAACTTCACTACCAACGAGGTAGGGGTTGCCCGCTGTGGGCGAACCTCCCGGCGTCATGTTATTGGAAGTTACGTCTTGGTTGTCCACGTTGACCCTTGCCACCCTGTCCACGTAACACATGTGGTCGCAGGACATTTCGGGGCCGAGGGTACTCAAATCAAGGGGGTTGGTTGCAGTCAAATCCACACAATTTTCATACTGGGTATGAAAAGCAACAGGGTTGCCTGCGTTGTCAACCATAGCGCCCGTGCCGTCCCAAGCGGGGGTAACGAGCAGGTTGATGTCGCCCGAAAAATTGACCGGGACGTTCCCGAAATCAAACTCTATGGCACTCACGTAATCTGCCGGGGGGTTGTAGCCCGGAATGGTCGCTGCATCGAAACTGGGGTTCATGCCCGGCATGACCCCGGGTTGCCAAACGACAAAAGCGCCGCCCCCATTGAGCTGCACCCTGATTTCCAAAATGGCCATCATCGCTGGGCTAAAATTAATCAGTTCCACGCCCGTCAAGTCAAATTGGTCTGGCAGGTCGTCAAAAACAAGGAAGTCATCAACCGCCACGGTGCTGTTATTGGAAACCCCGAGGGTGAAATGGTTTATTTCATTGATGGGGAGAATACCGAGGTCATGGTTGACTTTTGAAATACCGAGGTCGAAACTGGGCGGCAGCAGCGGATCATCCACCGTGCCAGCCAATGCAACCGGGCCATTGACCGAGCCAGCATCGAGGTTGGCCGTATTCAATTTTGGGATGGAAGTGGCGAGGCCGGTATTGTTGTTGACCATGTCGGCTGCCGGGTAGGTCACGACGACTTCCACTGTTGTACAGCCATCGGCCACATTGAGGTCGCCGAGGTTCCAAGTCACCTCGCCGGGGTCATTATTGTCCCATGCCCCTCCGTTGGTGGCACTCACAAAATCGGCGCCCGGCGGGAGCAGGTCGGTAATAGTTGCCCCGGTCAGGTTTACATTACCCATCGTACTGAGCGGACAAATCTCCACTTGGTAGGTCACTGGCATGTCATGGAAAATAGGGCCAGAAGTCACTGTTTTGGTCACTTCCCAATCAACTGAAGAATTGACCACCACATCCACTGCTGACGATGCCGAACCCGCATTATTACTGGTCAGGTTCAGATCATTGGTAAAGGTGGTGCCATCAGCAATCGAACCTTCGGGAACATGCACGTTCACCGTAATAGTACCGCTCACGCCGTCAGGCAGGCCGCCTTCTGGCAAAGTGGTAAAATCCCAGGTGATGCTGTGCGCCCCGGCATCGTACACCCCCGGCACGGCCGTTGGGCCAGCAGAAGTCTGTATGATAACGGGGGCGGAAGACTGGAACTCCAGCCCTGCGGGCAGATTGTCAACCATCACTGCGCCCTCACAATCGGTAGTGAGGCTGGAACATCCGAAGTCAATGGTGTAGATGATGTCAGCGCCAGACGGCGGGTTGTTATCATCAACTGTTTTACTGCATTCCACTTGTTGGGCGGAGGCAGTAAAACTGCCAATCATTAAAAAGGCCACCATATATATAAGGTGTACCGGAGAAGGATGAAGACCTTTCCAGCCGGAGCGAATCATATTTTCGCAAAGCCTTTTATTTGAATTAATGGAAATAAATTCCCGGAGCAAGCCAGCAATATTACTGGCCGAGGTAAAAATTTTCATGAGAAATAATTTGTTTTATAAAAATTGCTGATTCGTTTTTACAAAT
>DROJ01000226.1 GCA_011321935.1 Bacteroidota bacterium | reverse complement strand
TTTTTTGCCTTTTCGGTTTTGACCGCTTTATTGGTTTTGTAGGCCCAAAAACCGACGCCCATTAATAACAGGAGTAAAATGATGATAATTGCAACTAAGCCTTTTTTTGAATCCATGTTGATTTTTTTAATGATCTATTTATTTTGTTTCATAGAAAGCCAAAAATAGAAATCTATGTTTCCTAATAAAAACGATTGGAGGAATTTCTTTAAAATCACTGATTATCAATAATTTGAACCATGTGACCGGCGTGGGCATGTGCATAGGCCAAATATTAAATTTTGCATGATTGCACTAGACCTTATTCGGATTTGTGTGTGGCAGCACACAAACCGTCCAAATTCAATGCTTTTGAAAAGGCTCTGCACAAAAAATTTTAGAATAAAGTCTACTATTTTATGTTAAAATGCCAAACGTGGCTTTTAATTATAATGTGAGTTTATTAAATTTGCTTTGTTTTTCAACGCTACCGAGATTATATCCTCTTTTAAAACCATTCAGCAATTCGGGGAAACAATCTCAAATAACTGGTTTTATTTTAAAAATATTGAGCGACCTTAAAATTGACTTTTTGTGAATAATAAGGAGTTCGATATGAAATATATCCTTTTTAGGGTATTTCAAAAAGCGCATGTTTAAATAAATTTGCGCTTGCCTCTATTTTAAATTTTCTTGCCTCTACTTAAATCCAGCCCGTCCGGGCTAGGGAGTTTTCTTTTTACATACAAACGTTATAAACCCGAATTTTATGAACACTTCTCCGAAGACTCAACAGGAGTTGGTAATCGAAAATTTTGCGAAAGCAAAAAATTTAGGCATTCTTCATGTCTCAACCGAAGAGGTCTCTCCATCTGGAAGGACAGTCAAAATAGATGGCAGCGAAAAGGTCAATTTTTCATCTTGCAGCTACTTGGGGCTTGAAACCGATGAGCGCTTGAAACAGGGCGCTATCGAAATGATCGAAAGGTACGGCGTCGCCTTTTCGGCTTCCCGTGCCTATATCAGCATCGGCCCTTTCAATGAATTTGAAGACTTGCTGCACGGCATCTTTGGTTACCCGGCATTGGCCATGCCCTCCACTACCATGTCTCACCTTTCGCTGCTGCCGCTTTTGGTCGGCAAAAACGATGCGGTGATACTCGACCACCAAGTGCATTCCAGCGTGCAATTTTCCACCAAAATAGTTAGTGCGGACGGTGCCCACGTCGAAATGGCAAGGCACAACAGCATTGATTACTTGGAAAACAGGATCCGTAAACTGAGCAAGCAGTACCGCAAAATATGGTACATGGCCGACGGGGTCTATTCTATGTACGGCGACACCGCGCCCGTCAAAGAACTCCACCGCCTGATGGACGAACACGACCAGTTCCATTTATATATTGATGATGCGCACGGCATGAGCTGGACGGGCGAGAACGGCTCCGGTTTTGTGCTGTCGCAAGCGGGCTACCATGAAAAAATGGCGCTTGTCACTTCCCTTTACAAGGGCTTTGGCACGGGCGGCGCAGCCATCGTTTGCCGGGATGAAAAAATGAAAGATTTTGTAAAAAGCTGCGGCGGGACTTTTATTTTTTCGGGGCCGATGAAGCCAGCCATTTTGGGGGCAGCCATTGCTTCTGCCAAAATCCACCTCACACCCGAAATCCACAAAATGCAGGCAGGCGTGAAAGCACGGAAGGATTATTTTTACAAAAAAGCAATGAGCCTGAACTTGCCCGTAATCAGTAAAGGAGAATCGCCTGTCTTTTATATTGGTGTTGGCGAAACGGACACCGCAGGGTTGATTTGCCGCCAGCTTTTTGATGCTGGCTTTGTGAGCGGGATAGCAGCCTACCCCTCGGTGCCTTTGACCAATGCAGGGATCAGGGTGATGGTCAACAACCACCTCGATTTTGACGATATTGATAATTTCCTTGAGAACTTGGAGCGGGTGTATTTTTCAACGCTTTCATTTTCGGGATATGGCCTGGACAAGGTTTACCGCTCGTTCAGGATGAAAAAAAGGAAACAGCTTGTTGAGGCGTAAAAAAAACGGCACCGGCAAATTTAGTTTTGCCTGACCGGTTTAAAACCAGCCCGAAGTAGCATTTTGTTGCTTCGGGCTTTTATTTTGCTTGGTTTTGCCTGTCACAAAAATTAGAAAACCGGTTGCTGTGTTTGCGATTCTATTGCTATGCCGCCGCTTTTTAGTACTAACAAGGTTTATTTGGCAACATATTGGAATTTGATTTTTTATATGAATTCGGTTTCAATACATAATATGGCTTCTTTGAACAGGATAGGCGCGTTCATAGATAAGTGGTTCATCTCTGAAAAAGTGAAAACCTCTATTCTTGACCATTGGAAAGCCAAGCTCTTGGTGACAGTCCATTTCCTGATAGTCATTATAGCCCTCGGCCTGCTCGCTGTGCATCATTATGCGCTCCCAACGGAAAATAACCCGCCGCTGGAATACGCCATTTATTTGCTTCCCCCGGCCATTTATATCTTTAAAAAGTGGGGCAGTTTGGTATTGTCCGGCAACCTCTTGTGTGCCTTGACTTTCTATGTTTTGGCGGTTTCGGTTGTTGATACCGGCGGCCTTTTTTCCGACAACCTGTTGTGGATGGTGATAGTGCCGCTGATTGCCCTTTTGTTTGCCAACCGTACTTCGGGTTTGTCCTGGTTGTTGGCCATTTCACTGTTTGCTGGTTATTTGTTTTTAACTGGAAATTATTCGCCCCAAATCTTTCACGAACAAATAGCAAAGGCAGGGGAGGCCTATTATTTGGTCAGTTACACTGGCATATTTGTGATAACGGTGTTCATCGTCATGTTTTTTGCAACGGGGCAGTCAATGATAATAAAGGCACTCGACGACAAGCAAAAAGAACTGGTAGTGCAAAAAGCAGAACTGGCCCAGCAGGCAGAGTCGCTGAGAGTGGCCCAAAAGAAATTGGAAGCCATAAATTTTGAGCTGGAGCAATTTGCTTACGCCGCTTCACACGACCTCAAAGAACCGCTGCGGATGATAAAAATGTACACCCAGTTCATCCAAAAACGGCTTATTGGAAGACTGGACGATTCTACTACCGAATACATGGGCTTTGTCACCGACGGGGTTTCTCGGATGGAAAAATTACTGACGGATCTGTTAGAATATTCAAGGCTGGGAAAAGGGAACAGAAAGGTGGCGGATACCAACCTCAATGAGGTGCTGCTCATTGTCATCAACAACATGACGGCTTCCATGAAAGAAACCGAAGCGGAAGTACTCTGCAATGAACTGCCAGTAATCAAAGCGACTTCGACGGAAATGGTGCAGCTTTTTCAGAACCTGATATCTAATTCGATCAAATTCAGGCAAAACGATGTAGAGCCGGTCATTGAGATCAAACATGTGCTGGAGGATGGAGAACACCGGTTTCATTTCTCCGACAATGGAATCGGCATTCCAAAAGAAGCCAGCGAAAAGGTGTTCAAGATTTTTGAGCGCATCCACGGCAGGTCTGAATACGAAGGTACCGGCATCGGCCTCGCTACCTGCAAAAAAATAATCGACAACCTCGGAGGTGAAATATGGGTAGAGCCAGGTGAAGTAAAGGGGACAACTTTTCATTTTACCATTCCTGAAGAGCGGGTGGGTTGAAGGGCAGCAGTAGGGCCAAGTCCCCCAAAAAGCAAAGGGCGGGAGTGTTCAATAAAGTGTGTGTCTCGCAAAGGCGCTAAGTCGCAAAATATTGAGAATCAACTGTTTGCGACTTAGCGCCTTTGCGAGAGACACAGAAAAATGAACACTCCCCAAAGAGCCTCCTAAGCAGTGATTTATTCCTGTTTAGAAGGCTTTTTTATTTGGAGCGCACATCCAGGTCCAGCCCACCATAATAAGCCGTATCAATATCCTTCCGCCATTTCACGAAGTAAGTCATCTGGCCGACGTGGTAAGAAAAATGCTCCACGACGTGTACCAGAATGCTCAAACCGCTTTCCTTAAACCCCTGTATCTCGAAAGTTTTTGTTAAATCTTCCCCCTTCACTTGGTCGAGTACTTTGTCAACCTCCGCCATCACTTGTTGCAAGTTTTCCAGTAGTACATCTTTTGGAACCGGGCCTTTTTCGCTGAACTCTGCCGACCGTTGCCGGGTATCCTTAGCGCCGCCGAGGCCGCTGACCAGCCATTGCCGCACGTTGCCGCAAAGGTGGAGGACGAGGTTGCCCATGCTGTTGCTGTTTTCGTTGGGGCGGTACCATACTTCGTCGAGGCTCAGTTCGGCGAGGCATTTTTCGATCCTCGGCACGCCTTCCTCCATCAGCCGGCGCCTTACTTCCGCTACTAATAAATCTTTGACCTTGCCCATGTTTTGACTGTTTTTGGCCATTTATAAATTATTGAACAGGATTTCTGGAAACATAAAATACCCCGTTGGTTTTTCCAACGCGTATTTTTTGTTTTACCTTGCGGCAAGTTAAAAAAGCAAGGTTTAAAGAAAAGCAAACAAAATGAAAAATACCGCCATCCTCCTTTTTTTTGCCGCCATTTTCCTCACGTCCTGCGACCCGCCCGACCCTTACCACTACGGCAGGTCAGATTTTATTGAAATGAAAAAAGACCCCTGTTTTGGCTTTTGCCCTGTTTATTCTTTTAAAATAGACGGGAAGGGAAATGCGGTTTTTGAAGGTCAAAGGAACGTGCCCAAAGAAGGAACATGGGCCCGTGCGCTTTCCGCAGATGAAACGAACCAGCTATTTGAGGCATTCGAGAAAGCCGGGTTTTGGGATTTTGAGGATGAATACACTGCCCAAGTGACCGACCTGCCCACTACTTGGGTCAGCCTCCGACTGGCTGGAAAAAGCAAGACCATCAAAGATTATTACGGTGCGCCCGAAGGCTTGAAAAAACTCGAAAAACTAGTGGAAGGATATGCCGAAACTGATACTGGTTGGAAAAAAACAAATGATGTTCCTGTTGCTGATTAGGGGCAGTAAATTGATGCCCCGATTTGATTTTTGCAAACTATGACTGCCTCCCCCAACTATTCTTTTTGGTAAAACCCGTGAAAACTGAACGGCTCAAACTGGTACCGCAGGGGGACATGGTTATCTATAAGTGGTTGATATATTTATGGATTATAAAATATTTTAATTTTAATTTATTCAATAAAATATGTTTGAAACAAAATATGCCCTCCGGCGTACTTTAAAAAAGTAATTTGAAATTGAAGCAAAAGCGAAAATTGGTTTATCTTAGCACCTGATTTAGTTTCCCCCCCTTATCCGATTTAAGCTATTTGATTTTTTCCTGTAAAAATTTCACTTGATTTTTTGCCTTTTCAGTCAGAAGGCAATCAATGACATCACGTTTTTGTTGGCATTTTTCTCCAACATTACTAGTACGCTAGCCGTCTCCTCCGATCAACGTAAAACATCTACTTTTTAGAAAACCTAAAAGTTACGAACTACTGAAAATGGTTTGAAGGCTTTGCTTTGGTAATGGGCGTACCTGACCTTGGGAACGACCATTTGTCGAAGCGAAGGCCAACAGATCAAATAAATTGACAATTTTACCAAAACATTTTTTCTATGAACTCAATTCGACCTTTAACACAATTTTCAATGCTGGTGGCAAAAGGGTTTTTGTCCATCGGTTTATTGTTCCTTCTCCCTTTTTTGGTTTCGGCCCAACTCTCGGTGAGCATAAACGGAACAAGCCCTACTTGCAACGGCTGGACCAACGGCTCTGTCGAAGCAACCGTTTCCAACGGAACAGCACCTTATTCTTTCATGTGGAACGGAAGTTCCCCTTCTTCGAGCAGCGTACTCAGCAGTATCGGTGCCGGCACTTACGATGTCGTGGTTACCGATGCAAACGGTGATACCGGCTCTGCCACATTTACTTTGACAGAGCCTTCTGCCATCGTTGTTGATATAACAACAAGCGGCGGTAGTTGCATGGGCAGTACCGATGCCGTGGCCACTGCTTCGGGCGGTGCGGGCGGATACAGCTATGCCTGGGACAACGGCAGTACGAGTGCCACTGCTTCAGGCTTGGGCTTTGGTGTCCATTGCGTCACTGTTACCGATGCAAGTGGTTGCCAATCAGTTGGTTGTACCACTATTTCTTCTGGCATGTCCATTGAAATGGTCGTGCAGGGGCTTGCCTGTTTCAACTTTTGCGACGCAAGTGTAGAAGCTGTCGTAACTGGCGGCACACCTCCGTACACCTACTCATGGAACAACGGCGCTTCCGGCTCAGTGAACGCCAACCTTGGCCCGGGCACCTACAGCGTGACCGTTACGGATGCCGCAGGATGTACCATCTCAGGCTCGGCCACCGTTGCCAATCCTGATGATATAAACATCTCCGTTGTTGTTGACAACCCTGCCTGTGCCACGGGCGGTACCGGCTCTGCGACGGCCACTGCGAGCGGCGGCACTGCTCCTTATACTTACAATTGGAGCACCGGCGCTACCGGGCCAACCATAAGCGGCTTGGCACCCGGCACTTATGGCCTTACCGTTACCGATTTCCTCGGTTGCAACGAACAAACCTCGGTAATGGTCATTGCCGATTCAGGGGTAACATTGGATGTGCAGGCAGTTGCTTCTTCAGGTTGCGGTGCGGCTGATGGCTCTGCTTCTGTTGCCATTACCGGCGGCAACGCGCCTTTTGATATTTCTTGGAGCAACGGGGCAACGGGGGCTTCTGTTTCCGGCCTTGCCCCCGGCAGCTATACCGTTATGGTAACAGATGCCGACGGGTGTGGCGCCTCTGCTACGGTATCAGTGGGCGGCTCTCCAGCCATTGACCTCCACATCATGGGCGTCAACTCTGGATGTGCGGCCAATGGCTCTGCCAGCGCAATGGTAATGCCCGGCTCGGGCACCCCTCCTTTCCAATATAGCTGGAGCAACGGTGCTACCACTTCCATCATCAACAACCTCGACGCAGGCACCTATTCTGTTGTGGTAACCGACGCAGCAGGCTGTACCGCTACCGATCAAATTACCGTTACCGGTTCGTCTGATATTGCTGTCAGCGCAACGGCTACCGACAATGCTTGTTTTGGAGAAAACAACGGCTCGGCCACGGCCACGGCAACAGGTGCTTCTGGTCAAGTATTTTATATGTGGAGCAACGGCGGTTCAAGCCAAACCATAAACAACCTCGCCACAGGTACCTACTTCGTTACCGTCGTTGACAATGCGAGCGGTTGTACTGCAACGACCAGCGCTTTTGTTGGCCAACCTAGTGAAGTGACCGCTACTGCCTCTGGTGTAAATGGCGGCTGTACCACCCTAGGCTCGGCCGAGGCCGCAGCAAGTGGCGGCACTGGGCCTTATACATTTGCTTGGAGTACCGGCGATACCGGGGCAAGCATTTCCGGCCTGAGCAGTGGCACCTACACCGTAACAACCACCGATGCCAACGGCTGTACCGACGAAGCATCGGTCACCATTGCAAGCGGCGGCGGCTTGGACGTGGCTGTTGATATAACCAATCCGAGCAGCAGTACCACCGATGACGGGTCTGTTACTGCTACCGCAAGCGGCGGCCAGTCTCCTTATACTTATATTTGGAACACCTCTGATTATGGGCCTACCATTTCTGGCCTCGCAGGGGGCACCTATTCCGTTACCGTAACCGACGTGCAGGGATGCACCGGCACTGCTGTTGCAATGCTCCAGCAATTGGGCTGCATCGGAAACAAAGTTTGGAACGACCTTAACCGCGACGGTTGCCAAGACCCCGGCGAGATCGGCGTCGGAGGGGTTGCTATTTCCTTGACGGGCACCGACGTCAACGGCAATGCGGTCAACATGACAACCCAGACTTTGGCCAACGGCTCTTACCTTTTTGAAGACCTCGAAGCAGGCGATTACGAGGTAGTGGTGAACCTTCCCGCAAACCGGGCCTTCTCTCCGGGCAATGCCTGCACAGATGACTTTACCGACAGCGACGTAAATGCCAGCGGCAGCACAGGAACCATCAGCCTTATGCCCGGCCACTGCAATGTAACGGTTGACGCAGGCATCTATGACAACTGCATGAATATCTCCGATCCCGGTTCTATTTGCTGCGACCAGTCACTTTGTGGCCCCGGCGTTGATCCCGATCCGATCAACAGCGCAGCCCCTGCCATCGGAGGTGGCAGCCCTGTCCAGTACTTGTGGATGTACTCCACCTTTGATGTGCCATTTAGCAACGGTACCTGGAATCCAGTTCCAGGTGCGACCAGCGCCAGTTACGACCCAGGGCCGCTCCAGCAGACAACTTATTTTATCCGTTGTGCCCGGGCATCGGCCTGCGAACAATGGTTTGAAACAGAGCGGGTTGCCATCGTGGTCGGCATGGAAGCATTTGCCGAAATCACTGGGCCAGACTTGGTTTGCGAAGGTGACCAGGCCACTTATCTCGCTACCGCAAATAGTGCGGGCGCAACTTACCACTGGGACTTTGGCCCCTGGGCCACGCCTTCTACCTCCAATGAGCAAAACCCGACCATCACTTGGAACCAGTGGGGGGTGGTTTACATCACCTTGTCGGTGACAAACGGCAACTGTACTTCTACCTCTCAGTTGGGAGTGGCCATCACCAATAGCCCGACGCATTGCGGCGGCAACTTGATCGTAAATATCAACAACCTCGACAATGCTGTGGCGATGGATTGGGAAATGGAAAGGACGGCCGGTGACTTCACTTTTGTTGTTCAACGTTCCAACGACGGCCTGGAATATTCAGTGCTGGCAACCATGCCCCAGTCCCAAAACGAAGGCATGAACGAGTACAGCTTTACCGATTATTTCCCGAAAAAAGGAAATGCCTTTTACCGCGTCGAACTGCTCGAACAGGGGCAGCACCTTGCTTATTCCGATGCCATGCGCGTTCAGCGGTTTGCTGCATCTGAAATGTTCATGACCTACCCCAACCCGGTTGCCGATAAATTGGTGATCGAGCCGAGCAACGGGGTCCACACCGCTGTAAGGGCTGATGTTCTGAACGTACAAGGCCAGAAAGTTCAGAGCGAAAAAATCAAAGAAGGCGCCATGAACCATAGCATTGACATGTCGTCCATGAGGGCCGGAACCTACTTTGTCCGCCTGTCTTTCAATGATGGCGAAACGGAGGTGATAAGGGTAGTGAAGCAATAGTGAAAAACAGCGCTGTTTGATTTTTTTCAAATAGCAAACCTCATATCGGGCAGGCCACTTGCAGTTAGCAGGTGGCCTGCTTTTTTGTTCCGGTTTCGCCAAATCCGCATGCTCGTCCTGTTTTAAATATCCGCGCCAAGTCCGTCCGTCCTTTTTGTTCCGGCTTCGCCAAATCCGCATGCTCGTCCTGTTTTTATATCCGTACTTTTGCCGTATCTTTTTAATCAGCGGAGTCGAGTGAGCATTTCGTGCATTTACCTCGGCTGATTAAAAAGATACTACTTTTGCCCTCTTTTTATAAAATGCCGAATTGTGCGGCATTCACCATTCACCCCCGAATATTCGGGGCAGGCTATTCACCATTAAATTATGCCCGGCAATTCTTTTGGTCAAATATTCCGCATCACCACTTTTGGAGAATCGCATGGCCCGGCCATCGGGGTCATCGTAGATGGTTGCCCGGCGGGCATCCAAGTGGACGAAGTTTTTTTGCAAAACGAGCTGGGTCGCCGCAGGCCTGGCCAGTCCAAAATAGTGACCCAGCGCAAAGAAAGCGACACCGTTGAAATCCTTTCCGGCGTGTTCGGGGGGCAAACAACCGGCACGCCCATCTCCCTCCTCATCCGCAACCAAGATGCCCGCTCAAAAGATTACGGCCACATCGCCGACAAGTACCGCCCCTCCCACGCCGACTTTACTTGGCAACAAAAATTCGGGCGGCGGGACTACCGCGGCGGCGGGCGCTCCTCGGCCCGCGAGACCGCGGCAAGGGTAGCTGCCGGCGCAATCGCAAAATTGTTTTTGCAAAAAAACGGAATCCAAATAAATGCCTACGTGAGCAGGGTAGGGGCTATCGAAGCAGAAAAAAAATATACCGAACTCGACTTCTCAAAAACAGAAAGCACCCCTGTCCGCTGTCCCGACCTGCCCGTTGCGCAGCGAATGATAGACCTTATTTTGGAGGTGCGCAAAGCGGGCGATACCATTGGCGGCCATGTGGCCTGTGTCATTAAAAATGCACCTGCCGGCCTCGGCGAACCCGTCTTCGACAAGCTGCACGCCGACCTCGGCAAGGCCATGCTCTCTATCAACGCCTGCAAAGGTTTTGAAATCGGTTCGGGCTTCGGCGGCGTGGCCATGCGCGGTTCGCAGCACAACGACCCTTTTTATAATGACAACGGGAAAATAAAAACCCGCAGCAACCATTCCGGCGGTGTACAGGGCGGCATTTCCAATGGCATGGACATTTATTTCAAAGCTGCGTTCAAGCCCGTAGCGACCATCGTTGCGGAGCAAGAGTCGGTGAACGAAGCCGGCAGGCCAGTGATAATAAAAGGTAAGGGCAGGCATGATCCCTGCGTGCTGCCGCGTGCCGTGCCCATCGTGGAAGCAATGGCCGCTTTGGTGATGGCCGACCATTTGTTGCGGCACCGGGCTTCAAGGGCTTAGGGACGGAAAGCACAGTTTATACTGCACCACTTTAGGTTTTGTGCAAAACCTATAAAGGTTGAGTATAGGTACACAAATTCTTTGATCGCCTATTCTGATCCATAACCCAAACCTGATTTGTTCACTGTGCATTTTTGGCAAAAATTTCTCTATTAACTGGAAGAAACATCCCCCACCTTTAAGCGTTATTTTGAAATATTGAATTCGCGGCTTTGAGTGTTTTTTGCTTAATAGCTGCAAAAAAAAATCAAAAATCCTTTTATTAATCATGGCAATTAATACTTTAAATTTCATGGCATCCAAGAAGCTCTGCATTTTCGTTTTATCCCTCGCATTTTTCCTTTTGCCGTCTTTTGTTTTTTCACAAAAAATAGGCTATCAGATCAAGCTGAAAGTGGACAATTTTGAGGAAACAGAAGCCTACCTCGGCTATTTTTTTGGCGACAAACAATATATCAAAGACACTGCTTATGTGGAGCAGGACGGGCAGTTTTATTTTGAGGGAAATGAAAAGCTCGACCCGGGCATTTACATCGTCGTGCTGCCGCCCGACAACCAATATTTCCAGATATTGGTCGGCGAAGACGAGCAGTGGTTTTCGGTTGAAACGAAAGCCCCGGGCTTTGACGCCAATATGAAAATAAAAGGCTCGAAGGACAACCAACTGTTTTATTCCTACCTCAATTATTTAAATGAAAAAAGGCCGGAGGCCAAGGCCCTGCGCGAAAAACTGGAGGCCGAAAAGGACGAAAAGAAAAAGGCCAAGCTCGAAGAAAAATTGAAAACAATTGACGACGGCGTAAAAGCATACCAGCAAAAAATCGTTTCCCAAAACCCCCAAACAATGACCGCTGCCGTCATCAAGGCCAACCTGCCTTTGGATATCCCTGAATTTAAAGGCAAGGACAAAACCGAGTCGGACATGATGGCTTTTTATTGGATGCGCAAACATTGGTTCGACAATATAGACCTCGGCGACGACCGCATGGTGAGGACGCCTTTTTTATTTAAAAAAGTGCAGCACTATATAGAGAAAATGACGGTGCAGCACCCCGATTCTATATCCGTTGCAATTGACAAAGTATTGGAAAAAGCAAAGCCCGCCGAAAATACTTTTAAATTTTACCTCATCCATTTTTTGAACAAATATGCCAAATCGAAAATAGTCGGCATGGACGCCGTATATGTCCATATTGTCGATAAATATTATAAAACCGGACAGGCACCGTGGACGGAAGAAGAACAATTAAAAAAGATCATCGAAAATGCAGATAAATTAGAGCCTTTATTGATCGGTAAAATAGCGCCCAATATACAAATGCAATATCAAGATGGCAGCCCTGTGCAATTGCATGATTTTAAGTCGCCCATTACTGTTTTGTTTTTCTGGGACCCCGATTGTGGGCACTGCAAAAAATCAATGCCCGCAATGGTTGATTTTGCAAAAAAATATAAAGACAAAGGCGTCGCTGTTTTCTCCATTTGCACCAAACTCGTGACCCGCGACGATGAGGGGAAATTCTCGATGAAGGAAGTGGACAAGTGTTGGTCGGCCATTGAAGAAAGAAATATGGACGTGTTCTGGAACACCGTTGACCCTTATCACCGCTCGCGCTATAAAACGGTTTACGACATCCGTTCTACGCCGCAGATATATGTGCTGGACACCGATAAAACCATTTTATCAAAACGTATCGGGGCAGAGCAATTGCCGGAGGTGGTGGACCATATATTATTGGTGAAAGAAAAAGGGGGGAATGGTGATTAGTGATTAGTATATTAGTGATTAGTAGGGCAGTGATTAGGAAAACCACTGATATACTAATCACTAATATACTAATCACTAATCACTAATCACTGCTCTACTAATTTATTGAAAAAAATTATCCTTATATTTGTATCAACAAAAAAATTCAAGCCATGATGAAGGAAGATACTTTTACCGAAAGCATAGCCCATTCAGGTCATCAATCTGATTACGAAATAGAAAGGAACAAGCCTATGCCTAATAGACTGCACGGTACCCTGCAAGGAAGGATTACCTTCCAACTTTATTCCCGGTATGGGGATAAATACGAATTTCCAACAGAGGTCAGTTTGGCAACCGTACCACCAAAAACACCTGACATCTGTATTTATCCTTTGAAAGACCTCAATAGAGATGAAATAAAAGCAAAGGAAGAAGATGTTCCCATCACAACAATCGAAATTATTTCTCCGAGCCAATCATTAGAAGAACTGACAAAAAAAATAAGGAATACTTACTTCCCAATGGGCGTAAAATCTGCATGGATAGTGGTGCCCTCATTCAAAGCCATCCACGTAATGTTGCCGGGCGACAACAATTTATATTTCGATAAAGGCATGTTGCACGACCCCGCCACGGGCATCGAAATTTCCGTTGATAAAATATTCGAGCGGGTGGTATAATTGGAAATATAAAACTGGGAAATTACGCCCAATAGGTCATCATGCAAAATAAAAAAAGGCCGCCCCGTTTGGGGCGGCCTTTTTAAATTAAAATGAAAATTAAAATTAAAAACTCCGCCCGTTGTATTGCTTGGGAGTATGCTAAGGCGATTTCTCTTTTGGGTTATGCGTTTGAAGCTAAAGAGCCTAAAGATATTCAAAAATATAAATAAGGAGTTTACCATGCCAACGGATAATATTATTCCCTACATTCTCTATACACTTATAGTTATTGCTACAGTAATTGTTTTGAAATCACCAAAAGATAAAGGTGACAAGAAAGAGAACGATAAGAAAGAGGATAATTAGGATTTT
>DROJ01000225.1 GCA_011321935.1 Bacteroidota bacterium | reverse complement strand
GCATTTTTTGCTTTTAATGTTTTTTCGATTCCCAGCCCTTTGATGGTATTGATGACGCGTATATTATTGCGGCTTATAACCGAGCGGGAAGTATCGAGTATATCTTGCGAGGAACGGTAATTGTCTTCCAATATAACCAATTTAATATCTCCCTTATATTTTGCATAAAACTCGGTTATGTTTTTCAGGCGCGCGCCCTGAAATTCATATATAGACTGGTCGTCGTCGCCGACAATAAATACATTCGGGCTGTCCCAATATTCCACCAATTTATTCAATACTTCATTTTGTGCGCCATTGGTATCTTGGTATTCGTCCACCAAAAAATAAAGGTATTGTTCTTGGTAATGGCGGAGCAGTGCTGGGTGTTTTTCAAAAGCGTCGAGGACCCACAATATCATATCGGCATAATCGTAGCGGCGCATTTCCCGCATCTGCTTTTTATATTCGGGAAACAGTTTTGCGGCCTGCCGCAGCTTTTCCATGCGGTGCTGCTCTTCTTCTATTTTCGCTTTTTTTAAATCCCCTTTTTTAAAGGGGCCTTGTTTTCTTTTATAAATAAATGCTTCGCGGTTGGGCAGGTCGGCGAGGTATTCGTCTATTTTTTTTATAATATAATCCGCCGTCCAGTTTTCTTTTTTCATGGTCTGGAACAGCCCGTCCAAATGGCCTTCGTAAAAAAAAGCATCGCCGCGCACCTGTTTTAAAATATGGCGGTGCGGTAATTTATCCATAATATGGCGGATAATATCCACCCGTTCGAGGTCGCTCAAAGGTTCGAGGTCGCGGCGGCCAAAACGCTCCAGGTTATTTTGGATAATACTGTTGCAAAAAGAATGGAAAGTAAAAACATGCACCCGGTGCGCTTCCGGCCCGATGAGCTGCAGCAGCCGCCTGCGCATGGCCTGCACCCCGGCGTCGGTAAAAGTGAGGCAGAGAATATTGTGCGGCTGTGCGTCCGTTTCCATCAATATGCGGCCGATGCGGCTGGCCAATATATGCGTCTTGCCCGTGCCCGGCCCGGCAATCACCAACACTGGGCCGTCTATTTGTTCGACGGCCTCGCGCTGCGCAGGGTTGAGGCGCTGCATTTCCCGGAGGAATGCTTGGTTGTAATGATGTATGACGGGTTTCGGCATAAAAACAAAGGTATTGGGTATTAATCGGTATTGGGGTATTATCGGTATTGTTTGGTAACGGGCGGGGTTAATTGTTTTCAGCCTTAAAGGTGAGAAATATTGGCGGGAAGGTGGGAAAGGTATTCGGATTTCATTTTGCCAAATTCATGTTTTCGGTTTTCATCTGCATCAGCATGGCAATTGATTTTGCGCGGTCTTTGGCCAGTTGCGCTTTTTCGCCCGCAAACAGTTCATCAACGGATTGGTTGAAAAAGGCGAGCCATTTATCGAAATGCAGTTGGGTCAGCGGGTACTTGTCGTGGAGTATCAAATGGGGCGTCATGGCGTTGCGCTTATAGGTTGCGGTAAAAAACAAAATGGAATCCCAAAAGTCAACGAGGACGGGGAGGTGCTCGTCCAGGTCTATTTTGGCCACATCTATAAAGATGGGAACCATGTCCTTATCGGCCAATAATTTTTCATAAAACAATGTGACCAATTGCATCAGGTCGTCGCGGTTCTGGATGTCTTTTTTCAGGTTCATTTTTTAAAAGTAGATATTTGCTGGAATAAAAACAAACATCGCATTTATAAATAAAACCCAGATTTATGTTTTGTAAATTGTTTGTAATTTTAGGGGATTAAACATTTACTATGAAGAAACGGGAAGCATATAAACTGACAATCAATGAAGATTTTACCGAGTTCCGCTTCACCAGCATAGGCCCAAAAGGCAATATTCCTAAAATTGTTGTTTTTAAATATTTTGGGGGAAACATATACAATCTCGGCTTTGGGGATGTGGTCGAAAACGATTGGGACGACAAGGTAATCACTGACAACAAGGATATGAGAAAAGTTGTGCAAACCGTTGCAAATGCCGTTCATATATATTTTGATAATTACCCCGACAGGGAAATTATGATATGGCCGGTTGACCGAAAACGCAAACTGTTGTACAACCGGGTTTTTAAAGAAAAGGCAGAAGAAATAGACCTTTTCTTTCATGTTGCAGGTTTGGATTTCAAAAACAGTATCAATGAAAAATACGACCCATCCTACATTTATGATGCCTTTGTTTTGAAGAACAAAACCCGTATTTTTGAAAAATAATACAATGTTATGACTAAAGAAAAAAAAAGCATCTGTCCAGAACCGACTCCTTTGATGAAAGAGCTCGGTGCGAGGTTTATGACCAAAGAGGAAGAAAAAGAACTGGAGAAGTTCAAAGACAAATCCTACCAAACAAAAAAGTACCGCAAGGGCTTGAAATTCCTCACCTTATTAGACATGCAAGAAAAAAGGGAAAAACACCCCGACTGGCCGCTGAACAAAATCGTCGCGGCATCAATAGAAGGTATCAACCCGGAAATCCCGCCCGAGTTACTGCTGGAAGTCATTGCACATTTGATAAAACATTGGGAGGAAAAAACAATGGAAGAAGCGGTTGCTGCTTGATATTTTAAATATCGAACTATGAAAAAGCAGAAAAACAAAGCCATATACGGAACGGAAGTTTTGCCAATGACCAAAGAGATGGAAAAAGAATGTGCGCCACTTTTTGGCAAGTCCATGCAAACAGAAAAGTTCCGTCGGGCAGCAAAACATGGGTTCATATTTATTATGCACGAAACAATGACCAAGCACCCCTCTTGGCCCCTCAACAAAACCATCGCCGAAACCATCAAAAGCATGAACCCGGAAATACCGCCTAAATTGTTTTTGGAAATAGTGGCCGGGCTTGTTAACCATTGGGAGGAAAAAAACATGAAAGAAGCCGTCGCCGCATAAGCTCCATTTCAATAAAAAATCAAAACCGATAATTATACCTCGCCTGCCCCCGTACCTCCGAAAAAGTACTTCCCGCCAATTCATTTTTCAAATAAAAAAGCTGGAAAGAAAGCGAGCTTTTTTTCGAAAAAGCATATTCCGCCCTGCCGTTAAAAGTCAAATTGGTACCGGCCTTATGCTCGCCCAAAGTCTCCTGCCCGGTGAGGCTGAAAGCCGCCGTTCCGCTCAACGAAAAGCCAGATTTCCCAAAACGTTTGGTCGCGCCCAGCGAGCCACCCATCCTCGTGTTGAGGAATAGGTCGGACTTAAAGCGGAAATAATTCGTGCCCGCCCGGATGTTCCAGCCCGTGGCCGGTTCATTGATTATATAATTCAAAAAAGCATTCACGAGGTCGTTGTCGGCAAACTGCTCGGTGGTCTTGTTCTGGTCGTCGAGTACCTGATAGTTCAGCGTGAGCAGCATCGTATGGGTAGAGTTGGGCTTAAAAACAGTGAACCTCGGAGAGAAGGTCACATTGTGGTTGATCTGGTTGATGAGCAGGCTGTCGTTCGTAAATTCATCTTTAAAAACCTGCTGCCGCACCGTGTAATTAGCGTACTGCGCAAAGAAGCCAAAGGCAGGGGCGGGGTTCACGTTCAGGTCAACAGAACCAATGGTTCGGCCTGTGTTTTCAAAGCGGTGGTCGTCGAGGTTGTTGCGCTGCAGGCCGAGGCTGCCGCCCAGCACCACCTTGCCCCGGGCCAGGGTGAAAGAAGGGTTCAGGGTAATGGCCTCCAGGTCGGTCAGCAGGTAGTTTACGCCCATGGCCCTGTACTCCGGCATCACCCGGCGGTAAACCGCAGAAAGGCCAAAGCCCCTGCTCTGCCAGCGCAAAGAAGTCTCGCCCGCATAAGAAACATGCGTCGAACCATTGGGCCGGATGATGAACCTCATGCGGTGGGCAGTCGGAAAACTTTCCGAAAAATCAATAGGGTCGAAGCGGATGTTTTCAGTAAAAGTGCTGGCCGCCGCATCCAGTTTATACACCAGTTTCCCTTTGAACATGGGCTGCCGCCATTGAATGCCAAAAAGCGAATTTTCCTCTGCCGGGGTGGCATTTTGGATGGAATCGGGCACATGCGACAGCGAGCTGAGATCGTCTTTTCCTTTCATAAAAATAAAATCAAAATGGGTCTTCTCCGTACCCCCGCCGAGTTTCAGCACCAGCGCATTGCGCTTGAAACGGGCAGAGCGGAAATTGGGGTCGTCCGGGCCGACGGCATCGTTCATGCGCCCCCGCAAAGCGGCAAAGCGCAGCTTGCCCGGCGTCAGTTCCAGCCCCGCCATGTACATCGTTTGGCCAGCCAATATAAAAGGCGAAAAACTCAAATTGCGGTAGCCCAAATGCAGCTTGCCCCACTTCCACGCGGGGCTGAGGCCAAAGCGGTTGAAGGGCTGCTCGAAGCGCCTCCCCTGCTCGTTGAAAATGACCGAAAAAGGGATTTGCAGCCCTTTTAAATTCACCGTCGAATGGGCATTGATGCTGTAACCATAAGGCGCCTGGCGGTTGACCGTTCCGTTGGCCTCGTAAAAATACCCGCCGACGGAAAGCGACCCGCTGATGCCGACGGCAGGCCGTTGGCCAGCATTGGAAGGGGCTTGGCCGATGGCCAAATTTGCCCAAAAAAGTAGCGTAAAAAGGTGTATTAATTTTTGCATTTGAAATGGGTTCTAATTGGTAGCACAGCCTTTAGGCTGTCCCGGCCGACGCCCTTCAGGGCGTACTCGCATTGTTTTTTGGTAACTGTTTGACACCCCCCGAAATCCCGAAGGGATTAAATGTGAATAGCCCCGGATGCAATCCGGGGGAAAGGTGTAAAAGTGGGCGGCAACCCCGAAGGGGTTGAATGTGAATGGCAATATTCAACCCCTTCGGGGTTGCCGTCCACTTTTACACTTTTCCCCCGGATTGCATCCGGGGCTATTCACATTCAATCCCTTCGGGATTTCGGGGGGGCTAAACAGTTACGTTTTTTGATTGATGGTTTTGAGTCTTGGGAGGAACCGTGCTGCTAAAACCTTTGGTGCTGCACCAAAGGTTTTAGCAGCATGCGCAAGCGCCCTGAAGGACGCTGACCGGGACAGCCTGCTCCACAGGAGTCCCCTTGGGAAAGGCTGTGCTACCTAAAACTTCACTTCCAAAACCTCCCCTGCCTCCGACAGCTTCCCCGTCACTGCCCTTGCCAGCACGAAGTAGGCATAGGCATTGCCCGGCCGCACTTCCCGGTCGGTATAGCTGCTTCCCTCCACCGCATTTATCATCACCGCTTCCCCATCGTTTTCCTTTCGGAAAATAAGAAAAGCGGAAGCAGTTCCGGCGGCGGGGGCTTGCCATTCCAACCGGATGGCCTGACTGCCTTCTGCCGTATAGCGCAGGCCAGAAACGGGTGGGACAACTGCCCGCTGCCGGGTAGATATGGAGCGCACATTGGAGTAGGCCGACCCATTTCCGGAGGCATCAATGGCCCGCAGGCGGTAAGCGTAAATTTGGCCAGCGGCCACTTTCTGGTCAACCCATCCCGAAGCCTTCAAGTTTTGCACCGAGGCCACCGCTTGCCACTCTTTTTCATTTTCCCTTCGGTAAATCTGGATGGAGGAAATGCCCTCACCGTCCCCGGTAAGCCAAGTCAGTTTCGCTGCCCCGTTTTCAAAAACCACCTCCTGCAAAAGCGGCCTGTCAGGTGCGATGGTATCAGGCAGCGCCACCCGCAAAGTGGCGGCAAAAGGAGAGGTGTTGAACATTTCGTCCACTGCGGCAAGGCGGTAATAAAATAGCCGGTTTTGGATATTCAGCGCCAGCGTGTCCGTATAAAAAGTACCGCTCAACGGCTTCTGCGAAACGGGCATGAACTCCCCCTCCTCAAAACGGGAGGCAGTGAGCAGGTAGCCCCGCAGGTCGGCCTCCGTGTTGGGCTGCCAGCGCAGCGAAACCACGCCGTTGGAATCAATGGCTGCCTCAAAACCCCGCGGCACGGCAGGCGGTGTTTTATCTTTGAAAACTACAAATTCGGAGGGAGTGAAAGATTCGTTGCCCGCCCGGTCCACCGCAGCCACCCTGTAAAACCGGCCCTCCAGCGGCGCAGGCATTTTTTCGGAAAATCTCAAAACCGATGCCCCCAGCAGTTTGGCATTTGCCATCACAAAACCGCTGTCCGGCCACTCCGAGCGATAGATGCGGAAGCCGAGCAGGTCGGCCTCCCTTTCCGCTTTTTTCCAAGTCAAATTGACAGCGCCCGTGCCCTTGTTTTTTTCAATAATAAAACCCGTTGGGGCGGCGGGCGGAGTGAGGTCAAGCCCGGTCACTTTGAGTACCTGCTTGCCCGTCACCCGGTCGCCGAAAATGTCCACCCCGACAAGACGATAAGAGTAGGGGCGGCTGTTTTCATTTAATGAATCGCGGTAATAGACCATGTTTGGGCGGTAGCCCGATTTTTTGTTTTTCACCAAAAAAGGGTTGTACAAAATGGGGGAGGAAGTGGTAGCGGCAAAGGGTTTTCCGCTACTTGATTTTTCTAAAAAATACCCTTCGTAAACACTGCGCTGCGGGAGGTGCGGCCATTGTATCTTGGCGAGGTTTTCCAGTCCTTCGCCTTCCATTTGCGGAAGCGGTGGCATGGGGTCGGCGACAGCCCTTGCCTGCAAAGTGGCAGCGGTTTCCGGCCTGCCCTGCAGGCTCACCCGGTAGGTATAAGCCCTGCCCTGCACTGCCGATCTGTCAATAAAAACCAGCCCCGAACGGCGGGCATCTGTGGGGCTTTGCAAGCTGCCGGCCTGATAAAAACCGAGTGCCAATTTCAGCCCCCTGCCCTGCCCCCGTGGGTCTTTCATGGCCATCTCGATAGTGTCCCTGCGGTGCCACATCTGCAAGGCCATCACCTCGGTAGCGGTGAGGTCGTAATTGGGGTCGGGCTGCATGCCGAGGGCAGGGGGACGGAGGGGGCGGGGGTTCAATTGGCGGAAGCTGCCGTTGCCATCGGCGCGCTCCACGAGGTAGCCGTTTTTCAGGCCAGCAAAAAAGATGGGAAACTCGGTGGGGATGATTTTCAGCAACAGTCCCTCATCGGGTTTGTATTTTGATTTGAGCTTTAATTTGCCCTGCGAAAAGAGGGGGATGGCCAAGGCCAGTGCCAGCAGGATGCAGATGCTATTTTTCATTTTTGGATTTTTTGTAACTGTTTGCAGAGCCTTTGAGGTGATGCCCCGAAGTGAATTCGGGACAGGCTCTTATTCACACCTACTCCCCAGCCGGAAGGGCAGGTCAATGCCATAGGTGTCGCCGCCATAAGAAAAGCCGACTTCGAGCGTTCCTTCCAGCCCCGTCGGGTCGGGGGTGTAGAAGTTGCCGGAAAGGCCAAAGCTGCCGCCGATGCTCCGCCATCTATTGCAATGGTCGCCCCAGTCCAGGGGGTTCCAACTGTTGCAGCGGTCCCAATAACTGGCCGTTCCACTGAGGCTGATGGCGCCCGAAAGGATGGCAAAAAAGTCGTCGGGGTCATGGTTGCTGCAATTGGTGAGGCCGTAGCCGATGGCCCCGTCCATGTCGAAATCGAAATCCACCCTTGCCCAAAAGCGGTTGGCAAAGCCTATTTCATAATCCCAGAACCAGCTCTTGGTGTAGTCAATTTCCAGCCCTGCCTGTGCATTGCCGAAGCTGCCCGTGATGAAATAAGAATGGGTGTTGATGTTGCCGATCGAGTAGTTGGTGCCGTTGACCCTCATGCGCGGGGAATAAGTAAGGGGCAGCGGATTATTTGGAGTGCCCAATTTGATATACCAACTGCTGCTGCTAAAATAAAGCCTGAGTGCATTAGAGCGCCTGCCGGTAAGGATGCCATTGGGTTTGAGGTTGATGTCGTAGCCGAGGTTGGCGCTGAGAAATTTGGCGCCCGACCATTTCAACCTCACTTCGCCATCGAGTTTTATCTGTGCATTGCCGGCGGGTTCGGAATTGGTGAGCCAAAAATTTTCCTCCCTCATTTCATCAAAAAAATGGGCATAGCCGCTGAGGCGGATATCGGAGAGGCTCCAGTCATTCAAATCCACTTCGAGGAGGAAGCGGCCATTGAATTCGGAGGGCTTTTCCGATTGCAGCAGGGTATTGGCGAGGATGCCGAAAGTGGTGCTGCCGGAGGTTTTTGGCCGGAAAGAAATGTCATCGAAAGAGCCGCTCGTGCTGGACGATTCTTTCACCATATTGTAGTAGGCGCCGCCGCCAAAGGCTCTCATATTGATGCCGGTAAAGATAGTAACAGGTTCGTCCCATTTTGCTTGTGCCAACAACGACCAATAGCGCCTGTTCCGGTTGACCCCTAAAATGCCGTCTATGTTCACCTCTGCATAGCCGTTCAAAAAATCGGCATCGAGGCTGCCCCGGAAATCATAGCCGTCGGGGTGGTTGGTATAGCGCACCCGCCCGTTCACGCTAAGGCCGGGCAGGTCTTCGTCAAAAGAAATGGAGGTGACGGTACTTGAGCGCCGTTCCCAATTTTGGCCATTTTTGCGCAGCTTTATTTTCAGGTCGGTACGGGCATTGAGTCCGTTCAGGTTATCATCAAATTTGAAGTCGTAATTGAACTTTAGTTCGAGGTCTCGGTTGGCGAGTTCGCGCAAGCGGACAGACCTGATGTCGGCGGGGTAACCCGCAATTTTTTGGGCAGAAGAAGGGATGCGGAAGCTACCCACCGACATTGGCTTAAGCCGCCCAAAAGGCCCGTCCGTCCTGTTCCAGAGGATCATACCATTGAAGCCGATGTTCCTCAATTGCAGCCCCCGGATGTCGTCAATGCGGTTGTCGAAAGTAAGCGAACCACTAAAAGAGGCAAGCACGTAAAGTTGGCCGGAGCTAAAAAAGGAAGAAATGGAAGAGCTGCTTTCCAGAGCCACGTTGGCTTTCCAGAGATTGATGCGGTTGCTTTCGGGCAGTTCAACGTCGAAGGTGGGTGCATCTTGGCCAGGGCCATGTTCGGCAGAAAAAGGAAAGCGGTCGCGGAAAAAAGCCACTGCCAGTTCTCCTCCGTAAGCCGCTTCTTCCAGCCCATTTTCAAAAATAGAAATGTTGAGTCCGTTGAGCCTTGCGCCCCAATCGCCGATGCTGCCGAGTTTTGCCCGCTGAAATTCCGCGTTCAGGCTGCCGTTGAGGCCGCCCCAGCTATAATAGAGGTTGGGGAAATCAATGCCCAGCTTGTCCCCGTTTTCTTTTTTAAAATAAGCTGGCAGGTAAATTTTTGCATCCTGAAAAACGATGCCCTGCATGGCGTTGGCGGTCAATTGGCCGATCCCCCCAAAATGGACCGCACCCATATTTTGAGAAGAAATTTGGCCTGCCGGAGATGGGGCCGGGTTGCCGCTCATGCCTTGCGCCGAAGTGCTGGAACTTCCAAAACTACCATTTTGACTACCACCTACCGGTGAAAACCCTAACACATTTTGACTGAACGAATGGTCGTAATTGGCAGTGCTTGCCTCAAACTCAAAGCCCCTCAGTTCATCCAACTGAAAATTCACTGGCTGGCCATTGCCGCCAAAATTGCTGCGCTGACCAGATGAAACAAATTGCAGGCCGGCCAGCCAATTTCTCCAATCTGCGATTTCGGTGGCAAACTGCCCATAGATGCTCCTGCCGGAGCGGAAGGAATTTCCAGATTTGACTTTAATTTCAGGGTCGCTGAAAGTAACATAGCCGACGGCCAGCATGGGCTTTGCGCCCCCGCAATCGAATGGCAGCACTGTACCGCCGTTGGGTGCGCCGCTCCCGTTTTTCAAGATGGTAACTGAGATGTGGCTGTTTTCTTCGACGGTCGCATTGCGCAGCAAGGGCAAGCGGGCATCGCTGCCGCCCACTGCCGGGCCGCCGGGAGAAATGCAGATATTTTTTTTGCCAAAAACAAGATAGCCCTGTGTGGTAACGGCTTGCCAGAGTTGCCAGATGGACACCAGGTTTGCCTTTGCCGTGGTGGGCGTCAATTGCAGTGCGGTGATGTAAATGTTCCCAAATTTCAGTGGCAGCCCCGATGCTTGTGGGTTGCCGTTGCCCAGTTCGAGGGCATTGGAGGAAAGGTAGCTGCGGGCATTGCCGGGGTTGGAAGGATGGCTCATGCTGCCTCCAAAAGTCCCCCAATTTGATGGAACAGAACTGGTAGAAGGGAGGCTTGCCTGCGCCATGCCAGCAATGGCCTTTCCCTGCGCATTGAAGCGGGCGTTGAGCAGTTCTACTTCTATCGGGCTGTCGAAAAAGCTGCCGGGGAGTATTTGGGCACTGCCGTTGTAGGTGGTGCCGCTGACGGAGACGTTGTTCAGTTGCAAGGTGAAATTTCCCATTTTCACTTGGCTACCCGTCCGGAAAGAATTGACGGCAAGCCCTGTCGGGCGGGCTGTTGTGCAGCCCTCGCCACAGGCGAAAGTTTCCTGCTCCTGCCCCTGCGGCGGCTCGATGCTGAATGCGTGGATATTGCTCCAGCCCCCGTTTTCAATGACAGTGCTGCCTGTTTTGTCGTATGCCTGCACGCGGGCGAGATAGGTGATGTAGGGGTCGAACCCATCCTCATAAGTGAAACTATTGGCATCCATCCCGCCCTCGTCCAGTAGCACCAGATCGGGGTTTTCAAAAGTACTTTCGTGCGTGCCTTCCCCTTTGAACACTGCTACCTGCAAGCGGTAATTGATGGGGGCATTGCCCGCCGTCAATGCCGTCCAGCGGAAACGGTGGGAGTCGCTGTTTGCCAGTTCTGCGCCTGCCCGGGGACTGAGGAGTCGGGGCGGTTCAAGCAGCCTTTCTTTGAGGTGGAAAACGACTACATCGCTGAGGCCGCCGTTTTTGACATCCACCAGCCCCTCGGGGTCGTAAGCCCTTACCTGCACGGCGTAACTACCATCGGGCAGGGGCGGTTTGGTCTGGTCGTACACCAGCACATTGGCCACCATTTTTTCTTCTGTATAAATTTGGAAATTCTTGCTCTCGATGGCGTCGTAGGGGTTTACCCCTTTCGGCACTTCGGCCAGTACAAAGTCGTAATAAAACATTTTGCCGGGCAGGGTCACATTGGTCCAACGGAAGGGGATGGCTTCAAAAGGCCCCCATTCCAGCACGTCGCCGTTTTGCGGGTTCGTAATGACCGACGGGTCGGGGGTACGCACGGTGATGGGCGCGGAGCAGTTCATGGGCTGCGGGGCAGAGAGCTGTTCTTTGGTGTTGTAGTCGTACACCGTCACGCAGACCGTATAAGTGCCTTCCGGGAATTTGGGGTTGATGGCGAGGTCTTTTAGATCAATGCCACTGTACTCGATGTCGTCAATGGTATAGTTGCCGAAAATATTGAGCAGGTCGTCACCAGTAAACATTTCGGGCATGCCGGGCTGCAGGAGGATGCTCCGTGCAGGCCGTTTGCCACGTGGATCTACCGAGCCAGTGACCCCGTTGTTGCCCTTGATGGTAGCCCCTATCATCACTTCAAATTTTTCCGAAGGATGTGTGTTGGTGAGAATAAGGACGGTCTCGCCTGTGCGGCCAAGTACCTCCGGGGAAGTAGTTGGCACCGGCTGCGGGACGATGATCTGGGCTTGGATGTAGTTTTGGGAATGCCCTTTTTTAATGAAAAAAACGAGGCATAAAAACAAGGGCAAGAGACATGGGTTTACAATTTTTTTCATGTTGGCTTCTTTGTTGAAATTGCTGTTTGCATTTCAAAATTAGAAGCTCTTGCCCGTTCGGGAAAGCAAGAATGAGCCGTTGGGAAAATGGGGGGGTAACTTGTCCCGGTGGGTTATTTTATTAAACCCGAGTAATTGCTTAGCAGGGTGCCTTGAGGTGATGCCTTTGGGCGGGGAGCGCGGGGGGAAAGGCGTTGCCTCAATTCGATATATTGAGGCAACGCCTTTCCCCCCGCGCTCCCCGCCCAAAGGCATCACCTCAAGGCACCTCAAGGCATCCTGCTAAGCAGTTACAAACCCGAGGATATATATCCTCGGTTGCCGGAACCTGCAATTATGTTTTGAGCGGGTGCTTGTTTTTTTTATGCTATTAACCCGTCATTCGCATTGTTAAAACAATTTCAGAAGCCCCTCTTTGCGGCTCCTCGATACGGGCACTGTCGTTCCGTCTTTCATTATCAATTCGCCTCCCTTGCCTTTGAGGTAGCGCCGCACGTATTTTAAGTTGACAACGTGCGAGTGGTGTACCCGGCAGAAATGATGCCCGGCCAGTAAGCCTTCTACCTCTTTCAGGGTTCGGCTGACAAGGAAGGACTCGTTGTTGGTGAGATAAATATAGGTGTAATTGCTGTTGCTTTGGCAACGCAGTATTTCATCGGCCTCCACAAATTCCAAGCCCTCCATAGTGGGCAGGGCAATGGACGGAAAACCGGGGCGCTGCTTTTGCAAGTAGGTAAAAAGCTGTTCAAGCTGCCGCTGCGTATCCGAACCGCTTTGCTGTTCCCGTGCTTTGCGCAGCACTTTGCGCAGTTCTGTTTCGTCCACAGGTTTGAGGAGGTAATCAAGTGCATTGACCTTGATGGCTTTGATTGCAAACTCATCGTAAGCGGTAGTAAAGACAACTTCAAAATCAATTTTTTCGAGCCGTTGTAACAGGTCAAACCCGTTCAGTACGGGCATTTCTATGTCGAGAAAAACCATGTCAACGGAAAGGTTTGGCAATGTTGCCAGGGCCGCTTCGGGCGAGCTGAAAGTGGCTATCACTTCCACTTCTTCGGAGTAATATTCGAGTTCCCATTGCAGGGCTTCGATGCTGTCTGCTTCATCGTCAATAATGACGGCTTTTAATTTTTTATCTGTTTCCATTTTTCAAAGGTATTTTAATGTGGACAAGCGTTCCGGCAGCATGGTTCTTGGCGTCCATGAGGTCATTGATTTGTACCGATGCCTTTTGGCCATTAACGGACATGGCAAGGCTGAGGCGGTCGGAAGTGATTTTCATGCCCAATGATTTTTTTTTGATGACAGATTTGCTCCGCAACTTTTTTGCCCTTGCCCGTCCGATGCCGTTGTCTTCTATTTCGATATGCAGCGAGCCGTTTTGCCGATAGGCCCGCATCCAAAGTTGGCCACCTGATTTTTTGTGCATTAGCCCATGCCAGATGGCATTTTCGACGTAAGGCTGCAACACGAGCGGCGGTATTTCGATGCTTTCTAAAGGAAGGTTTTCGGCTACTTCAAAGTTATATTTAAATTGTTTGCGGAAGCGGAGGTTTTCCAGTTCCACATAAAGCCGGAGAGCCTTGAGCTCGTCGGCCAGCGTGACGGTGGGGTCTTTGGAATTGCTGAGGATGAGGCGCATTAGTTGCGAAAACTTCGTGAGGTAGCGGGCTGCAGTGCGCGGCTCGTTTCGCACGATGTAGTTTTTGATAGAGTTGAGGGAGTTGAACAGGAAGTGGGGGTTCATTTGCGAACGCAATGCTTTGAGTTCCATTTCGGCCAGTTGCTGTTTGATGCGCGCCTTTTCGCGTACCTGCCCGATACGCCAGCGGTACCCCGCCCAAAGGAGGGCAAGTACCGCCACCATGCTTGCCAACAAAAACCACCAAGTCCGGTAAAAAGGCGGGGCTACGCAGATGCGTATGCTTCGGCTTTGGGGCATCCACCCGCTGTCGCGCGAACGGGCGCTTACTTGGAAGAGGTAGTCGCCCGGCGGCACTTTTGTATAGACGGCACGCCCCGCTGTGGTTTCGCGCCAGCTTTCGTCATAATTTTTTGTAAAAAAATTGTTGCCCATCAAACGGTAGCGATAGCGCACCTGCTGTGGGTTGGTGAATTCGAGGGCGGCAAAGGTGAGCGTGAAAAAATTTTCATCGGGCTGGAGCTGGACTTCATTCAAATAATCGAGGCGCTCCTCAAACTTTTTCTTTTGATTAAAAACAAGTATCTCGTCGAAAGCGATTTGCAGCTTTGGCTGCGTTGAGCCAGCCGCTGGAACGGGCGGGGCAAACAGGGCAAACTTTCCTTTCCCGTTCATAAACAACTCGCCGTTGTCGAGCACCTGGAGCGAAGCATACCATTTGTAGTTGGGGCTGGGTTTAAGCAGGCCGCCTTTTTCTGAAAAATCGCAAAATTCGAATGTTGTTGGATCGAGGCGGAACAGGCCGTTGTTGGCCCTCAGCCAGAGCAGCCCGTCCTTGCCCGGTTCAATTTCCAAAACCTGCTCGCCTGTCAGACCCTCTGCGGTGCGGAAATTTTTGACCTCGCCCGTAGTGGGATCAAAACAATCCAGTCCCCCTGAATTATAACCAATCCATACCTTGCCGTAGCGGTCAACTTCCCCGCTCAATATCCATTTGCTGGTGAGCATTTGTTGCCCGCAGTTTTGGCAGGCGAAAGTTTTGAACTGCCCGGTTTTTGGGTCGAACCGAAAAATATCCGTCTCCGAAAAGAGCCAGACCTGCCCCTGTGGGCTAACCGAGATGTCGGTAAGCACCTCTATTTCCGGAAAGCCGATGTGCGCGGCGTTCGCCTCATTGAACACCCGTACCTTTTCGCTGTCGGGCGACACTTGGACCAGCCCGGCCGATCCGCCTGCCAGCACATATAAGTTGCCGGTGCTATCCTCTGCCATGCGGTACAGGTTCCAGTTTTCGAGCGGGGTGCCAGCAAAATAAGGGGGGCGGACAAAGGCTTTTTTTTGTTCATCGAAGCGGTAGAGGCCAGAAGAAGAAGATGCCCAGATGCGGCCGCTCCGGCTTTTAAAAATTGCATGGAAACCTTTGCCGGTATTTGAAAAGGGCGCATCAAATTCGGCAAACAATTTACTTGCATTTTTTTTGAAAATAAAAAACCTGCTTTTAGGGGAGGTAACAACCAGCAGCCGGTTGTTGGCCAAGTCCACAGCTCCTATAACATGGGCTTCTTCAAGCATTGCCGCTTTTGGCGAAGCCACTCTATAATGCCGATAAAGCTGTTGCCGGGGATCGGTAAAAAAAATACCCTCATGGGTGCCGACCCACAATCGGCCATCTCTGTCCAAATGGGCGCAATAAGAAGTCAGCTCTTTTCGGAACTGTTTTTTGAGCGGGTTTTCATTCAAAAAAGAAAAGCTGCCCGTTTGTGCGTCAAATTCACCAAGCCCCTTGTCGGGGCAGCCGACCCAAAATTTATGCTTGTCTTTTTTCAGCAAAAAAACGCTGGAAAAGTTGGAAAGAGGGTCGGGGTGGAAGGCTTTTGAGTGCCAGCCTTCCCGGCCGGGCTGTTGGTTGTTCCTTGCCAGACGTATCACCGAGCCTTCATTGCCAGCGAGCCAGACAAGGCTGTCTTTTTCAAAAAGAAAATCCTTGACCGCAAGAAATGGGCGGCTCGTTGCTGCCTCAAAAGGCAGCTTGAACGAATTGTTTTTTTTAGAAAAAACGAGCAATCCACCGCGGCTGCCCAACCATAGCCTATCTGCGTTTTGGGGGTCGGCAGACAAAGAATAAATGACGTCGTTGAAGATCGGGCGCAAAGAACGGTTGACCCTGCTGGGCTGCCAAAGTTGGAAAGCCCCTGTCCTCCGGTCAAACTTGGCAAGCCCCCGTTCAAGTCCCAGCCATGCGATGCTATCGCCTTCAAAAACCATATCCCAGATGGATGCGTAGCGGGTGGATTTGTTTATCGGCACAGAGAAGCGCTGAAAGCGGTCTTGGCGGGCATGGTAAATGTTCAGCACCCCTTCCATCGTGCCGATAAAAACCATGCTGTCGGGGCTGATGGCAAGGGAAAGGATTCCGCCGGGAGAAATGGTAGTGCTGTCGAGCAGGTCGGAGCGGTAAGGTTTGATATTGTGCCCATCAAAACGGTCGAGGCCGTCGGCAGTGCCGAACCAAAGGTAGCCTTCTGGGCCTTGGACAATCTGGTTGACCTGGCTGTGGGAAAAATTTTGGGGCTTTTCAAGATGTGAAAAAGACAAGCCGTCCATTTGGGCAAAGCCCAATAACGGCACGCAGCTAAAAGCTGATAGCCAGAGCAGGAAGAAAATGTTTTGGCGTTGTCTCATCTTTGAAAGTATGCCATGAAAGTACGGCAAGTCATGGCATTTGGACAAGTATGATTTATCAAAACAGCAAAATGGCAAGTAACTGTCCAAGATGAGTGAGCAAAGGACACTGGTGAATCGGGGCCAATTATGGAGGAACTTGTCAACCTTTAAAGTCTCCCGCGACATCCGCTTTTATCCGCCCCTCAATCGCCCTGATCGTCCACTCCGTGAAATCCTTGTTCGACTCAAATCCATGCCCATAGATGATCTCGTCGCCCCGGCGCACGATGACAAATTTATTGGTATGCACGCGGTCTTTTTCCTCCTCCCAAATAAGTTCTTCCGTTTCCAGTTTTTCGCCGTTTTCGCTCATCCACACCACGCTGTCCCTGACGATGAATTTTGATTCGTTGTCATATCGCTGCGCGTAATTGGCCGTCATGCGGGCAGTTACTTCGATGCCTTTGTCATCGTAAAATTCTATTTCGATGCCATCGGGAAATTCCTGAAAAGGGTTTCTTTTGTCCAGATGCCGGATGAGTTTTGGGCTGACGATGCGGAGGTCCATTATGGCCGAGTCGCTGTACAGCATCTCCACTCCGAGCGCCGTTTCGACTTGTGTTTCTTTATTGGAAAACAGGCGGTTGACTTCGGCGATGTCGTTTTCGCAGGCGGTAAATGAGAGTGCTGTGATTAAAATATAAAAGGCGTTTTTTATCATGTTTTTATGTTGATGATCTTACAAATATACACCTGTTCAATAACGGTCAAATAATAACCCGCCCATAAAGTTTAACAAAAAAAAAATCCGCCAACCATGGACAACACGGCTGGCGGACTGTGGGCTGAAAAATGCGCTCCAAACTGAAGGCCGAATCAGGCCCCTGCAATATCTGCCCGGATTTTGTTCAAAGCAGAGCCGGCGCGCACCCATTCTATTTGCACCTTATTATAGGTGTGCTTCACTTCAAAGCTGTCGTCCGTTCCGTCGGCATGGTGCAGTACGATGGTCATGTTCTTGCCCGGAGCCATACCGTCCAAGCCCAGAAGGTCTATTTTATCGTCTTGGCGCACTTTGTCATAATCATCGTTATTGACAAAAGTGAGGGCGAGCATTCCTTGTTTTTTCAAGTTCGTTTCGTGGATGCGGGCAAATGATTTTACGACCACTGCCTTCACGCCGAGAAAGCGGGGCTCCATTGCCGCATGTTCGCGGGAAGAACCTTCGCCGTAATTTTCCTCTCCGAAAACGATGGTGCCGATATCGGCCGCTTTGTACTTGCGGGCCGAGTCGGGCACTGCCATGAAATCTGGGTCAGTATCGCTGTCGGCATAATTGGCCACCTTGTTGGCCTCGCCGTTAAAGGCATTGATGGCGCCGATGAAGCAGTTGTTGGAAATGTTTTCCAAGTGGCCGCGGTACTTCAGCCAGGGGCCGGCCATCGAAATGTGGTCGGTGGTGCATTTGCCTTTTGTTTTTATCAATAGCCGCATGTTGGTCAGTTGTTCCTGTGTAATTGGTTCGAAAGGTTTTAACAACTGGATGCGCTCCGAATTTGGGTCAACGACCACCTCCACTTTGCTGCCGTCCTCGGCGGGGGGGATAAATCCGGGGTCGTCCACGTCAAAGCCTTTGGGCGGCAGTTCAAGCCCTTTCGGTGGGTCGAGTTTCACTTCTTCGCCGTTTTCATTTATCAAAGAATCGGTCAGCGGGTTGAAGGTGAGGTCACCGGCAATGGCCATGGCAGTTACTATTTCGGGGCTGGCCACGAAGCCGTGGGTATAGGGGTTTCCGTCGTTTCGCTTCGTGAAATTCCGGTTGAACGAAGTGAGGATGGAGTTTTTCCTTTTGTTTTTGATGTCCTCTTCCACGTTGTGCCTTGCCCATTGACCGATGCAGGGGCCACAGGCATTGGACAGCACGACCGCCCCCATTTTTTCAAAAGCGGCCAATTGGCCATCCCTTTCCACGGTGAAACGGATCTGCTCCGAACCCGGCGTAACGGTAAATTCGGACTTCACTTTCAGGTTTTTTTCTACCGCTTGTTTTGCCAGCGAAGCTGCGCGGTCGAGGTCTTCGTAAGAAGAATTGGTGCAGGAGCCAATCAGCCCGACTTCCAGTTTTTGCGGGTAGCCATTGTCTTTTACCGCTTGCGCAAATTTGGAGATCGGCCAAGCGAGGTCAGGTGTATAAGGGCCATTGACATGTGGCTCCAACATGGAAAGGTCAATTTTTATGAGCCTGTCAAAGTAGTCGTGCGGGTTGGCATAGCATTCGGCATCGCCGGTGAGGTGCTCCGCAATGCCGTCGGCGAGGTCGGCCACGTCGGCACGTCCGGTTGCCCTCAAATACCTTCCCATTGCCTCGTCATAACCAAAAGTGGAAGTGGTGGCTCCGATCTCTGCGCCCATGTTGCAGATAGTGCCCTTGCCGGTGCAAGAAAGCGAGCGGGCGCCCGGGCCAAAGTATTCAACGATAGCTCCCGTGCCCCCTTTGGCAGTGAGGATGCCCGCCACGGCGAGGATCACATCTTTGGCCGAAGTCCAGCCGCTCATTTTGCCGGTCAGTTCTACGCCGATCACTTTTGGCATTTTGAGTTCCCAGGGCATATCGGCCATGGCGTCCACTGCGTCGGCGCCCCCTACTCCGATGGCCACGCAGCCTAGCCCGCCTGCGTTTGGTGTGTGGCTGTCGGTGCCGATCATCATCAGGCCGGGGAAGGCATAATTTTCCAAAACGATCTGGTGGATGATGCCCGCGCCGGGTTTCCAAAAGCCGATGCCATATTTATTGGAGATAGAGGCGAGGAAATCATACACCTCTTTATTGGTGTGGATGGCGACATCGAGGTCTTTTTCCGCACCAACTTTGGCTTGTATGAGGTGGTCGCAATGGACGGTACTTGGCACTGCTACCTGTTTGCGGCCGGCCATGTCGAATTGCAGCAAGGCCATCTGAGCGGTTGCATCCTGCATGGCCACCCTGTCGGGAGAGAAGTACAAATAGTCAACTCCCCGCGTATATTTTTTGAGCGGTGATTCGGGGTGCAGGTGGGTGTAAAGGATTTTTTCGGTGAGGGTCATCGGCCGGCCCAATGCCTTGCGGGCAGCGGCAATTTTGCCGGGCAGCTCCGCATATACTTTTTTGATAAGGTCGAGATCAAAAGCCATAACGTGATTTTTATCTGTGATTGGAAATGGTTCGTACAGTTAGGTTAACAATTCGGGGTTGCAAATGTATGTGTTTTGAAATACAATTTTTTGCCAAAATAGAAAGCTGTCGTATCTTCTTAAAATGTTAGAACTTAATTCTTTGCAAAAGCAAAATCTTATTATTTTTGTCTTGACACAAACGATCATATACTGCGCCACTTTAGGTTTTGTGCATCGAGCGCAGGTTCTCCCCTTTTGGGGCTGGGGGCTGGCGGGGGCAAATGCACAAAACCTAAAGTGGTGCAGTATAAATACCAAAAAACGTCTATGGAAAACTACACCCCCGCTTCCTTCCCCATCACTGCCTGGGCCGAAGACGACCGTCCGAGAGAAAAACTCCAGAACATGGGCCGGCATGCCCTTTCCGACGCCGAGCTAATCGCCATATTGTTGGGTTCTGGCTCGCGCAATGAATCTGCCGTTTCCCTCGCCAAGCGCATCCTCAGATCTGTTGACAACAACCTCAACCAACTCGGCAAACAGACCCTCGCCGAACTGATGAAATTCAAAGGCATCGGCGAGGCCAAGGCGATCACTATTGCTGCGGCGACGGAACTGGGCCGCCGTCGGCAAGCATCCGATATTATTGAGCGGCCCCTTATCAATAGCAGCCGCGATACTTATTTGATTATTGCCCCGCAATTATTGGATCACCTGCACGAAGAATTTTGGATGCTCCTTTTAAACAAGTCCAATAAACTGATCGGCAAAATGCAGTTGAGCATCGGCGGTACGGATGCAACGATTGCGGATGTGAAAATTATTTTCCGGAAAGCCATCGAGGGGCAGGCGGCTTCTATTGTGGTTTGCCACAACCACCCCTCGGGCAGTTTGCGGCCCAGCCAAGCGGATATTGATTTGACAAAAAAAATAAAAGAAGCGGGAAAAATTGTGGACGTACAATTAATGGACCATGTGATTATTGGCGACGGGGGGTATTTTAGTTTTAGGGATGAGGGCTTGCTGGGGGAGTGAAATCCAAATAAGGGAAAAGGTGTATAATGTTTTTTATAAAAACAGCCCCGCCGCTATCCCGTCCGCCAAAAATTTCCCTTTATCCGTCAATGTATAATTTCCGTTTTTTTCAAAAACCAAGCCTTGCTCCATATACGTTTTAATATTTTTTATAAAATAATCACCACGCCCCATATTTTTTATTTTTAAAAAATCAATGCCCCACATTGTCCGCAGGGCGGTCATCACATATTCATTGTATTGTTGTTCCGGTGTTAATATTTCTAATTCTTTATTTAATTTATTTTCTTTTAATGCCTGCATATATTTTGCATTATTGGCAATGTTCCATTGCCTGCTCGTACCGTTAAAAGAATGCGCAGACGGGCCGACGCCTAAATATTTTTTTCCCTGCCAATAACTGGAGTTATGTTTTGAATAAAAACCTTTTTTTGCAAAATTGGATATTTCATAATGTTCATAATTATTGGCATTTAATTTATTTATTAAAATATTGAATTGGCGGGCGGCCTGTTCTTCGTCCACAGGTTTTGTTTTTCCTGTTTTTACAAAATGTGCCAGCGCCGTTTTTTCCTCGACCGTTAAACAATAGCAAGACAAATGCGGGATATTAAAATCAATTGCTTTTTCAATATTTTTTATCCAATTAATATCCGGCGTGGCCGGCGAGCCATATATCAGGTCAATGGTCAGGTTTTCAAAACCATTGTCCTGCGCAATTTTAATACATGCCTCGGCCTCGGAAGCATTGTGCGCCCGGTTCATGAATTTTAAATCCTTTTCAAAAAAAGATTGCACGCCAATGCTCAACCTATTGATAGGTGTGCTTTTTAATTCTTTTATTTTTTGAAAATTCAAATCATCGGGGTTGGCTTCCAAAGTTATTTCAAGAGATTTGAAATTTGAAATTGAGAAATTTGAAATTAATTTATTGAAAAATAAATCGAGGTCACGTTGATTGAGGAGGGAAGGAGTGCCGCCGCCAAAATAGATGGTTTCGATGGCTTCGCCCCGGAGGTAGTCTTTTTGCAGTTCGAGTTCGCGCAGCATAGCGGCCACGATCTCCTCTTTGTATTTTACGGAAGTGGAGAAATGGAAATTGCAATAGTGGCAAGCCTGTTTGCAAAAAGGGATATGGAGGTAGATTCCGGCCATAATTTGGTCAGCAGTTTAACAGTCCTCAGTCTTCAGTCCATAGCTCGGTTTTGGCCAATAGCTAATTGCTAAAAGCGAACAGCGATTGACCCGTTAATCATTGGAATACAATAAGATAGCCTTTTTCATTTGCGGCAAAAAAATTTGCCAGCGTTGGATTTTGTTTTACTTTCGCCGTTCAAACGAAAAACCGGCAAAGCCGGAGGTTCAATTTCCCAAAAACACAGGGGAATCGAGCCTTCTTCTTTTTAGGTTCCAAACTTATAACTTATTGAGACATTAGACGATAGGCCAATGGATTTTAGGCCGCAAAGTTCCTAAAATATATTGCCTATACTCTAAAGTCTATTTCTAAACTAACCATTCAAAATTCAATAAAATTATGGGAAGTAGTATAACGATGATTGTTCCGATAGTGGGTGTACTCGCCTTGCTGTTCACCTTTTGGAAGTCGGCATGGGTGTCCAAACAAGAAGTCGGGACGGAACGCATGGCTGGGATAGCCAAAAACATTGCCGATGGGGCGATGGCATTCCTCAAAGCTGAATACAGGGTCTTGGCCATTTTTGTGATAGCAGTGGCCATCCTTTTGGCGGTCAGTGGCAACACTGCAGACTCCTCTCCATTGGTCGGCCTTTCATTTGTGATCGGTGCGATATGCTCTGCACTCGCTGGTTTCATTGGGATGAAAGTGGCGACCAAGGCAAATGTGCGCACTACCCATGCTGCACGAACCAGCCTCGGGAGAGCGCTCGAAGTCGCATTTGCCGGAGGCGCAGTAATGGGGCTTGGCGTAGTGGGTCTCGGTGTTTTGGGGCTTGGTTCTTTGTTTCTCATTTATTCTGGCTTGGGCTGGGAAATAAACAAAGTGATAACCGTTATCACGGGTTTTTCTTTTGGGGCATCTTCCATCGCTTTGTTCGCCCGTGTGGGCGGAGGTATTTACACCAAAGCTGCCGACGTGGGCGCTGACCTCGTGGGAAAAGTGGAAGCTGGCATCCCCGAAGACCACCCGCTGAACCCTGCAACCATCGCCGACAACGTGGGCGACAACGTGGGCGACGTGGCCGGCATGGGCGCCGACCTTTTTGAATCTTATGTCGGCTCCATCATTGGTACGATGGTGCTGGGAGCGGCCTTTATACTTACAAAAGATGCCAACGGCGGCATCCTCACTGGCGCACTCGGCTTTGAGCAAGGCAATGATTTTAGCGGCCTGAACGCGGTGCTGTTGCCATTGGTGCTGGCAGGTTTTGGTATCCTTACTTCTATCTTCGGCACTTTCTTCGTGAAGGTAAAAGAAGGCGGCAACCCACAAAAAGCATTGAACATGGGCGAGTTCCTTTCTTCGGGGATAATGCTCGTGGCCACTTATTTTATAGTAAAATGGATGCTGCCCGAAACGTGGAGCATGGGCGGTTTTGAATACAGTTCGACGGGCGTTTTCGTTGCGGTTATTTTTGGCCTGATGGGCGGCCTGTTTATTGGCATGATCACCGAGTACTATACAGGCACGGGCACCAAGCCAGTGCAAAGTATTGTTGACCAATCCATCACTGGCTCGGCAACCAACATCATCGCAGGCCTCGGCGTGGGCATGCAGTCAACGGCTATTCCGATCTTGATTTTGGCCGTGGCCATCGTTGGTTCTTATTCTTTTGCGGGGCTTTATGGCATTGCCATCGCTGCGGTGGGAATGCTTTCCAATACGGGCATCCAGTTGGCAGTTGATGCTTACGGGCCGATTTCCGACAATGCGGGCGGCATCGCCGAAATGGCGAACCTGCCCAAAGAAGTGCGCGGGCGTACCGACAAATTGGATGCAGTGGGCAACACCACGGCTGCCATCGGAAAAGGTTTTGCCATCGGCTCTGCTGCCTTGACGGCGCTGGCATTGTTTGCTGCATTTATCACGGCCTACAACCTCAGCCATCCCAACGCACAACTGGTCTCCATTGACATTACCAGCCCGTATGTAATGGCTGCGATGTTTGTCGGGGGCATGTTGCCTTTCTTGTTTTCTGCCCTCTCGATGGGCGCGGTCGGACGTGCTGCGATGGACATGATTCAGGAAGTGCGCCGCCAGTTCAAAGATATTCCCGAACTCAAAGCTGCCCTTGCGGTGATGAGGAAAAACGATGGAAAAGAATTCGCCGACTGGAATGCCGCCGATCAAAAAACTTTTGACGCTGCCGACGGAAAAGCGGAATACGGAAAGTGCGTGGAAATATCCACCGCTGCTTCTATCCGCGAAATGGTGCGCCCGGGGCTTTTGGCCGTGCTTGTGCCGGTGGTGGTCGGCTTGACCCCTGGCCTCTTGGGCCTGGGCAGCGAACTGGGCGCCAAAATGCTGGGCGGCCTGTTGGCGGGCGTGACCGTTACGGGCGTGCTGATGGCCATCTTCCAGTCCAATGCCGGAGGTGCCTGGGACAACGCCAAGAAGATGTTCGAGGAAGGGGTGAGCATCAATGGCCAGATGTACTACAAAGGTTCAGAGCCGCACAAGGCAACAGTGGTGGGCGACACGGTGGGCGACCCCTTCAAGGATACTTCTGGCCCATCCTTGAATATTCTTTTGAAATTGATGTCAGTGGTCGCGTTGGTCATTGCGCCGCTGCTTTGATAGGATAACACATTGCATTAAGCGAGCACTAAACATACACGTATGAGCAAGCCCCGGCGAGAGCTGGGGCTTTTTTTATGCCTGTTCATATTAAGTTGTTTAAACATTAAGTTTGTTTTATTTAAAAATAAAATTGTGGAATACGAGAAAAAATCACTAAATTTGCTATTAAAACAAACAAATCAATGTTGTTAAAGTTTAAAGTCGAGAATTTTTTGTCATTTGGTGAGAGCCAAGAGTTTTCAATGCTATCTGGGCAAAGTACCAAGTTGAAACAGCACACCAGAAAAATTGGCAAGACCAATCAGAGTGCCTTAAAAACTGCCGTCATTTATGGGGCCAACGCTTCGGGAAAGTCTAACTTTATCAGTGCGGTGGATATGGCAAAACGGCTGGTCGTAAAAGGAACGGAAAATACGGTTGCTTTCCAAAAACATTTCCGTTTAGCCCCTGAAAAAGAAAATGAAATATCCAGTTTTGAATTTGAAATAAAAATCGAAGACGAGGTATATGCTTATGGTTTTGATATTATTTTAAAAACAAAAGAGGTTAAAGAAGAATGGTTGTTTAGAGTAGGGACGACAAAAGACTTTCCGATATTTGAAAGGACGACAGACAAAAACGGAAATGTAAATGTTGACTTGTCAATTAAATTTAAAAGAAAAGAAAATAGGTTAAGGGTTCATTATATAGGAGAAGATACAAAACCAACTCAATTGTTTTTAACTGAATTGAGCAAAAGGAACATCCGGAAAATAAAAGAGGTGTTACCAATTGTTAAGGTGTTTGATTGGATCGAAGATGACTTGGTGGTTATTTATCCGCATTCTAAATATACAGGCATTGAACTGATCGGAAATGACGAAACGCTCTCTGATGGGTTTTGTGAATTTTTAAAACTGTTCGATACCGGTATATCTGGTATTGAAACAAAAGCCGAAAAAGTAGAAAATATATTTAAGGGAATGCCGGAAGAAATAAAAAATGATATTGTCCAAAATTTTGACGACATGGAAAATAAGGAAAGAAGAGGGGTTGTTTTTGGGGATGATTTTTTCTCAATATATAAAGATATAGACGGGGAGATTAAATTTTCAAAACTGATGACAAAACATATATCCAAAAAAGGAAACGATATTTTATTCGATTTGGGAGACGAGTCTGACGGGACACAAAGGATGTTTGACTTGATACCTGCCCTGATAATGTTGGCAGTTTCAGATAAAACTTTTCTGATTGATGAATTGGACAGGAGTTTACATCCATTATTATCCAAAAAAATAATTGAATTGTTTTTAAAAAACTCAATTAATAACAATAGCCAATTGATAGTCACGACGCATGAATCTTCCTTATTGGATTTGAAATTATTGCGAAGGGATGAAGTCTGGTTTGTCAAAAAAAATGAACACGGAGAATCCATTTTATATTCATTGGAGGAATACAAACCGAGGCATGATAAAGAAATAAGAAAGGGGTATTTGCACGGTAGGTTTGAAGGGATACCCGAAATTGGCAGCGTTGAAGAGTTGACTTGGTTGCCCAATTTAAATTGAATAAAATGCCCAGAGAAAGAAAAGGGATCGTACAAAGGAAAAGCCATACATTGGACGGCAGGTCGTTTTTTATCATTGCTTCAGAAGGAAGTAAAACCGAACGAACGTATTTTCAAGGTTTAAAAAAGATTGCAAAACCTAAAATAGAAATAGAAATTCTCGAAAGGAATTCGACCGCAAGTTCTCCCGAGCACGTCATCCAACAATTAGATGTTTACGTAAAAGAATATGTGCTTGTCGAGGGAGATGAGCTTTGGATATTGATTGACAGGGACTCTCAAAGTTGGAGCATCAAACAAATAAATGAAATTGCAAAATGTTGTTTTCAAAAGAAATATTTCCTTGCCCTCAGCAATCCGTGTTTTGAAATATGGCTTTTACTTCATGTCAAGGATATAAGCGAATATTCAGGTGAAGAAAAGAATAAAATATTTGAAAACAAGAAAATAAATAAAAGCAGGACAGCAATAGAAAAAGAGTTGCTTGATATTTTAGGCAGTTATAATAAATCCAACTTGGATGTGGAAGCATTTATCCTTCACGTTGATATTGCCATAAAAAGGGCAAAAAAATTAGATATAAGTCCAGGTGCAAGATGGATCAATGATTTGGGGACGAGGGTGCATTTATTGGTTGAAAAATTGATTTGATTAAGAAAACAAAGGGCTGCAAATTACAATTTGAAGCAGTGGTCTGTAAACCGATTGCTTTGCTGCCGTAGCGTTAAGGAACGGTAAAACACAGCCCAAATTGATGGCCTGTTGTTTTACCGTTCCTTTTTATCGTTGAAAGGTTTTTCTGGAAAAACATAGGACAGTGCCTAGTGGTTCGATTCGTAATTAGCGGACTACATACTACTATACATCAACACCTTGTTAGAAAAAAAGTAAAGAGATTTCATTGAAAAAAGGGGAAGAAAGCATAGATATGTCTTTCACCAAAAAGATAAATTATGCTACTTCCACCAAAGGATGAAATTACATTTTTTT
>DROJ01000224.1 GCA_011321935.1 Bacteroidota bacterium | reverse complement strand
TGAGTAGCGGGCTTGATTGGCCCCATTGGGAATTAGAATCTCTGACCGATCCGCCTTCTGCCAGGTTAAAAATGGAAAGGTAAGGGCGTTGCACCTGTTTTTCAAGCATTTTTCAAAGAACTTTGGATGGGGACTGAGTAGTTACAAAAATTTTAATTGCACAGCAGTTGCTCAAAAAGTATAGCATTTCACTTTTTTTCTTGGACCGTGTTTTCTGCCGTTGCCGTTGCCGCCGCCGCCAAAGAGGTTGAGGTGCAGATTTAACTGGTTGATTTTCAGGGCAAAGTAAAGGTCTGTGCCCGTAAAATCCGATTGGCCGAACAAGCTGCCGAGGTGGTCGGAACCAATGACCAAAAAGCCAAGCCGGGCGGCAAAGCCTATCCTTACTTTCTGCCAATTATAAAGGCTGACGGGCAGGGAGGCCGAAAACCAGCGGTGTTCAAAACGGGGGGTCAGGGCAAGCAGGCTTGCCTTTTGCGGGCCGATGCCCCCCATTGGCAGCCTGTGCGAAAACAGGCCATTGACGTACAAATTTTTAGTGAAACTATAATCGGCCTGCAGGACGATGGCCGTGGGGAGTGCCAATTTGAAGTGGTTGGAAACAAGCGACGCAGTGGGGCTGCCGAGCGATTCCCCGCTAAAAAAGAGGAACAGACTATCAACCATTTCGACATTCTTGAAGCGCTCAAAGTCTTGCAAAACAAGGTCGAATTCGGAGGCATTATGCACCCGGTGCGCCTGTGCGTTTTTCGTAAATTGAATACTGCCTATGTCGAGGACAGCAGCGCCGAACTTCCATTTGTAGCCATCCTCGTATTCTTGGACGGCCTTGACAAAGCCAATGTCAATCCCAAAGCCGCTCCCGTTTTTTTGGGCGGCAAAACCTTCTTCCACGAGGTTGGAATCGGTAATGCCAAACTTGCCATTGGCACTGCGGAGCGAAATAACATCATCGGGCAGCTTGGTGTGTACCCAATTGCCCAGGTTTTCGGCATAGGCCGCCTCGTACCCGTCCAGTTTTTTCAAGCTGACGCCTATGCCCATATACCCGGAATAGTCCGGTATTTTGATGGCGTAATTCAGGCCCATTTCCGTCCAAGCCATAATGGCTCCCTTAAAAGGAGAAACGTTGAAAGGGTCGTTGAGCGGCCACAAATCGTATTTGTAATAACTAAATTCGTTCGGGATTTTCAAGGCGCCGCCTACTATCCTTGCATTGGTGAAAAAGCCGACCGAATGGTTTTCTTTTATTTTAAAAACAAAAGAAGGCCCGGCAATTTTTGTGTCGAGGGTAAAATACCGCTGCCTGCCGTCGTCAAAAAATTCGATCAGGTAAGTATTGGCCGGCGGAGGGCCTTTGAGATCTTTTGCAAAATCGAACTCTATGTCTTCCCGGTTCTTCCAAAGGTCGAGCGCACTGGTGTTTTTTATGAAATAATAATTGTTGTCAAAAAAAGAGCCGGCCCCGGCGAGGTTCACGTCCCAGGACAGGGGGTTGCTCAAGTGGGCTGCGGGGTTGACAGAAAGACCAGACACGCCCGCATAGTTTTCGAGGCCCAGGCCGAGCCGTTCTTGGGAGGTGGCCAAGAAGCAGGAAAACAGGCAAAGCAAGGAAAGGCAGGTTTTCATTAGATTAGAATAAATTGCTATGTAATGGCAGGTCATTTCAAAAAACTTGCCGTTAAGGAACAATTATTATTTCAGTTTTTGTGGATAATGAAAAGGCTAAAACGATGGCCTGAAAAAGTAGGGCAAGAGGTGGAGCCCTACATACGATCAGGGCTTAGAAAATATTGTAACAAGCAGTTATAGAATGTGTGGGTACTGCATTGTCCTTCAGGACAGCAAGTTCAGTATTTTAGGCAAAAAAATCAATAAACCAACAATGGCCGCACCGGCTGCAGTCAACAAAACAGCTCCCGCCGCCATGTCTTTTGCATGCCCTGCCAATGGGTGGTGATCGGGGGAAACCAGGTCGGTCAGGTCTTCCAGCGCCGTGTTGAAGGCTTCGGCAGCGAGCACCGCCGCAATGGCCACAACGGACAAGCACCACTCCGCCGTGCTTATTTTAAAATAAAAACCCCCGGCGAGCACCAGTACCGTAACAACAAGGTGTACCCTTGCATTGGGCTGCGTAGCGAAGAGCCTGCGGATGCCGGCCAATGCAAAGCCAAAACTATTTAGAAGCCGTTTAACCATGCAACCTTTTTTTGGGAAAACGGTAAGCCCCCAAGATGCCCAGGTGTTGTCCGTCCGTTCCTTGGATGATCTGGAAATTCAAGCAGGTAAAATGCCCCGTATAAAAAATATGGTCAAAAGGGAGGTCTGTGAAAGACAGCCCGCCCGAGACCGAATAGGGCATAAAGCCCATCCTGCTTTCCATCAGTCCCGTGTCGTCCAGTAATTGTTGTATCTGCCCCGACCAAGTGACGGAGTTGAAATCACCGAACAAAAAAAGCGGCCCGACCTGCCGGTTCACTTCCCCTTCCACTACTTTCAGGTGCTGCTGCAACCGGCGTTTTGAATATTCGTTCAATGCCGGCAGGGTATGCACACTGACAAAGTTGAAGGCTTCGCCTTCTTTTGTGATCTGCCCGCACAGGTTGGGCACATCTTTATAGTAAAAGGTATCAATGTTTTCGATCTCGTATTTAGAATAAACAGCCATTCCATATATGCCGATATCTACCAAGGTCTGCGAAAAGGGATAGCTTTCCGCAAATGCTTCTTTGAGCAACCGGTCGCCCATCGGGGTCACTTCGTGAACAGACAAAATATCGGCATCCAACTTTCCGATCACATCCGGTAAATCTGCCTTTCGGCCTAAGTGGGAAAGGTTAAAGTGGGCAATTTTCAACTCCGTGCGCACCGGTTCAGGTTCATTGCCCTTGACCAGCCTCTCATTGAACATATCGTCCCGCCAACGTTGTATCCCGTCCCCTTTTACCGAATATTTCAAGAAAAAACAAAGCAATGCACAGCCGCCAAAAAAGGCGAAAGTGAGCTTGGGCTGCTTTAAAAAAAAGAAAACCAACCCGGCAACCAAAAAAAACAGCATCAACACCACAGCGTAGTTGACCAACCAAGAAAAACGGGGAACGACGTCAGGAAAGACACAAAAAAACACACTCAGCGCAATAGCCCCTGTAAGGGCTATATGAACAATGGGATGGGCAAGTAGTCTTCTGAACATAATGAATAAAGTCCGGTTTCTGCAATTTTGAATTATACGCAAAGGTAAGTATTCAGTCCATCAGTCGGCAATCTATCAGTCTTCAGTCCGCAGTCTATCAGTCGTCGGTAGTCTATCAGTCGGCAGTCTATCAGTCGGCAGTCCGCAGTCCATCAGTCGGCAGTCCATCAGTCGGCAGTCTTCTCCACGGGAGTCCTTCGGACAGTCTGATCGGAATCCTATTTTAGGTGGTGGTCTTTTTTAACTGATATATTTTCGGGGGTGTATCAGATGTAATGCTTTTTTTCTTTTTTTCGAGTGTCGTGAATCCCTCGAAAAAAAAGCATTACATTTGATACACTTCCTTCTTCCTTCCGAATATGTATCGGTTAAAAAAGACCACCACTCTAAAGCAGGATTCCGATCAGACTGTCCGAAGGACTCCCGTGGAGAAGACTGCCGACTGATGGACTGCGGACTGCCGACTGATAGACTGCCGACTGATAGACTGCCGACTGAAAACTATCTTTTGTTTTGGAAAAACTGTTTTAGCAGGGCGCTGCATTCGTTTGCCATGATGCCTTGTTCCACTTTAGTTTTGGGGTGGAGGAGGGATTTGCCGTGGCGCATGAAACCGCTTTTGCCGTCGCTTGCCGCATATATCAGCTTGCCGAGCTGCGACCAGGCCAAAGCCCCGGCGCACATGGGACAGGGTTCGAGGGTAACATACAAGGTACACTCGTCCAGGTATTTGCTGCCCAATGAGTTGGCGGCAGCGGTCAGGGCGAGCATCTCGGCGTGGGCGGTCACGTCGTTGAGCAGTTCCGTTTGGTTGTGCGCCCGTGCAATGATCCGGTTTTGGCAGACCACCACTGCGCCGACGGGTATCTCATCGGCGTCGAAAGCTTTTTCTGCTTCCAAAAAGGCTTGTTTCATAAAATGGGCATCACTGAATATGGTAAGCATAATTGGTGGTCGGTTGTTGATTGCTTGCTGTTAAGCTGCGGCCTTGCAGACGGGGGCAAGCTTTTGCGAAGATGCGTTTTTTTTGGGTTTTTTGACAATTTCCCGAACGCTGCTTTAGCCCATTGCTGTGAAGCCTTCAATAACAATGGGCTAAAGCTGCATTGCAAAAATTGTCAAAAAACCTTTTTGCACCATTTTAACAAGGCAAGGCAAATCTGTTTTATTTAAAAAAACAAAATACCCTACTTTTGCGGATGGAAAACGGAAAAACAGACCATCTCAGGTTTTTGGGCGAAGCCCTTACCTTCGACGACGTATTGCTCGTCCCCTCCTACTCAGAAGTACTGCCCAGAGAAGTTGATATTTCAACCCAGTTCACGCGGGGCATCCGGCTCAACATCCCCATTGTTTCGGCAGCCATGGATACGGTTACGGAAGAAAAACTGGCCATCGGCATTGCCCGCCAGGGCGGCATCGGCATCATCCATAAAAACATGACCATCGCGCAGCAGGCCGAACAGGTGCGCAAAGTCAAACGCTCGGAAAGCGGGATGATCCTCGACCCCGTCACATTGGGCGCAGAGGCCACCGTCGGCGATGCCCTTGCGCTGATGAAACTCCACCACATCGGCGGCATCCCCATCGTTGACGGAAATGGCAGGTTGATCGGCATCCTGACCAACCGGGACCTGCGTTTTGAAAAAAGGCTCGACCGTTCCGTGCGGGAGGTCATGACCACCGAGAACCTCATCACCGCCCCCGTGGGCACCGACCTGGACAATGCGCGGGACATCCTCCAAAACCATAAAATCGAAAAACTGCCCGTCGTGGACGGCAAGGGGACATTGATGGGCCTCATCACTTACAAAGACCTGATGAAAGTGGAAGCCTACCCCCATTCCTGCAAAGATGGCTATGGCCGCTTGGTGGTCGGGGCAGCCGTCGGCGTCACGCACGACATGATGGAACGGGTGGCCGCACTCGTAAAAACAAGTGTGGACGTGATCTGCATTGATACCGCCCACGGCCATTCAAAAGGCGTTTTGGAAGCCGTAAAAAAGGTGAAACAAAAATACCCCGAACTCCAGGTCACCGGCGGAAACGTGGCCACGGGCGAAGGCGCAAAAGCCCTCGTCAGGGCAGGGGCCGATGCCATAAAAGTCGGCGTCGGGCCAGGCAGTATCTGCACCACGAGGATAGTGGCGGGAGTCGGCGTACCGCAGCTTTCGGCGATCTATGAAACATCGAGGGGAGTGAAAGGGACGGGCGTACCGATCATCGGCGACGGCGGCATCCGCTTTTCCGGCGACATCGTGAAGGCACTTGCCGCAGGCGCAAATACCATCATGGCAGGCGGCCTGTTTGCCGGAGTGGAAGAAGCCCCCGGCGAAACGGTTTTGTACGAAGGCCGGAAATTCAAGGTCTATCGAGGTATGGGCTCGCTCGGTGCAATGGGCCAAGGCTCGAAAGACCGCTACTTCCAAGATGTGGAGGACGACATCAAAAAACTGGTGCCGGAAGGCATCGAAGGCCGCGTGCCTTTTAAGGGCAGCGTGGAGGAGGTGATGGTGCAATACCTCGGCGGCCTGCGGGCAGGCATGGGCTATTGCGGTGCAGCAACTATCGAAGATTTGCAGAAAGCAAAATTTGTGAGGATATCTGGCTCGGGCATTCAGGAGAGCCACCCGCATAATGTTACGATTATGAAGGAGGCGCCGAACTATAGTCGGAGGGGGTGAGGTTCAGTCCACAGTTCGATAGTCCACAGTCTTCTCCACGGGAGCCCTTCGGACAGTCGGACCGTAATCCTACTTTTAGTGGTGGATAATTTTTCAATATGGTCAAAAGGCTCAACAAATCATTCTACACCCGCGAAGATGTCGTACAAATAAGCAAAGACCTTTTGGGCAAATACCTCGTCACCCATATCAACGGAAAACTCACTGCCGGAAAAATAGTAGAGACCGAAGCCTACCGCGCACCGGACGACAAGGCCAGCCATGCTTATAACAACCGCCGGACTGCCCGCACCGAAACCATGTTTGCCGAAGGCGGAAAAGCATATGTTTACCTTTGTTATGGCATCCACCATATGTTCAACATCGTGACCGGAAAAAAGGATATGCCGCATGCCGTGCTGCTGCGCGGCCTCCAACCTGTTGACAATATAGAAGCCATGCTGCTGCGCAGAAATATGGGTAAAATAGAACGTCGGCTCACTGCCGGGCCGGGCATGCTCAGTCAGGCATTGGGAATTAAAACTTCCTTTTCGGGAACGGATCTGACGACTGCCGATAGTCCTATTTGGTTAGAAGACAGGGGAGAGGCGATTGCCGAAAACAACATCCTCGCCTCCCCCCGCGTGGGCATCGGTTATGCGGAGGAATGTATAGGCTGGCCCTGGCGTTTCCGGGTCAAGGGTTCAAAATGGACAAGCCCCGCGAAGTGAGGTTTTAGGACGAAGGCCTTCCATGTTTTTGAATACTTGGAAGGCATAAGCCTAACGCATTATTTAATAATCAACAAAGGCACGTGGGTATGAAAAACTTCTTTTTTTGTAAAACTGGTATGGAATAGTTTTTCGAAAAAACCCCGTTTTGGCCGGTGCATGACCATTAAGTCCACTTCCCATATATTGACAAAATTTTCCAGTTCTTCCATTACATTGCCGGCCCTTATATTGTGGAAATTAATTTGCAGGGCAGGTGCTCGGTTTGCAAAAAAAGTTTCGAGGTCTTTCATGTTTATCGGCTTTTTCTCGTTGGCTTCTTTTTCAATGTGCACCACTCTCAATATCGGGCTAAAAGGACTCAGTATTTTACCGGTCTCCCAAATATGGAAAGGGTCTGTTTCGCTCAGGTCGGTGGCATAGGCGACAGTGGTGAGATGCTCAAACTGGGCCTTTTCCGGCACCACCAGAACAGGGCAGTGCGCCTTGCGGATGACCGCCGAAGTGACACTGCCGACGATGCGTTCCAAGGTGCTGTGCTCGCCCTGCGTGCCCATGATTATCATATCCACATTGTCCGTTTTGGCCACTTCCGGGATGAGCACGGACGAAATGCCCATCTCAATATCGGCGTGGACATTGGGCACGTTTTGCAACGGGTGGGCGGCCTGCACCTGTGCCATACCCGTGTCCATGAATATTTTAACCATGTCCTTTGCCGCCTCCATTTTCTGCTTAGTGGCACGGGCCACCAGCACGGGGAAGTCCATTGGTTCGGCCTCTGGATATACCACATGCAGCAGGTCTATATCCGCTTCCAGTTTATCGGCAAACCAAAGTGCGAAGCGAAAAGCATTTTGCGAAGTAGCGGAAAAATCGGTGGGAAAGAGTATTTTATTTACCTTTTTCATGGTCTATTATTTTTACTCAATTTAGGATATGCAACTGCCATGACGAGGTGATAAAAGTCAGTAAAGAGAATGACTTTTTACTAATGCTGCCGGTCAACACATTCTATTAATTGCAAAAAAGAAAGTTAGGCGGCATGTATTTAAATAATGGGCAGTGCATCAAATGTAGGCAAGGATGTTTTTTTTTCAACGCAAGGCCGCAAAGGTGCAAGGCAAGGCAAGGCTTTTAACCCTTGCGTTTCCTTGCACCTTTGCGGCCTTGCGTTGAAAAAAAAACATCCTTGCCTACATTATTAATTACATGCCGCCTTACCGCATCAAATTCACCCCCCCCTCAAACAGCCTCACCTTCCCGTCCAAGAACTCGACCTCTGCCATCCAAACATAAGTCCCCACGTCCATCGGTTTGTTTCTCCACGTTCCGTCCCAGCCGAGGGAGGGGTCGTTGGGCGGCAAGTTTTCGGCAGAAAAGACCTGCCCGCCCCAGCGTTCAAAAACAACAAATTTGCGCACCTGCAAAACATTGTCGCCAGCAAAAACGGTAAAATTGTCGTTGTGCCCATCGCCGTTCGGAGAGAAGGCCGTCGGCACAAAGACCTGCCTGCCCGGCCTCACTATAACGGTCAGTTCATCTTCCACAGAGCAGCCGTTTTTATCAATCACTAAAAGATGGTAGGTCGTCGTTTCCACGGGAGTGGCGGAAGTTTCCAGGCAGTCGGCACATTCCAACCCGTCAGCAGGCGACCAGAGAACGGTATCTGGATCGCTCACATTGGTCAGGGCATTGAGCAGTACCCGGTCTCCCAGCTTGATGTTTTGGTCATCGCCTGCGTCCAGCCACAATTCGTCCGGCGTGGAGATTTCGGCGTTGCCTTCCCAAAAGCAGCCAATGCCGTCTTTGATATAAATGTCATAAACACCCGGCGGGAGGTCGGCAAATTCAGAAGAAGTCGTAAAAAAACCGCCGCCGTCAATGGAGTAATAATAAGGTTCGTTGCCGCCGCTGACATTGCCCAGTTCGATAGAGCCGCTCAGGTCGTCATGGCAGTTTGGGGGCGTCACTTCCGGCTGTGCTTCCAGCCCCGACTCCGTGATTTCGGCCGATGCAATAGCTTGGCAACCGAAGCTGTTGGTGGCCGTTACCGAAACGGTCATCGCCCCGCCGACTTCGATGCTGTTTCCAGTGGCGCCGGTACTCCAAACATAATCCGTTCCGCCGGAAGCAGTCAAGGTACTCACGCTGCCTGCACAAAGGGCAGTGGCGCCATCAATAGCCACCTCAACTGCAGGGCTAACATGTACGATGGTTTCATGCACAATACTATCGCAGCCATTTACCGAAAGGATGGATTCAGTTAAAGTCGTGTCGTTTTCAAAGCTCTGTCCCATAAAAATTTCGCCTGCGCAAAGGGTCGTATCTACTGAAAAAACAACTGGTTCGAGTATTTCGATATTGATCGTGAACACACTGTCGCAGCCGTGTACCGAAAGGTAGCTATCGGTGATGGTAGTGTTCTCCGTATAGACCGTCCCCCCAAAAGGTTCGCCCGCACAAAGCACCCTGTTTTCGTTCGTAAAATAGGTGTCGTAAATAAAAACATCGGTAACGATTATGCTGTCAAAACCCGTAAAACTGGTCAGCGTATCCATCAAGGTAGTGTCCATGGTAAAAAACTCGCCGTTGTAGCCCTCGCCGATACAGCGCTCCACGGTGACGTATTCCACGGGCACATCCACCACGTTGACAGTGGTGGTGAGGGTGCTGTCGCAACCCGCCGCATTGGTCAAAACAACAACCATCGAAGTGTCGGAAAAAACAGCAACCCCGTTGACCACATCCCCCCGCAAAACCGTTTCGGAAACAGTGGCAGCCGTCGCGGTTGCCATTTCAACAAAATAGGTCACGGTGCTGTCGCAACCTGCGCTGCTGGTCAAATTCTCCACAATTTGTTCGTCCTGTAAAATGGTCATCCCCCTGAAAATTTCGCCTTCGCAAATGCTCGTATCAATGTTGGTTGCCAGCGAATTTTGCAGCTCGATAGTGGTGATGAACATGCTGTCGCAACCAAAAAAGGACGTGTAATGCAGCTCCTCCCAAATGGTATCTTGGGTGATGGGCTGCCCCAAATAAACAGGGTCGCTGCCGCAAAGTACGACGGGCGTTATCATTTCATCGGTGCAAAGTGTTTGCGGGGTGTTGGGGGCAGTGCCGTCGCCGACGGTGCCACCGTAGGAGTTGAAAGGCCCGCCGCCAAATACCACTAGCGAGTTGCCCACATTGACCGAAAGCGAATTGGGAAAGGCAAATGGGTCGGTCTCGTTCACCATGATCGCAATGCTGTCGGCGCCGAAATCCGCTCCGTTTTTAAATGAAAAAACAGGCACTTTGACACCTGCCTGCAGGTCATAAACATCTGTCCCCGGAGTGGTGAGGGCAAAGGAAAGGTAATCGAAGGAAGGAGCTTCCACTGGCGACTGCACGAAGTCGTTGGCCTGCCATTCGGCGCCGGGCGTTTCCATGGTCAGGTCGGTCACCTGAAAGAGGTTGGGGCCGATGCCGTGGGGCATCCGGAGCGTAACCTGCCCCGAAACGATCTTGTTGCTGGGAGGCGAATAAGTCACCTCCGACACAAAAGAGATCAGATAGGTCTCGTTGTCGGGAAGCAGTTCTATTTCATATTTGACCTGTGAATGGGCAAGCGAACAAAGGGATAGCAAAAAGACGGAAGTCAATAACTTTTTCATAGTTTAAGTACGTGTGCAGGGGGAGGGATAAAAAGGTGCCGAAATAATCTAGGGGAAACAATTAGAGCATCTATTGTCTATAATATAGGTGAATGGTAACTATTCAGCATAAACACATACAGGAGTTTTCCCCGAGGGTTCGGGACACGCCCGCAAAGTCACGCAAAGCGAGGCGAGTACACGTCTAACTTTGCGTGACTTTGCGAAACCTTTGCGTGACTTTGCGGGCGTGTCCCGAACCCTCGGGGAAAACTCCTGTATGTGCTGAACAGTTACTTAAAAAAAAATAAAACATTGTATGACATTGCAATTAAAGTTCGACCAAAACAATCAAAAGAAATTACTATCGCTTTTGAAATGGCTGCGAGAAATCAGGCTTATCGAATCTATTAATATCTCTGATGCCAAAGAGGCCGAAGTGCCTGATTTTGAATTATCAGATAAAGAATTTGAATTGATGCTCAAAGCTTCGGAAGAAGTCAAAAACGGAAAATATATATACTGCGCCACTTTAGGTTTTGTGCATCGAGCGCAGGTTCTCCCCTTTTGGGGCAGGGGGCTGGCGGGGGCAAATGCACAAAACCTAAAGTGGTGCAGTATAAGCCATGAAGAAGTGGTGAAAAACCATCATTAAAATATATATTTTGCAGAGAACTGGTGTTTCGCTTATTTCGTTTGTATATTTGAGCTAAATACAATTAAATATGAATGCTATAATAAAAAAAATAACAAAAGCGGATCAAAAAGTGGCCTTGTCTTCGGTCGGGTTATTGGCCAAAAGCGAAAACCAAGTTTTGAAAAAAAAGCAAAAAGTGGTCGAGTTAAGGATCCAGGAATCCGACGAGGTTGTAACCATTCCCTTAAAGGCTTTTATTCTTTTGAAATCAATTGTCAGCAATATGGCACAAGGGAAATCCTTTGCCCTTATTCCATCAGATGCTGAAATCAGCACTCAGCAAGCGGCCGAAATATTAAATGTATCAAGACCCCATGTTGTCAAATTATTGGAAAAGGGCGAAATCCCATTTAGAAAAGCTGGGACCCACCGGCGAATCCAATTAAATGACTTGCTGGAGTACGAAGCAAAGCTTAAATCTGAAAGAAGAAAACACCTTGATTATATAGCAAAAGAAGCACAGAAGCTTAATCTTGGATACTAATGATTTATTCAACAAGGTTTAATGTTATTCTTGATGCTTGTGTCCTATATCCCGCCCCGGTACGCGATATATTGCTAAACCTTGCCGAACAAGAACTTTATTCTCCAAAGTGGTCAGAAACAATCCAAGAAGAATGGGTGAGGAATTTATTGCTGAACAGGCCAGACTTGACCAAACCAAAATTAATCAGAACAGTAAAAGCAATGAACGGTGCATTCCCAGATGCTTTAGTTCATTCATTTGAAAAAATAATAGATTCCATCGAATTACCCGATCCCGATGACAGGCATGTAGTTGCCGCTGCTATCCGGTGCAATGCCCATGCAATTTTGACATTCAACAAAAAAGATTTTCCACCAGAATATCTCCGAAAAATCAATATCGAAGTATATATCCCTGACACCTTCATTTGCATTCTTCATGATCTATATGAGGCATCGGTAAACCAGGCTTTCAACAATCAATTGGCTTCTCTAAAAAATCCACCAAAGACAAAAGAAGAGCTGATCCATACCTTGGAAAAATGTGGATTAATTGAGTCTGTAAAATTATTCCATTAAGGGAGTTTGTAATACTCTATGTTCAAGTTTTTTGACAGCCATTTAGTGGCTCCTATTCCTGATTTGTTGAACAATCGACAAAAAACCCCTGAAAAAACCATAACAATTTATGGTTT
>DROJ01000223.1 GCA_011321935.1 Bacteroidota bacterium | reverse complement strand
GAAAGGCGTTGCCTCAATTCGATATATTGAGGCAACGCCTTTCCCCCCGCACTCCCCGCCCAAAGGCATCACCTCAAGGCTCCCTGCTTAGCAGTTACAAATAAAAATAGCTTGCCCCGAATCCACTTCGGGGAAAAAAGGCGGCAACCTTAAAACGGTAGCCAACAGCAAGCCCAAAAGGGAAAACAAAAATTCAAAAAAATGAGCATTATTATTTTAGGGATCGAATCTTCTTGCGACGACACCGCCGCCGCAGTGCTGAAAGACGGGAAAATTTTGAGCAACCTCGTTGCCAGCCAAGCAGTCCACAAGCTGTACGGGGGCATCGTGCCGGAGGTCGCATCGCGGGCACATCAGGAAAACATCGTCCCCGTGGTTGACCTTGCACTGAAAAAAGCGGGCGTAAAAAAAGAAGAACTCAGCGCCATTGCCTTTACCAAAGGCCCCGGCCTGATCGGTTCGCTCATCGTCGGCACTTCTTTTTCAAAAGCATTGGCACTCGGGCTGGGCATCCCGTTGGTCGAGGTACACCATATGCAGGCGCATGTTTTGGCCCATTTTGCCGAAGAACCAAAACCTTCTTTTCCCTTCCTCTGCCTCACTGTTTCGGGCGGCCACACGCAGATCGTTTTGGTGAAAAGCCATTTTGAAATGGAAGTCATCGGCCAAACGCTCGACGACGCCGCCGGAGAGGCATTCGACAAATCAGGAAAAATGATGGGGCTCGACTACCCTGCCGGGCCGGTCATTGACAAATTGGCGAAAGAAGGAAGGCCCCGTTTCGACTTTCCCGAACCTAAAATCAAAGGCTTGGATTTCAGTTTCAGCGGCCTGAAAACGGCCATCCTCTATTTCCTCCGCGACCAAGTAAAACAAAACCCCGGTTTCGTGAAAGACCACCTCGCCGACATCTGCGCCTCCATCCAAGAACGCATCGTTTCTATTTTGATGAACAAACTAAAAAAAGCCGCCCGTGAAACGGGCATCCAAGAAATCGCAATTGCAGGCGGCGTATCCGCCAATTCAGGTTTGAGACATGCTTTAGAAGAGGCAGGAAAACAAAATGGCTGGAACACTTACATCCCCAAACTGGAGTTCTGCACCGACAACGCCGCCATGATCGCCGTCACCGGCTACTATAAATTCCTGAAAAAAGATTTTGCCGGGCAAGATGTTTCGCCCGTGGCGAGGATGGGGTTTTGAATGGTTGAATGGTTGAATGGTTAAATGGTTAAATGGCTAAATGGTTAATAAAAGACCCGATGGGACTCATTCCATCGGGTCTTTTATTAACCATTCAGCCATTTAGCCATTCAACCATTTAACCATTCAACCATTCAACCATTTAACCATTTAACCATTTAACCATTCAACTCTTCAACACCCTCTTTTTCATTCTTTCAAATTCGAAATCGGTGATGACCCCGGCCTCTTTCAGTTCGCCCAATTGTTTGAGGCGGGCGATGGTTTCATCGGTATCTGTTTTGTTGAGGTCAACGGTTTCTTCCATTACCTCGTCAATGGTTTCGGCGGCTTTAGCTTCTTCGGCGGCTTTTTCGGCGGCGTCGCGTTTGGCCTTTTGTTGTTGGCGCATTTCCTCTGCTACCTTTTTGCCTTTTTCAAACTGCTCTTTGTAGAGTTTTTTCAGGCGGCTGACATCAAAATCGAGGATGGTGCCCCCGGTCTCGAAATGTATTTTGAAGACTTGGCCGAGCGCATAAGTGGATGCCCCGGCCATCGCCGCATTGGTCACGCCGCCAATGATAGAACCAATGACGGGGATCATTTTTGCCAAGCTGCCCGCACCGATCCTTGCCAAAGTGGCGGTGGTCAAAGAACTGACAATGGCCTTGCCCTGCGTCTCGGCAAAGTCAACATCATAGACCTTGCAGAGCTGCCGGATCATATCGAGCTGCGCCGCACTGACGGCAAATATGTCAACAATGGGAACAGGGATAACGCCCGCGCCCATGCTGAACAAAATGTGGTTGCGGATGATGGTTTCGGCGTGCTTGTCCCGCCCTTCTTTTAGTTTATTGAAATCGTTCATGACTTTGTTTTTTAGCCCGTCGGCTGCGGTTTTAAATAAGTCGTTCATTTGTAAAAATAGGAAATTGAGAATTAAAAAATTGGGAAATTGGGAAATTGGGAAATTAGGAAATTGCCTGCCTGCCGGCAGGCAGGGGGAATTGTTGACCCAATTCCGGTTTTATAAAAAACAGCCCCAATTTTACAGAGAAGAAAAACAGGGGGACGGCATTCTTCGACGGGAAGAAAAAAAAACACGACGGAAAGACAGCAGGTACGCGGCCCGCTTTTAGCACTGCCCTTTTCAAAAAAATATTAGCCCCTGAAAGCCGGAAATCATCGGGTGCCCCTACTGAAAGCACCAAGCCCAAAACAGCTCAAATTCACTGTGAAATTGAAACAGCACCGCTCCAGTTATCAACGATAGAGATGGCAACGCCCAAGTTGCCGGGATCATTGGTGGCCCGGTTTTCTTCATCCGACATTTCGAGGTAACCAGCATCGTTTTGGTAAAGTTTGAGGGCATCAACGACAATGTTCAGGTCGAGGTCTTTGCCCCCTTCGACCACTATCGGCGTGTTGATGGTGACGCTGCGGTAAACGGCGTTGGAGGCCAATTGGTGGGCAAAAGGAACGTCGTCGCCATTGCCGATGCCGTCGCCTTCGATGTCGTAAGAGCCGCCCAATTTTACAAAAACAAAACTGTCCCAGCCGCTCCAAAACTCGCTAGCATGTCTGCGCAATGGATGGCTTGCCCCGAAGTCAATATAATTGCTGTTGTTGATGTCGGCAGGTACGCCGATGCCGATCCTGATGCCTTTGTATTTCCCGGCAGGGATGAAATTTGGTGAGAAAGTAATCGGCTTTTCGGCAGCGGCCAAACTGTTGTTTGCCGTAAAATTGATGAATTCAAGGTCAATCAACTCGGCCTCGTCGCCGCTGTTTTCTTCCAGCAGCACCACGTCCGAAATAAAAAAATTGAAAGTATCGAATGCAATCTCCCTCCCGTCGGGGTATTTGTACTGGAAATCAAAATTGTTGGTGACAAACGGCTCGCCGGAGTAAACGGCCTTGAAATTCAGATTGACGGTGGCCGTATCGCCGACCACGGCCTCGTCGTCTTTGCAGGCTGCAAAGGCAAGGGCCAATAAAAACAGGAAAAATAGATTTTTCATAAGATTGAATTTTAGCGCAGGCAGCGCAGGAAATGGTTTCCTCCATACGGGTTCCAAAAACAAGCCCACCTTGGCTCATTCAAAAAATTTCGCTTATTCCAATTTGATTTCTGCGACCGCAAACACATTTGGCAAATTGTGACCGATCTGTTCCATCATTGCCTGCGGACTGTCGTTTTCAAAATCCACAAACCTGAACCATTCTTCATAATTCACTTTCAAAGTGAGTTTCACATCAAAACCTTTTTCAACATAAAAAGGGCTTTCTAAGGGCAAGGTAATTTCAGTGGGTTCAAGGAAATGAAAGATCAGTGAATCGGTCTCCGGCAGGGTATCTGGCCTGAAAATCAGGAGGTTGGGGATGTAACCTGTGCCAGCTTCAAAAATCAAAGAATCTTCGCTGATGTTAAGCGGGTGCCTGGGGGGGATGTTGGTGGGCAGGTCGTTTTGCAGCAAAAATTCCTCCAAACCGAGCGTGAGTTTTATTTTGGTAAAATTGCCTTCCGTTATGATAGTGCCCACTTTTCGTGCAGCAAAAATATCCCTGTCCAGCTTCGCAAAATTGTCCTCGATGGTAAGGGCCTCCCCCGATGCAAATTCCAGCCGCAAAGTATCGGTCACCCCGACTTCCCCGCCGCCCTCTTTTACCAATTTTATATTTGAAATAAAAAAATGCGCCCTGTCCACCACAAAGGAATCCCGCCCGTCCACCAGCGATGGATAAAGGGTGCCGTAGCGGAAAGCCACCGTATCGTTGGGCAGTTCGGCCACATGCCGGACGCTCAAAGTCAGTGTCGGCAAGGTGCAGCAATCGGCGCAAGGGTCGTCCGCATCCACGGCGTAATTGGTGGCGTTGATGTTCAGGCAGCCTTCCTTTGGCTCGAAACAACCAAAAAATAAAGGGAGGAAAAGGAGGAATGCGTATTTTAAAAAACGACCAGGTATTTGGCGATAAAGTTTATTTTCCAACAGATGGTTTTGTTTAAAATCCATGCTCCAAATCCAACCTGTTTCTCCACCGCCTTGTCATTCGCCGAAGGCGAACCCGTTCACGTTAAAAGTGAAGTCATCTTCGGCAGCGCCATAACGTGAACGGGTTCCCCTTCGGCGAATGACAAGGCGGCGTGCACTTCTAACGTAAACAGGTTCGCCTTCGGCGAATGACAAAGCAGCGGAGTCTTAGGCTTGGTTTAAGTAATAAAAAAGCTATCAATTATAAAGTAGGACTCCACAAAGACTGAAGACTGCGGACTGACCGACTGAAGACTGAGCCCTAGGTCATTTTCATCCGTTTCACCAGCCAAGCTTGGAGGATGGGGCGGAAGCCGGCGTTGATGTCTGCTTCCACAAAATCAACTTTGTATTGCAGGCACTTCACTTTCAGTTCTTCTTTGAAACGGGCGACCTGCTCCACGTAATGCTCCTTCACTTGGTTGGGCTGCAGGCGTACCTGCTCGCCCGACTCCATATCAATAAAAATATAGGGGCGGTTTTCGTATTCAAAATCCATTTCCAAAGACTTGTCAACGGTATGGAAAAGGATGACTTCGTGCTTGGCATGTTTGAGGTGCTGGAGGGCAGAAAAGAGCGCCTCCGTGTTTTCGTTCGACTCGAACATGTCGCTGAAAATGACGACCATCGAGCGCTTGTGGATGCTGTCGGCGATGAGGTGCAGCGACTCGGCAGCGGAGGTCGTTTTGTTGCGTTCGGGCTTGTCAATCAGCTTTTGCAGGTAGGTGAGCAGCAGGCGGTAATGCGAAGTGCTCGACTTGCAGCGGGTATGTTCGCGCAGGGCGCTGTCGAAGAGGGTCAGCCCGAAGGCGTCCCTTTGTTTTTTCAAAAGGTTCATCAGGGAGGCCGCCGCAAGCGCCGAAAAACGGAGCTTGTTGGTGTAGTTTTTTGTGTCCTTGCCCACCTCGGGGAAGTACATGGACGAGGAGCAGTCCACCACGATCTGGCAGCGCAGGTTGGTCTCTTCCTCAAAACGTTTGACGAACATTTTGTCGGTGCGGGCATATACTTTCCAGTCTATCTGCCGGGTACTTTCACCTTGATTATAAAGGCGATGCTCGGCAAATTCTACCGAAAAACCATGAAAGGGGCTTTTGTGCAGGCCGATGATAAAACCCTCTACTACTTGCTTGGCAAGCAGTTCGAGGTTGCCGATATTCCTAACGTCGTAATTGTCGAGTAAAACCATGGAAAATGAAAATGAAAATTAAAATGAAAATTGCTTGCCCCGAAACCTCGGGGAAATGAAAAGGGTTGCGGGCTTTGAAAATGAAAATGGTCAATTAGCAAGTTTTACAGCCATTGACAAAAAACGCCTGCCGGAAAAAAGTGTTGCGAAGATAGATGTTTGAATTCATCCTTTCCATAATTTACCGGACTGCGACCTGCCCGACCGGAAATTGATTTTATAAAAATAAATGCCCGGAAGGAGGGGCGGCACATCAACAAGGTTTTGCCCGGGCCCGATTTTGCTTTTTGCCAGTACTTGCCCCAAATGATCGAAAATAAAAACCTGCCCCCTGTCTTCCCCGGCCAAAACTACGGCAAGCTGCTTGTTTTTAAAATAAATAATTGCGGTAGCGAGGGGTGTCTGGAAATCGAGGCTTATGGTTTTGGAGTATTCAAAACTACCGTCGAGGGCCACTTGCCGCAGGCGATAATAAACCTGCCCCGCGGAAGGCTCGTCCCAATACTCATAGCTGCCGCCAAATTGGTTGCCTGCCACAGCGGCCACAGTGCCTATTTCAAAAAAGCGGAAACCGTCGGTTGATTTTTCCACCGCAAAAAAGGCGTGGTCCACTTCCGAGGAGGTTTCCCAGTTCAGCCGCACCCGCCTGTCAACGATGGCGGCGGCAAAGGACACGAGTTCGACGGGCAGCAGGGCGAGGGATGGGCAGGCGTTGCTGTTGAAGGTTTCGCCGAGGGCCGCGCCCATTTTGTTCCAGCCGGTGATGTCGTTGCGCAACCTCGTTTTTTCCTGTTCCAAATGCAGGAACCGGCCATCGGTGTTCACCGCATTGGTGCTGCAGGCATTGGCGCTGCTGTTGATGTACCGGCCATTGGTATTCGTAAAACCGATCAGCCTGTTCCAGCCCAGGTCAAGGTGCGCGACCTTAAAAGTAAGCACCGGGTCAATGGTTTCCAGTTCGCTTTTTAAGACCGCCAATTTGTCGGGCACAGGTGTCTGCCTCGTGCCGTTGCTCATGATGACATAGGGGTCGGTGGACTGCTTGGTAAAGCCGTGCAACTGCACAAAATAGGTGCCGGCCACATTGTCGTGGACGTACTCCGTGGTCGCTTGCCAGATGGCATCGGTGACGTGGGCGGGGTCGGAAACCCGGTAGGCTTCGCTGCTGCCAGTACAGACTGTGGTGGTGCCCGAACAGGAAGAAAAGGAACTGCTGTTGCAGCGGTTGGTGCCCGCCAGCATGAAAAACCGGGCATCGAGTTCTTGGAAACAGTAAATGGCTTCCTTCCCGGTGTTGAAATCTTTTTTCGGGTGCGGCGCCATCAGCACCAGTTCGGAACGGCAGGCATTGGGGTTGAGGATGTAAGTGCCCCAGTAGTTGGTGCCGGCAGCGGTCTTTTCCAAAATATAGTAAGTCTCGCCGGTGGGAATGTCGGAGAACTGCACGAGGTCGTAGCCAAGCAGGGCTGCCTTGGTGTCGGCGCCGCTGTAATTGCCGGCAAAAAGGTCGGTCAAAACGGCCGTCCAATCGGCCCTTTCATTTGCCGAAGGCGGCAAGTATTGGTTGCCGCCGGCGGCGGGCAAATTGCTGATGGTGGTGGAAATTTTACTGAACACATCGCCGCTCTCCAGCGTCTGCGCAGCGGAGATTTTACAAAAAAGAAGGAATGCGAAAATGTGGATGTTTGTCTTCATTGTCTGTAACGGAGTTCAAAGGGAAGCCTTTTTTTGTTCAAAAACAGGCAGTGCATCAAATGTAATGCTGCTCTTAATTTTTCTCGCAAAGGCGCAAAGGCGCAAAGTGTTGATTCTGAATACTTTGCGCCTTTGCGAGAAAAATTAAGAGCAGCATTACATTTGATGCACTGCCCAAAAACATTTTGGTTTGTGGCACCGCTCAGAAGTAAGGTCATAATGCCAACGCTTTGGCAAGTCATAGCGGGGAGTGCGGACCCCTCGAAAACCCGAAACCTGAAAAACGATCAGCAGCTTCAAAACCAAGCTCAGCCAGCCGAGATAAAAAATAATGTTCCCATAAAAACGGGTCTGCTTCGCAAAAGTATAAAACCGTTGCCCCTGATTGTCCACGCCTTTGTCTTTCCAATAATACCAGCCCAAGATGATGCCCCCGGCGAGGAAAACGGGGTTGAACAAAAGGCCGGCCATTGCGAAGCAAAGAAAATAAAAAAACATCAGCCCGGTGTTCGCTTTTTTGCCCCGGTGCAGTTCCTCGTTCCTTTTTTTATTGAAATTTTCGACGTGTTCCCTGGGGATGGGGATGCCTCGGTCGTTCAAAATCTGCCGGGCAACGGCGGCGTCTTCCACCGTCCAATCATTGGGCTTGCGCACGATGCCGATCAACTCCCTGTCGTCCAGTTGCTGCAAATAATGCCCCTCCACATAGGCCGGGTCTTTCAGGGCGCTTTCCGTTAAAATCTGGTTGACTTTTTTGAAATCCCGGGAACGGATTTTCACCAAAGCAGGCGGCACCAGCCCATGCCCGACAATGGCCGCATCCAAAAGCGGCCGGCTTTTTTCCAGCCGGCAGGGGATGTTCTTGCTCTGCAAAAATTGCGCAAACTCCTCGGCATATGCCATGCTGTGGAAGCCCCGGTAAAACTCGAAACTCCCCGCCATTTCCCTGATGTGCTGATCGTCCAATAAGTCGCTCATTTTGATGCAGGTTTATTGGTATAAAGGTTTAACGGTTTATTGGTTTACAGGGAGGTCGGTTTGGTTATGGAGGTTCTGGGCAAAATATATTACCCGCCAAATCTTCTCAACCAAACCGACCTCCCTGTAAACCAATAAACCGTTAAACCTTATACCATTATTTCACCCCCTGAATATCATCCGCTTGGTATCCATTATTGTACCATCCACCACGAGGCTGTAAGCGAAGGTGCCGGCTTGGTTGTAGCCATGTTCGTAGAGTATTTCGTTGAGGCCGGGTTTGAGCTGCACGGGGATGCGTTTTGTTTCCCTGCCCGCCATGTCGGCAATGCGGATGTAGGCCTCTTTGTAAGGGCGGATTTCATTGACATAGAACGAAATAAAAGTAGCTTCGTCAAATGGGTTGGGGCGGTTTGGCAGCAGTTCGATGTATTTTTTATCTGCTTTTTTGGCCTCCCCCGTTGCGCTCGCTTCGCTCGGTTTTTTTTCTTTTGAAAACAGGCTTTCGATGCCGTTTCCGTCCACCGAAGCAACGCTTATCGCGGTCAGCGGATTCACGTCCCACGGGAAATCGAAGACTGTTTCGGTGGTCGTAAAAACAGTATCAAAATCGTTGCTGAACACCCGCACGAACACGCGGTACTCGCCGTAATCATTGGCGTCGTCAATGCTCACCCGCACCACGTCGTCGTAATGGGTGGCCTCAAAACCGGGGGCAACAGGGCCGATAGCCGCCATGCCCGCCGCCACTCCGTTGATGACGGCGTTTCTCGCCAAATAGTTAAAATCGACAAAAAAGCTGTCAATCACATTGTCGCCGTCGGTGTCCACGCCCAAGAGGTCGCCCGAGGTATGTTGGCGGTCGTGGTAATCGGGGTCGTTGGCATTGGCGTTGCCGTGCTCATTGGCCGAGGTGAAGCGCATGGCCGCAAAACCCTGCTGCCGGAAGGGGATGTGGTCGCCCCCCCTGCCCGACCTGTCTTCCGACGACATGATGGTCAGCAGCATCGGCACGGGCACAAAATCTTTGAGTTCTTCTTGGTACTCCAGTTTTATAAACCGCGCCAATTGTTTGTTCCTCGAATTGAAACTGCCCTGCGAAAACAGCCTGACCTGCGTGCTGTCAATATCGTTCAGCCCCGGGCAGGAAGGCCCCGAAGAAGTCTCCCCGCAAATGATGCCGCCCACGATGTCGTTGTTCAAAACAGCCCGGATGCCGATGTTTTTGTCCACGGCATATTGGGCAAAAGCCCCTGCGCCGAACAAGCCCTGTTCCTCCCCGATAGTGGTCATAAAAACAATGGTGCGCTGAAAGGCCAAGCCGCTCATCACCCTCGCCAGTTCGACGACGAGGGCCGAGCCGCTGCCGTTGTCTTCCATGCCGTGGGCCGTACATCCGGTATCGCAGAGCGTCTTGCAACGGCTGTCGAGGTGCGCCTCGATCAATATCACTCCCGGCACAGAAGGGTCGGTGCCGGGCAGCACTGCGAATACGTTGCGGTGCTGCCCCATGCCGCATATATTTTGGTCGAACTGCAAATAGGAAGGGATGAGCCGCCCCTCGTTTTCAGCGCTTATTTTTTGAAACTGCCCATACACCCAACGCCTTGCGGGGCCTATTCCCGCCGTCGGCGAAATGGTATCGGAGCCGGTGTTGCGGGTTTCGAAAGAACTTAATTTTAACAAATAAGAATGCAGCGAATCTGCGGAAACGCCATCTTGAATTGCCTGCCTTATTTCTTCGTGGCCGTTAATTATATCGGTGGGCATATAATCGGCGGGGTCGTAATTGCCCATCATTATTTGCTCCGCAATATTGTTGGTGGATAAAATATTGGTTTGTGAAAACGAAAAAATAGAATTGGCCAACAGGCCGAAAAGAAGTATTGTTTTTTCCATCGCAAATTGATTATTGTTCCACTGCCGGCAGGGAGACGGCGGAAAGAGAGGAGGCGGTGGCTTCAGCCGGCACGGAACTGCCCGACAGGGTCAAGGTCGAGGGTGCGCTCG
>DROJ01000222.1 GCA_011321935.1 Bacteroidota bacterium | reverse complement strand
GTTTTGCAACCCCGAACTGATATTTGATTTAGAAGAAGTTCGGGGTTGCAAAACCCCGACTACGACGGAATCCTTTTAAAAAGTCCTTCATTTCGTTGATTTTTATTTTTATAAGAAAACCCTTTAAATCAAAAACAATGGAAACTATTATTGGAAAAAAAATCAGGCAATTTTATCTTTCTTTAAAAAAAATGGGCGACCTCGTATTCCACGAAGGCCCGGTAATTTCGCACCATATAGACAATACGGGCAAAGACTACCTTTATTATTGGGTGGATGCCGACAAGCATTTCAACCGTTGGATGGTCTTTTACGCCTCGCCTGAACTATTATTAAGGTTTTTAGAAAAACAAATAACTTGGAAAGGGGTGATAAAAAACGCACCTGAAAAAAAAGTGCTTTTTGTTGATGTGGACGACAATTTAATGTGCCGCTACGTAACCTTGTCAAAAATCGAAAATGTCCCGGCTGCCTACTTCCCATTGGACACTTCTTATTTCGACGAAGAACTCTACGAACCCTACGCCCTCGAACTCAAAAAACATTTGTCCGAAAAAATGCAAACGCAGGGGAAGGCATATCAGGTGCCGGAAAACAGCCGCTCCGTATTGGCCGAGCCCGATGCGCCGGAATATGAAAAACCGGAATAGCCTGCCCGCCCCTATTTGCACATTCCCGCCATTTATATTTTCTTCCCGGAAAAAACATTGACAAATGTCATTGTCCGCCAAGCCATTTTTTTTGACCTTCGCCGCTTCATTGAACCCGGTTTTTTAATAACCGTTCATTTCACAAAAACAGATATACTTCACCAAGTTGATTTTCAGACTTTTTGGCTGCGTCTTTTGCACCTGAACTTTGTTAAAAATACTCGCCGTAGCTTAGGCTATGCCTGCGTTTTTCGCCTCGTTCAGGCACAAAATACGCTACCCAAAACTGTCCGAAAATCAACCTGATGAAGTATAATAAAAAACGGCAAAAAGGAGCCTGTTTACCCGTTTGCTAAAACTTTAAAAGTTTAGTAAACCTATGTCAAAATGAATTTTTGGCCAGGCTGGACAGGCCCGTTTTCTGCCAGCACAAAACAACTTATCAACTATGGTTTTAGTAGGGAAAAAAGCCCCCGGTTTTACAGCAGCAGCCGTGGTCAACGGCAGCGAGACAGTAGAAGGTTTTTCGCTCAGCGACTACGCTGGCAAATACGTCATCCTGTTTTTCTACCCAAAAGATTTCACCTTCGTCTGCCCGACGGAACTGTTTGCCTTTCAGGAAAAACTGGCGGAATTTGAAAAGAGGGACTGCCAGGTGATCGCCTGCTCAACCGACACGGAGATGTCGCACTGGGGCTGGCTGCAACTGGACAAAAGCAGGGGCGGCATCAAGGGCGTCACCTACCCCATCGTCGCCGACACCAACAAAACGATCTCCGCCAATTACGACGTGCTGGCCGGCGATTGGGAGTTCAACGACAAAGGCGAGATGTCGTCCACCGGGGAACTGGTCGCCTACCGGGGCCTTTTCCTCATCGACAAAGAAGGCATTGTACGGCACCAGATCGTCAACGACATGCCGCTTGGCCGCAATGTGGACGAAGCCATCCGCCTGCTCGATGCGCTGCAATTTACCGAAAAATACGGCGAAGTCTGTCCGGCCAATTGGTCGGCAGGAAAGGAGGGCATGTCGGCCACCCACGAAGGGGTCGCCAATTATCTGGCCGCCGAGTACAATTGATGCGCATAACGTCCTGACCAAATAATACCTGCAATGCTTCCACTACCCCGCGTACTGGAAGCATTTTTTTATCCCGACCGATTCTTTTCCCTACCTTCGCAACCTTATTGCCACATGGCCCTGCCGGTTTCTATGGCCATGGATTTCACAGATTCGAACAGATTTAAAACAGGGATTTTTGGTATCATTTTAACGAGGCAAAGGCCACCAATTTTCATCCCCCCGCCTCGTTGGCGATCGGCCTTGTTCCATAAAAAATGCGGGGCAGATGCGGGGAAAAAACGGATGCCAGGACACCTGCACGGACGGAATTTTTAATTTTAATTTTAATTTATAAAGGGAACAAATGAACCTCACCGCAGCAAAGGACGCCTTGAAAAAATACTTCGGCTACGACACCTTCCGCCCCCTGCAGGCCGAGGTCATCCAGTGCATTTACGACCAAAAAGACGTGATACTGCTCATGCCCACGGGCGGCGGCAAGTCCATATGTTTCCAGATTCCAGCGGTGACGATGGAGGGCACCTGCGTGGTCGTTTCGCCGCTCATTTCGCTGATGAAAGACCAAGTGGAAGCCCTGCGGGCAAATGGCATCCGGGCGGCGTCCATCAACAGTTCGCTCACTTACAAGGAGCAGCAGCAAGTGGAAAACGACCTTTACAAGGGCCGCCTCGACCTCGTTTATGTTTCGCCGGAAAAGATGGCCTCGCAAAATTTTTCCCCGCTGCTGAAAGCGGCCAATATCAGCTTCTTTGCCATTGACGAGGCGCACTGCATTTCTTCTTGGGGCCACGACTTCCGCCCAGAGTACCGCCAACTGCGTTTTTTAAAAAAGAATTTTCCCGGCAAACCCATCATCGCAGTAACGGCCACCGCCGATAAACTGACCCGCAAGGACATCGCCGTGCAACTGGAAATACCGGAAATGGAGATGTTCGTCGCCTCTTTCGACCGCCCCAACCTATCGCTCGAAGTAAGGCCGGGGAGGAAGCGGATCGAGCAGATTTTGGAATTTATCGGACAGCGCCCCGGCCAGTCGGGCATCATTTATTGTCTGGCAAAAAAAACCTGCGAGAGCGTTGCCGCAAAACTGCTCGACAATGGCATAAAGGCAGATTATTACCACGCCGGGCTGAGTTCAAAAGAGCGCTCGCAGGTGCAGGAAAATTTCATCAACGACCGCACACCTATTATATGTGCGACCATCGCGTTCGGCATGGGCATAGACAAAAGCAACGTGCGCTGGATCATCCATTACAACCTGCCCAAAAACATCGAAAGCTATTACCAGGAGATCGGACGGGCAGGCCGCGACGGGGCAAAGGCCGCTACCCTGCTCTTTTTCAGCGCGGGCGACCTGATGACTTTGCGCAACATCATCAGCGACAACGACAGCCAGTACAAGGACATCCACCTGGCCAAATTGGAACGGATGTACCAGTACGCCACCTCGCTCATTTGCCGAAGGAAAATATTGTTGAACTACTTCAACGAGACCAATTTCGACAACTGCGGCAACTGCGATGTGTGCAACAACCCGCCGCAATATCTGGACGGAACGGTCATTGCCCAAAAGGCGCTTTCTGCCGTTGCGCGGCTGCGCGGCAATGTGGCGCAAGGGGTGGTCGTGGACGTACTGCGGGGTTCGAGGAGTTACCGCATCCTCTCTTCTGGTTTTGATAAAATAAAAACCTACGGCGCCGGCAAGGACATCCGGCAACAGGACTGGTTTTTTTATTTGGAACAATTGGTCAACCAAGGGCTGCTCGAAATCGCCTACGACGACTACAACAAAATGAAACTGACCGAGGCAAGCAAGGCCGTGCTTTTCGGGGGCCAAAAAATACAGCTCGTAAAGGCCGAAACAGCCCAAAAACGGAAGGCCGAAGAAGACGCAAAAACAAAAAGCAAAAGAAGGGGGACGTCCAAAAGGAACCGGGTGCGCGACGAACTGTTCGAGCATTTGCGCAGGCTGCGCATGGAGATAGCCAAGGAAAAAGGGATGCCGCCCTACATCGTATTTTCGGACGCAACGCTGGAAGAAATGGCCGCCGAAAAACCGTCCAACGAAACAGAAATGTATAAAATCAGCGGCGTCGGCGAAATGAAAATGCGGGCCTACGGAGGGGATTTTTTGCGGGCCATCCAGTCTTTTCCATCGGCAGAAGGGGCCGGGGGGCTTTAGTTCTGCTCGGACATTTTTTTTTCGAGGGTTCATTTCCCTCGAAAAAAAAGAAAAAACATTGCACCTGATACGCCGCCAATTATTTATTGTTTTTTTGTAACTGCTTAGCACCCCTCGAAATCCCGGAGGTCTATAGGGTGGGAATAAATTCCCACTCTTTTGGAAGGGCATGGAGTAAGATAAAAGGAGTCGTAAATATCAAAAATTTTTATGACCGTTTTCCTCAATAGAGAGCAGAGGACTACAAACCCTTCCAAAAGAGGGGGAATTTATTCCTCCCTGAGATTTCGAGGGGTGCTAAGCAGTTACGTTTTTTTTAAAAAAAAGGCAATGCGCATGATGTTTGAAAGATGTAGGTTTGTGGTTTTCCCAAATCCTCAATTTTTGATATGAAATTAACGCTGATAAATATCATTTTACTGAGCAGCTTCCACTTGTTCGGCCAAAACCCCATCCCGCTGCAGGTTTCTGTACCTATATATTTTGAAGATGTCGAGTTTCCCCACCTCCAATCTGAAGACTTGCGGCCGGTCTCCCACCTTACGGGCATCGCCCTTTTGTTCCTCGACACCACCATTTCGACAGAGCAGATCCATGTAGCCGGGATGGACGAACCCATCATTTGGGCGGACAAAGTAGGCATCACGTCCAAGGTGAGCTTTATGATTTCCGATAGCATATCCTTGATGAGTTTAGACCTTCTCTACGCCAATGGCGCATGCACTGCCAACATTGTCAAAAACGAAAAAACCATCGCCACGGGGGGCGTGACAAAGGACAATAGCGCTTACGCAATAAGGCTGGTAGGCAAGGAAATAATGACCGACGACATCAAATACTTGATAAAAAAACTCAATAATTTCTTGATGAGGCTACATGCCAAAAAGCAAAAGACCATTCCCGTTTCGCCCCTTTTCAACCGGGATTCGCTGAACGTGATCCTGGGGCCAGATCTATCTTTCGACACCAATTATGACCTTTATTGGTTCGACGAAATACTGCGGAACAGGCTGAAAAACATAGCCATTAGGTCATACATGAAATTAAAGGAGGACAAGGGCCCCGCCATGATCAAAGATACCATCAAGAGCTATGCCCTCGTATTCCACACGGCCGCCCCATCCCCTACCGACGACAATTATATCGAAGGCCGCCTCTCCACCATCTTCAAAATAAAAGGCGGCAAGGATTACCTTTTCCTCCATGCCGACACCGATTATTTAATGGAGATGCATTATAAATACACCAAATGGCCGACCGGATCAGGCCGCCTGATGATTGATAAATTTTCTATCAAAAATACCGAAAACGACGATTTTGTGGAAATGCAGGTCTTTGATTATACCTGGAACGGCATCCCGCTGCTGTACGTGGACCTGATCAGTGGCGTGGTGATGGAAGACAAGGGCGCATGGAAAGCAGATCAGTTCATCACTGCCATCCAAGATATATTCAGGCTGGTGAAGTTCCCCTACGAAGGCTAGGAAATAAAAATTAAAATAAAAATGAAAAACCACATCCAAGAATAAGATTCCCGATGTGGTTTTTCATTTTTATTTTAATTTTCATTTTAATTTTAAAGTTTCCCCTGCGCCACATTGATGGCCTGCACCATGGCCGAGGCAACGCGGCTCACTTGGTCCCTTTCCGCAAAAAACAGTTCCAGTTGCTGGGCATCATTTTGCTTGCTGCCGTTTTTGTAAATTCCGACGCCGGGCTTGCCGCTCAGCACCGCGAGCTTAATGCCCGGGTGAGGGTTTTTCTTGTTGTCAACAACGATCTCGAAAGACTTTGGGTCAGGGTTGAGGTTGGCCAAGCCGATCCTTTCTTCGAGCACATCCTTTCCGACCTTGTTCCTGATGACCAAAGTCAGGTTCTCGTCGAGCAGCACATCAACTTCCCCAAGCTCCGCCACTTTACCTGCTGACTTGCGCAGCTCTTCCTGCAAAAGGCCCAGCGACCATTTGATCCTGCCCTGCACATCGTCTTCCCGGATGGCATTGGCCCGCAGGTCGTTGGAAGCGGTGCCGCCGGTCACTATTTTTTGTTCTGACCGGTCAACCATCTTTTCGGCGTTTTTCAATTCCGGGCCCGACCCGTTGCAGGCAAAAAGGCCGGTCAGCAACAATGCAAATATTACGTTTTTCATCATTTTGTATTTTTTTAAATTTGAACCGCAAAGTAAAGACCTCTGCCTTAAATTAACAATACCAAAAGGATGGTTACCTTTGGCGGGCAAGTCAAAATGATGGCGAAATACTGTTCGGCATATACGGTCGGAGCTTTTTACCGAATTAAAAAATGCCGATAATGCGCCAACCATTGCACAAGAACCATTTGCGCATCAGCGGCTAAAACAAATTGCACAGATGTGCAGCCTTCGATTAGGTGTATTTCAGGTAGTGTTAATTTTGACGTGATTTCAAGCAATTAGGCCAAGCCCCCGTCTCCGCTGCTTTGTCATCCGCCTTTAGGCGGATCTGTTCACGTTAGAAGTGCAGCCATGCAGCCTCCCTAACGTGAGCAGATCCGCCTAAAGGCGGATGACAAAGCAGCGGAGACGGGGGCTTGGCCTAATTGCTTGAAATCACGTCAAAATTAACACTACCGTATTTCAAAATATTGGCAATCAGTTATTTGCATAAATTTGTGCCAATGCTTGGCCAGTATTTTTTTGTAAAACATCCAATTTCAAATAAAAACCACAAAACAGCTATTTCATAAAAAACAATAAAAATGAAAAACTTCCTCCCTGTATTCCTACTCCTTTTCGCCTCCGGCAATGCCCGGCTATCGGCCCAACAAGCAGGCTTGTCCTTTTCCGTTTCCATTTCAGAAGGCTTGGAAAAAGAGGCCGTGGACGGCAGGCTGCTGTTGTTCATTTCCAAAAACAATGAAACCGAGCCGAGGTTTCAGGTCAAGGACGGGGTCGGCACGGGGCAGGTATTCGGGGTCAATGTAGAAGCCATGAAACCGGGCAGCCCCGCCAAAATAGACGGGATGGTATTTGGCTACCCCCTGTTCACCTTGAACATACTCCCCGCCGGCGAATATTATGTGCAGGCACTCCTGAACCGGTACGACACCTACCACCTGTCCAACGGCAACACCGTAAAGCTCCCCGCTTCGTGGGAGGCCGGGCAGCGGTTCAACAAAGAACCGGGCAACTTGTACAGCAAGCCCGTCCGCTTGAATTTGGACCCCATCACGGGAGGCCATTTTGAGCTTTCGCTCACCGAAAAAGTACCGCCCATCGAAAAACCAAAAGACAGCAAGTACATCAAGCACGTCAAAATAAAAAGCGAAAAACTGAGCGCCTTTTGGGGAAGGGACATGTACCTCGGCGCCCATGTGCTGCTGCCCCGCGGCTTCGACGAACACCCCGAGGCCCATTACCCGCTGATGGTTTTTCACGGCCACTTCCCAAGCGATTTTGGTGGCTGGAGAACCGACCCGCCCGACAAAGACCTGAAACCCGATTTCTCGGAACGCTTCAACATCGTGGGCTACAACCAAATCAAACAGGAGGAGGAATACAACTTTTACCAAACATGGGTAAGCGATACTTTCCCCCGTTTCATCGTCATCGAGATACAGCACGCCAACCCCTATTACGACGACAGCTACGCCGTCAATTCTGCCAACCTCGGCCCTTACGGGGATGCCATCACCTACGAACTGATCCCATTTATCGAAAAAAAATTCAGGGGGATCGGGGAAGGCTGGTCGCGTTTTTTGTACGGCGGGTCCACTGGCGGATGGGAGGCACTGGCGGCGCAGGTATTCTATCCCGATGAGTACAACGGCTGCTTTGCGGCCTGCCCCGACCCCATTGATTTCAGGGCTTATACCTCCACCAATATTTACAAAGACAAAAACGCTTATTACGAGGAAGGCCCCTTCCGCAAAACATACCGACCCGGCCACCGCAACTTCCTCGGCCATATCCAGGCCAACCTGATAGACCAAAACCACAAAGAACTGGCACTCGCCGACAAGTCCCGCTCGGGCGACCAATGGGACATCTGGCAAGCGGTCTATTCCCCGGTAGGCATGGACGGCTACCCCGCCCCTATTTGGGACAAATATTCAGGTGAAATAAACCCCGATGTCGCCCTCTATTGGCGCGACAACTACGACCTGCAGTACATCCTGCGCCGCGACTGGAACGAAATCGGCCCCAAACTGGTCGGCAAAATCCACATCTACTGTGGCGACATGGACAATTACTACCTCAACAATGCGGTCTATCTGATGGAGGAATTTTTGGAAGGAACGATGTACCCCTACTACGGCGGAGAAGTGGATTACGGCGACCGGGCAGAGCATTGTTGGAACGGCGACCACAAAAACCCCAACCACATTTCCCGCCTGCGCTACAATACTTTTTATTTGCCTAAAATAATGAAACGGATCGAGGAATCAGCGCCGGAGGGAGCTGATCTGACGAGCTGGAGGTATTGAGGAGACCTTATTTGGATTTGTGTGCGGTAGCACACAAACCGTCCAAATTCATTGCTTTTGAAAAGACTCCTACAAAAAATTTTAGAATAAAGTCTAGGGTATCGAGGGTATTATAGGTATTGGGTATTATGAGCAAAGGGTATTCTTCATTTTTTGCCCCGCACAACAAAGCCGAAAAGACGGCAGAATGCCCTTTACATTTGCTTCAACAAGGTTAACAAAAACAAAAACAAGCCTTTATGTAGCACAAGTCTGGCCGCTTGGCGTTTTCTTTGCGTATCTATCAAAAAAATCCATTTTACAATGATCAAAAAAATATTACCGCTTTTCGTACTCCTCTTCACTTTTACATTGGCCAATGCGCAGTTCAAAGTCAAAGATTTGGCGAACAAGGCAAAGAAAGAAGTCAACAAGATCAAGGACGGGGGCAACCCGCTGTCGCAAGACGAAATAGGCAAGGGACTGAAAGAAGCCCTGAACAACGGCGTCGGCGAAGCCGTTGATTTCCTTTCAAAAGAGGGCGGCTACAAAAATTCGATCTACAAAATAACGATGCCCCCCGAAGCCCAGAAAGTGACCAAGAAACTGAAAAACGTCCCCGGGTTCAACAATGTAGAAGCCAACCTCATCGCCAAAATGAACGAGGCTGCCGAAATCGCTGCCAAAAAAGCAAAGCCCATCTTCGTCAACGCCATCAAGCAAATGAGTTTCAAGGACGCGATGAACATCTTGATGGGCGAAGACAACGCCGCTACTGCTTACCTGAAAAGCACCACCTATAAATCACTTTACGCAGAGTTTATGCCCGTTATCCAATCGGCGCTCGACGAGGTGAACGCAAGGGAATATTGGAGAGGGGCCGTCAAGGCTTACAACAAAATCCCTTTTGTGGACAAGGCCAACCCTGAACTCGACGACCACGTGAACCGCAGCGCCCTCGACGGTATGTTCAAATTGATACAGAAAAAAGAGGAAGGCATCCGCAACGACGTGGGAATGAGGAATACCGACCTGTTGAAAAAAGTTTTTGCGAAGCAGGACAAGAAGAATGACTGATGGTCAATGATTCATGCCAGCAAAAGCCTTTGACGGAAAATTTCTGTCAAAGGCTTTTTTATTGCACCGCAGGAGAGGGGCATTTATGTTAAATCGTTTATCTTTGGACGGCTGTTTGCTAAAGATCGTTGACACCTTTTTTCAACAAAAAACAGCTTGTCCAAAAGCAGCATTTTCACTTTGCCTGCGTTCCTGTCTTAGCTGTCACCAAAGCATGTAATCACTGAAACATGAAAGAATTGAGAAAGAAATTTTGGCTGTTCTTTTTTGCCATCGCCCTGACCGGGCAAAGCTGTTCGCTTACGGATAACAAGAAAGACACCGTTGTGCAAGTAAAAGATGAGTTCAAGATCAATATCATCGAAAATTTAGGTTCTCCCCGCCAGTTGTTCTTCGAGCTGGAATCCTTAGAAGAGCAGCCCTGCCAAAACAGCAGCATCGACAAGTACATTGTTGTGGGCGAAAATAAAATATCCTTGTTCATCGAGGACATCCAAAACAACTCCGACTGCAACCCGGGCATGACCATCGCAGCGGGGATTGCCAACGCAGGCAGCCTATTGAACCACCCATACGACCTCTTGGTGTCGGTCAGGGAAACGGTTGAAAACGAAGGCAGCCTTTTCGTCACGGGAAAGAAATACGAACTGTCCCTTTTCTCTGACGACGGCATTCAGGTGGAACATGCCGTCCTGAACAAAGTGCCCGAAAATTTCATTTGGGGCTACGCCGCTTACGATGACGAAACCCTGGGCATCAGCACGGTGGCCAATTTCATCGCTTCTTTGGAAGAAATTGCGCAAGCAAAACAAATGGATGCCGGGTACTACGGGCATTTTACGATCAATGAAAACGAGGAAATAGAAATGAGAAAGCAGCCGGCACAAAATTTTTCCACACCTTTTTTCTACGAATTTACAGGCAGCAGCATTCAGCTTGAATCAATATTGCAGCAGTACCGTTCGCTGCCAGAAAGCGACCAGATCGAATACGCCATTTTCACTTCCAACGGGGATGTTTTTTAATTAAAATGAAAATTAAAATAGCTTGCCCCGAGATTTCGGGGAAAATTAAAAACCACAACCGAAGACAAGGTTCGGTTGTGGTTTTTAATTTTAATTTCCTTCCGGCAGGCAAGCCAATTTCCAAGCACCTTTTCCTTCTTTTTAACAAAATGAAAAACCTCCTCCCTAACCCTGTGCTTGGGCGTAGTTTTTAATTTTAATTTTCATTTTAATTTTAATTTTCAATCATCTCCCTGATCCTCCTGACCTGATCTTTCGGTTTGCTTTCCTTCAGCTCGAAGCTAAAGCCTTCCGCTTCAAATTTACGGTACCTTTCTTTATCGAACTGGTATAGCTTCGCCGGGCGGTGGGGCACGCCTTCCTGCATTTCGTCGAGGTCTATCAGCAGGTTCATGGAAATGATTTTTTTCCTGAAATTCCGTTTGTCCAATTTGGTGCGCAGCACTGCTTCGTAGAGGTGCTGGAGTTTGGTGAGCGTAAATTTGGGCGGCAACAGCTCGAAGCCGACGGGCATCCTCCTTACCTTTCCTTTCAAGGTATCAAAACAAGTATTCAAGATGTCGTTGTGGTCAAAGGCCAAGTTCAGTTCTTGTGCCTCCATCACACTGTGCCACTTCGCCTTTTGGGCAAATGAAGAAGGCGTCACCACATAATCGCTGATTTTCACCAAAGAAAAATAAGCGATGGTAATGACCCGCCCGACGGGGTGCCGGTCAACTGCACCAAAGGTGTGTACCTGCTCCAGATAGACATTTTTCAGGCCCGTCAGTTCCAAAAGCACCCTGTTGGCTGCCGTTTCAAGGCCCTCGTTCGGATATACAAGGTCGCCGGGCAGTGCCCACGAATCTTGGAACGGCGGGTTCGCCCTCTTGATCAGCAGGACTTTCAGGTCGTCGCCGTCAAATCCAAAAATGACGTTATCCACTGAAAATGCAGATTTGAAAAAGTTGCTCGCTTCTTTCATACCGGGTCGTTGATTCTGCCGTGAAAATACCAGCTTTAAAAATACTGGCCAAAAATTAAATGGCTAAATGGTCAGAATGGCTTAAATGGTTTTTCCATCACATCGGAACTGAACCATTTGAGCCATTCAGCCATTTAAATTCCCCGTCCTTGCCATCTCCCAGTCCCAGGCCGTTTTCATGATTTCTTTGATGGAGCGTTTTGGTTGCCATCCCAAGCGGTCGGCGGCCTTGTCCCTGTTGGCATAAATGGCCACCACGTCGCCAGCCCTGCGGGGGCCGATTTTGTAGTTCAGTTTTTGGCCAGATGCCTCTTCAAAAGCATGGATGGCTTCGAGTACGGAAGCCCCGTTTCCCAGACCGACATTGAAGACCTCGCAGTTCTGTTTGTTCTTGTTGCCCAGCAGGTATTCGAGGCATTTGGTGTGGGCGTTCGCCAAATCCATGACGTGGATGTAGTCGCGCACGCAGCTTCCGTCCCTCGTGTCGTAGTCGTCGCCAAAGACGGTCATGGAGTCCCGTTTTCCGATGGCCGTTTCGGTGATGACGGGCACCAGGTTGGTCGCCCTGTTGCTCGGCGATTCGCCCATCAAAGCACTCTCGTGGGCCCCTGCGGGGTTGAAATAGCGCAGCAAAATGGCCGATGCTTTTGGGTTGGCTTTGCAGAAATCCCCGATGATCTGCTCGCCCATTTGTTTAGTCCTGGCGTATGGGCATTCCGCTTCTTTGAAAGGGGTCTGTTCGGTAACGGGCAGGTCGTCGGCATTGCCATAAACAGAGCAACTGGAAGAGAAAATGACGTGCGGAACGGCAAATTCTTTGGCGCAGGACAGCACGTTCAGGAGGCTGCCGAGGTTGTTGTGGAAATAGCGCAGCGGCTGGAAAACCGACTCCTCCACACTTTTCAGGGCGGCAAAATGGACGATGCCAACGAGGTCGGGGTGTTTTTCAAAAATCTTTCTGGTTTTGTTGGCGTCGCAAAGGTCAACCTTGTAGTTTCGCACCCCTTGGCCGGTTATTTTTTTGATGGCCTTCAGTGGTTCGGCAGTCGAATTGGAAAGGTTGTCAATAGAAATGACCTCGAAGCCATTTTCGATCAGGTCAACGATGGTATGGCTGCCGATATAACCGCAGCCGCCTGTTACAAGTACTTTTTTCATTCAAGTAGATTTTGGTGCTTCGCTTACACCTTGTTCAAACGGCTGCAAAAGTAACATCCAACTTGGTTTATTAAAATAAAAATATTTGAAAAGTCAAACGTGATAAAAACACATTCCATGAAACTCACCGACCTCATCCCCGACCTCCTCAAAACCGCCCAACAGGCAGGCGCTGCCATCCTCGATGTTTACAACAGCGACGACTTTGGCGTGGAGCATAAAAAAGACGACTCGCCGCTGACCAAGGCCGACAAGGCAGCCAACAAAATCATCTGCGAAGGGCTGAAAAAACTGCCCCTCCTCTACCCTATTATTTCTGAAGAAAACAAACAGGCCGACTACCGGGAAAGGAAAAACTGGCACCGCTGCTGGCTGATAGACCCACTGGACGGCACCAAAGAATTCATCAAAAGAAACGGCGATTTTACGGTCAATATCGCACTGGTCGAAAAGGGGCAGGTAGTATTGGGCGTGGTCGGCATTCCTTTTTTTGACGAAAAATACTGGGCCGTAAAAGGGGCCGGCGCATTCAAAATAAAAAATGGGGAGCAAACACAAATCCATGTCGCTCAATTCCAAAAATCAGACAAAGGCTTGAACATCCTTGCCTCCCGTTCCCACCTCAATGAAGAGACCCGAAATTTTATTTCCAAATTTGACGAACCTGTTTTAGTGGCAAGGGGCTCGGCACTGAAATTTTTATTGGTGGCCACAGGAGAGGCACATATTTACCCGCGCCTCGCACCGACCATGGAATGGGACACGGGCGCTGCGCAAATTGTACTCGAAGAGGCGGGCGGCAAAGTGTTGGTACATGAGACGGGTATGCCGCTGAGGTATAACCGGAAGGATTTGCTCAACCCCCATTTTGTGGCTTGGGGAGGTGTTACGTAACACGGACGGAAGTCCGTGCAGCACCACGGACGGAAGTCCGTGCTGTATCACGGACTTCCGTCCGTGTTACTTGCGCAGGCTTGCCTTTTTATGGTCTGCCAGAAATTTTTCCAGACCAATGGTAGTCAGCGGGTGCTTGAGCATTCCGAGGATGGGCTTCAGTGGACAGGTGACCACATCGGCCCCATTTAGCGCAGCCTGAACAATGTGGCGGGAGTTGCGGATGGAGGCCGCAAGTATCTCTGTATCAAAGCCTTGTATGGCATACACCTCCGCAATTTCTTTTATCAAAACCATCCCGTCCCAATTGGTGTCGTCAATTCGGCCAATGAACGGAGAGACATAAGTGGCCCCAGCTTTGGCCGCCAAAATGGCCTGCGCACCGGAAAAAATGAGGGTACAATTGGTGCGGATGCCATTGTCCCGAAACCAAGCGAGGGCT
>DROJ01000221.1 GCA_011321935.1 Bacteroidota bacterium | reverse complement strand
CTTTTTTCCGAAACCAAAAATAAACATTTAATAATGGTTGAAAAACAATTGCCGGGTGATATTTCGCTCCCGTCCTCTGACATTGAAATAAAAAAACTCATCCAACAACGGCGCAGCCAATCGAAATATTCTGTCGAAGATTTTTTCCGCTTGCCCGAAAAATCAAGGTACCAACTGTCGCCCGACGGAAAATTTATTTCCTACCTCGGCCCCTATAAAAGGCGGCTCAATTTATTTGTGCAAAAAACAGAAAACACCGGTCTGGAGGAAAACGCAAAGCGCATCACCTCCATGGACGACCGCGATATTTCCTGGTATTTTTGGAAAGATGCGCGCCTCGTTTTTGCAAAAGATGATGCAGGCGACGAAAATTTCCACCTCTATTCCATCCACGCCGACGGCTCCGGCCTGCAAGACCTGACCCCTTTCAAAGACGTGCGCATCAACCTCATTGACGAACTCGAAGACATTGAAAACGAGATCATTATCTCGATGAACAACAACAGCCCCGAACTCTTCGACCCCTACCGCCTCAACATCGTGACGGGCGAACTTGTGCAGTTGGCCAAAAACGACAACCCCGCCGAACCAATTGACGTGTGGATGTGCGACCACGAGGGGCGCATCCGCATCGCGACCAAAGTGACAGGCGGCACCAACACCACTCTGCTGTTTCGCAAAACGGAAGACGAACCTTTCCAAGAAGTGCTGACCACCGATTTCCGGGAGTCGGTCAGCCCGCTGTTTTTTGATTTTAAAAACCCAAATGTGGTCTATGTCTCGTCCAATCAGGGCAGGGACAAATCGGTCATTACCAAGCTCGACCTGACGACGGGAAAGGAAATTGGCCAGCCTATTTTTTCGCACGAGGAGGTGGATGTTTCCATGCTCGGCTATTCGCGCAAGCGCAAAGTGCCGACCGCTATTTCTTATACCACCGACAAGCGGCATTTTTATTTTTTGGATAAAATGACCGAGGAACGCTATGCTTTTTTGGAGGAAAAACTGCCCGGTTATGAAGTTGTCGTAACGGCCACCAACAAGGACGAAGACAAGTTCATGATCCGCACCTACTCCGACCGTTCGCTGGGCGCTTATTATTTATTTGACCAAAACAAAAAGGAACTGTACAAAATAACTGATGTCAGCCCGTGGATCAACGAGGCCGACATGGCCGCCATGCAGCCCATAAAATATAAATCGAGGGACGGCCTGACTATCAACGGTTACCTGACATTGCCCGTTGACGGGGCACAAAAAAACCTGCCCGTCATCATCAACCCGCACGGTGGCCCCTGGGTAAGGGATCATTGGGGCTACAACCCGGAGGTGCAGGTAATGGCCAACGAGGGCTACGCCGTGCTGCAAATAAACTACCGGGGCAGCACGGGCTATGGCCGAAAATTTTGGGAAATGAGTTTCAAGCAATGGGGCCGCACCATGCAGGACGACCTTACCGACGGCGTCAATTGGCTGATAAAAGAAGGCATCGCCGACCCAAAACGGGTGGCTATTTATGGCGGCAGTTACGGCGGATATGCGGCTCTCGCCGGGGCTGCTTTCACCCCCGACCTCTATGCCTGCGCCATTGATTATGTGGGCGTTTCCAACCTCTTTACTTTTATGAAAACCATCCCGCCCTATTGGAAACCCTACCTCGATATGATGTACGAAATGGTCGGCAACCCAGAAAAAGACAAAGAATACATGGCCGCCGCCTCGCCCGTTTTTCATATTGATAAAATAAAAGCGCCGCTCTTTGTCATACAAGGTGCGAACGACCCCCGCGTCAATATTGACGAGAGCGACCAAATTGTAAAAGCACTCCGCGCACGCGGCGTCGAGGTCTTATATATGGTAAAATACGACGAAGGCCACGGCTTCCACAATGAGGAAAACAGGTTTGAAGTGTATAAAGCAATGCTCGGTTTTTTGAATAAACATTTGTAAATGAAAATGAAAATGAAAAATTCCACCCGTTCCTTGGGTTTAATATTTTAGCTTTTTTTCTAAAACAAAAGTATTTCACGGGTGGAATTTTTCATTTTCATTTTCATTTTCATTTTCATTTTCATTTTCATTTTCATTTTCCAAGCTGGCACAGAATTTTCTAAGCAGGGTTGACGTTCTTCTTTTAAATTCCCTTCCCCTCATCTCAGATCGAAGAACTATCTTTTTTAAAAACGCATAATTCCCAACTTTTAAACATTTCCGAATCAGTATAGATTGACCTTTCCTGGCTATTAAACTACCTCCATTTACGCAGTAAATAATTTTTGAGAATTAGGTAATACCCCTTCTTTTTCATTTGCGGAGCTGTACTTATGTGTACTGTCTTACCGGTGTGTGCGGGTATATGTCTCCGATAAAAACAACCATCTATGAAAGGTATTTCTTTTTTTAGTCGAACAATTGCAGCACTATTTTTTATTTGCATTTTCTCTTTGACGGGACAAGCAAAAGCTTTTTCTATTGACAAACCTATTACCGGCGCAGGCCTGAAAAGCACCTCCTTTGACCTCGTGCGGGGCATTATTTTGGTGCAGGCAGAAATGGACGGGAAAATGGCCAATTTCATATTGGACACCGGCTCGCCGATGATGATCTTAAATGAAAAACAGGGCGGCAATGCTTCTGAAATGCAGGCCAGCACTTTGAACGGAGACCTCTCCGGGGAATGGAAAAAAATCAATCAATTTACTTGGGCCGGCGTGCACAAATTCAATGTCAAAGCCCTCAGCATGGACATCAGCCACCTCGAATATGTGACCCAAAAACCGATCAAGGGCCTCATCGGCTACGACTTCTTCGGCGACTTCGACCTGATGCTCGACTTTGAAAACCAAGTCGTTACCCTGGTGCCGCCCAATTATATGGCCGACACCGAAAAATGGAATTTAAAAGCGGAACTGCCTTTTACTTTGGAAGGCCACATCCCCGTCATCGAAGCTCATATCGGGGACGTGCAGCTCCGCCTCGGACTCGATACCGGCGCCGGTACCAACCTGCTCGACATCAACCGGAAAAAGGAAATAGCCCCTGAACTCCTCGCCCCTATCCGCAATGCCTCGGTGGTCGGTCTGAGTTCCAGTTCAAGTTCCATCGTGGCTGCCGATGTTTTGGAAACAACCATCGCCGGCACCAATTATTGGAACATGCGCTATATCTTTTCAGATATTTCCAGCCTTAAAAATTTGAAAGACAATAATGTTGACGGCCTGCTCGGCTACCCGTTTTTTGAGTCGGGCAAATTTACCATCAACTATGGCAAGAAAGTTATTTCTATTTGGGAATGAAATGATTGGAAATTAGAAATTAAGAAATTAAGAAATTGGGAAATAGGTGCGCACCAATTTCCCAATTTCTAATTTCTTAATTTCTAATTTCCAATTTCCAATTTCCAATTTCTTAATTTCTAAATTTCCAATTTCCAATTTCTTAATTTCTAAATTTCTAATTTCTTAATTTCTAAATTTCCAATTTCCAATTTCTTAATTTCTAAATTTCCAATTTCCAATTTCTTAATTTCTAATTTCCAATTTCTTAATTTCTAAATTTCTAATTTCCAATTTCTTAATTTCTAAATTTCTAATTTCCAATTTCTTAATTTCTAAATTTCTAATTTCCAATTTCTTAATTTCTTAATTTCTTAATTTCTTAATTTCTAAATTTCTAATTTCCAATTTCTAATTTCCAATTTCTTAATTTCTTAATTTCTAATTTCCCAATTTCTAATTTCCATTTTCCTCCTCTTCGTCATTTTTCACAATCACATCATCGCCCCCGTCCAATTTTCTGGAAACGGCGGCATAGGGGCCTGTCACCACTTCCACACCTTCTTTCAGTCCTGAAATGATTTCGATATAATCATCGTCTTGGATGCCCGTTTTCACCTCCCTCATTTCCACCGTATCCGCGTTTACCACAAAAACAATTTCTTTTATTTCGTCGTCAAAACCCGCATTGCTGACCTGCTTGGCCTTGCCTTTTTTCTTGTCCTTTTCCCGGTCCCTTGTGCCGACTGCCTGAATGGGCACCGTTACGATGCCTTCCTTTGTGTTGGTATAAATTTGCACTGAGGCCGACATGCCGGGGCGGAACGGGTAGGGTTTTTCAGGAGAAATCAAATCTTGGTAAGAGGCCGGGTCAATGTCAATGGTCACCACAAAATTGGTGACCTGATCGCTGGTCAAAACGACGATGCCGTTGCCCATGTCGCCGACCGCATTGTTGGCGGTGTGGGCTATTTCTACCACGGTGCCTTTGAATTTCCGGTTGATATAGGCATCAATTTCGATGTCAACCAATTGTCCCAAACTGAGGCGGGGCAGGTCGTTTTCCGTTACCTCCACCTGCACTTCCATTCTGCGCAGATCGGCTACGCGGAGTATCTCTGTGCCGGCCATCATGGAGGTGCCGACCACCCGTTCACCTTTCTCGACATTGAGCTTGGAGACGATGCCGTCCATGGTGGAATAAATGGTAGTGCGTTTCAGGCTGGTACTGATTTCTTTCAAGGTGGCCTCGGCACTTTTTATCTGAAAAACTGCGCCTTTAGCACTTTCCACAGCGGAGCGGATATTGGCCTCGGCAGCCCGCAGGTTGGCTTCGAGGGAGTTCACGTTGGACAAAGAAGTTTCGTATTCTTGGTCGGAAATGACTTTTTCTTTGTGCAGTTTTTCGTTCCTTTTATGGATGTCCCTTGCATTGGCCAACTGCGCTTCGATCTGTTCTTTTTGCGCTTTGAAAGTTTCGATCTGCGCCTTTGAATTGGCCGCTGCGGCTTTGGCGCTGTTCACGCCTGCCCGTGCCCGTTCCACTTGCGAGTTGTATGCTTCGGGGTCAACCCGCGCCAAAATCTGGCCGACGGTCACGCTGTCGCCCTCGTTGACATACAGCTCTACCAACTCGCCGGAAACGTCGGAACTGATCTTTACTTCCGTTTTTGGGAAGACCTTTCCGCTTGCCTCTACGGTCTCCCTGATGGTCCGAAGTTCGGAAACCTCGGTCTGTACTTTCTCTCCTTTTTCCTTGTTTTTTGCTTGATAAGCCGCTACTGCGGCAAGGATTAAAACAAGGGCGATCAGCCCGTAAATAAGAAGGTTGTTTTTCTTTTTTGCCATGATGGATAAGAGATGGAATGGTTGAATGGCTGAATGGTTGAATGGCTGAATGGTTAAATGGTTAAATGGTTAAATGGTTTTTGTTAACCATTCAGCCATTTAACCATTCAGCCATTTAGCCATTCAACCATTTAACCATTCAACCATTTAATGGATTTCCAGTTTTTTGCCTAAGTAAAAATCAATGATTTTTGACCTGAAAATGTAGTCGTATTTCGCAACGATCAAATCAACCTCGGCCATGTCAAGCGTATTCCTTGCCGTGGTGAATTGGAAGGTATTGATGGCTCCGAGTTCGTATTGTTTCTGTGAATTTTTGAAAGATGCGCTTGCCGCCTCCACTGTTTTTTGCGCAGCAGCATAAGTCCGTTGGGCGGCACGGACAGAAGCGATGGCATTTTGCACGTCTGTTTTTAACTGTTGTTTGGTGAGGTCGCTCTGCACCTTTGCATTCAGGATGCCCACCTTTGCCCGCTCCGTATTTATTTGGTTGCGGCCATTGTTGTAAATGGGGACTTGGAGCTGAACACCGATGTTTTGCCCAAAATTTTCGTTCAATTGATCCAAGTATGGATTGTTGCCAAAGGTAAATTCATCACGGTCAATGCCTACTTCTACTGGCATGTCGTTTATGTAAAAAATAGACTCGTTCCTAACCGTCTCGACCTTCGTAACCCGCTTGCCCGCACTCGACCAACGGGTGTCCATTCCACCAAACAAAACGAGCGAGGGCATCATCCTGCCCTTGGCAAGGTCAACCGACAATTCTGCGCTTTTCAGGCGCATTTCGTCGCGGAGAACCTGCGGTTGGTTGCCGACTGCCGTTCCGTAAACCTGGCTGAAACTGTTTCTGTTGACACCTATATCAGAAGGTAAGCCCAAGCCCGGCGCCTCCACTTTTATTTCAGTGTCCGGGTCCAATTGCATGAACTCTTTGAGGTTCAGATAATTGATGTCGATCAGGTTTTCGGATTGGATAATCAACTGCTCGTCCCTCGCAATCTGCGCCAAGACTTCCAGCCTGTCGTTCTCCGGCAATGTGCCGGCACGTATCAGTTTATCGGTCTGCTCCAATTGGTGGTTGGAGAGTTCGCGCCGCTTTTGGGCATTTTCCAATTGCTCTTCTGCCATCAAAATCTGGAGGTAGGCATTGGCAATGTTGAGGGCTATATTATTAAATGCAAAAGCGGCATCGGCTTGGGCAGCCTTTACGTCATACTCCCCTTGCCGGATGGAATTGTTGATGATGCCCCCGTTGTACAGCGGGACAGAGGCATTTATACCAAAGCTGTTAAAAGTGATCCGTTGGTTTCTCAACGTATTGGTGGTCGGGTCCACGTTGAGGCCAAACTGAAAACCTACCGACGACGAGCCATTAATGGTAGGCATCCTTGCCAAGCGGTTTTGTTTGTCCAACAAAGCGGCATTCTGAATGGCATAGCCAGCCTGCTTTAAGATCAGGCTGTTATCCTTGGCATATTCAATGCAGCGCTGCAATGACCAAGTATCCTGGGCAGATAAAGACAGGGAAAAAACAGACAGCAAAAGCGCCGCCGACAATACCTTTTTTCCAAATAAAAAAGTAATTTTAGAGAACTCCATATTACGGTGATTTTAAAATGTGAAACAATAATAGAGCAGCCCCCACGAGTGGGTTGAAATAATTCTATCAATAGCTGCTTCTTTTGGATAAAAGATGGAAGGAGGGGGTGGTTGGTGGTTGGTTGTTAATTGTTGGTGGTTAATTGTTGGTTGTTGGTTGCTTGCCGACGAGACAGCTTGGCCATTACTTTGTGAGGTTTTGGTTTGTGTTTTTTATAAGGGTATTGATTTCTTTGGGCAGCTTGTTCAGTTCGCTAAAAATGTGGTCGTATTGTTCGCGGGAAATGAGGCTCCTGAATTTTGATTTTTCGTTCCAATCAAAAGCCTCTTTTGTTGACCCACGAGAATAATGGTAAAACTTGATCTTATCCTTTTTGTGATACCCTTCCAAAGCCTTCGGCAATATTTGCAGAAATGCTATCAACAGCTTCTACAAATTGACCACCTATTGTTTTTTTGGGAAACCAGTCCCAATTTATAACTATGTTCCAGACATAATTGGATAGGTGAAAAGAAGTTTTATATGCCTTGATTTCACCAAGTTTCAGATAGCGTTTGTTTTCCATGTCAAAATAATTTAAGTAACGGTCAAATCAATCTCCGCCGCCCAACAACCAACAATTAACAACCAACAACCAACAACCAATTCATTGCTTTTTCATCCAAGCGATGATGTCGGTGTCTTTCTTTTTGGCGATGTCGTTGGGGAGGTCTATTTTTTTCATGGCTTTCATGTCAATGGCAATGGGTCGGGAAGTAGTTTCGCTGAGGCGTTCTTTTAAAACGAGGTAGCGGTTGTTCCTGAAACGGCGGTTGATATTGGTCTGGATATTTATCGGTTTTTCAAACAAAGGGTTGATGTCGAAGTTGCCGGTTTCCATGTCGAATTTTGGCAGGATGGCCTGGTACTTCGTGCCGCCATTTTCCGAAGGGAGAAAAAAAAGCGAGTTGTAGAGGGTGCCTTCCTCCAATTCATATTCGGCACCGGGAAGCACTGATTTTCCGTTTAAGGGGTCTTTCAAATCAAAGACAAAAGGGCCCATGCTGGTCGCATATCCGATCAGGTAATTTTCCCAAACCTCCAGCCGCTGGATCATCCCCGACTGCGCATCGTCCGCAAATCTTTCGTTCAAATATTTGGGGGACAGTGGTTTAGATAATTTTTTATTTTTCAGATCTAAAATATATATCTGGTCAAAACCCCGGATGGCGATGACATTGCTCAGGTTGTTGTAAGTGATGTCGGAGAGGTAATAAGGATAGTCGGGGCTGAGGTTTACGGGCAAAATTTCGCGCATGATGCGCTCGCAATTTGTTCCGTCATATAATTCTAAAATACGCTGGCTGGGGCCAAAATCAGAGTCCTCGGTTTCTTTGTCGCCTTTGATGACCACGAGCAGGTTTTCGTTTTTTGCCCAAAAAATATTTTCCGTTTCAAAGGTGCCCGAGATGGTGCAGTCGGGTTTTGTCTTTGCTTTGGGAGGCGTCGTTGGCCGTTCAGGTTTGGCCTCTGGCGCAGGCTGTTCTTTGGCCGGGGTATCAGTGCTGCCGGTATTGCCCGATTCAAATTCGCAAGCAAAAACGGAGGTCAACAAAAGCAGCAAAAACAATTTTATTAACTTTTTCATGCTGGTAATTTTTTTCCGAAGGTAGGGATTTTTTTCGAGCTGTTAACAATAAACAATCAACCATTAACAATCAACTATTTTTTCTTTTTCCGCAAGCGTGGCTGGTTCCATTCTTCCTTCTGCGCAAACTCAACAATGCGCCGCACAAAGCCGACAATGGACAGCCAAAGTAAATACCCGAATGTCAGAACAATGAACAGCCATCGGTACGAACCCGCCTCGTTGATGGTCAGCGACGAGAAGCCCCAGGCCAACAGTGCAGCCATCACCACCATCACCACATAGCTCAACATGCTGCGCAACCAATAGCGGTCCATGTTGTCGGAAAGCAAACTGAGCATGGAATTGAACATGGCAAAAAAGAGGATGAAAGTGGTCGAGATAGTCCACGGCAGCCGCTGCTCAAAATCGGCCCCTGCCTCGCCAATGAAAAAAGCGCCAAAATCGGCGATAATTATCAAGGCGACCACGACGGCCGCTTGGGCAAAGGGGCTTTTCACTTTTTCGAGCAATGGGCCTTTTGTTGAAATCATGGCTTCTTTTTCAGATAGGATTGCACACTGATTTAACTGATTAAAACTGATCTGGAAACGCTCCGATAAAATCTGTTTTAATCTGTTAAATCAGTTCGACCTGTGTCCAATCCCCCCTGCCGATCCCTACGGATGGACAGGCAGGCTATTTTACTATTTTCCCGAACAGATCATAATCCGCCGCTTCGGTGATAAGCACCTCCGCAAAATCGCCGATCCGCACATAATTTTCGGCGGCATTTACCAGCACCTCGTTGTCCACTTCCGGCGAGTCAAACTCCGTCCGACCAACAAAGTAAGCACCTTCTTTCCTATCGAACAGCACTTTCAGCGTTTGATTTACTTTTTCTTGGTTTTTTTGCAAAGAAATTTCCTGCTGTATCTCCATCAACCGGTTGGCACGTTCGGCCTTTATTTCATCGGGCACGTCGTCGGGCAGCGCATGTGCGATGGTGTTTTCTTCGTGCGAATATTGAAAAACGCCCATCCGCTCAAATTTCATTTCGGCCACAAAATCGCAAAGTTCTTGGAACTCCTCTTCCGTCTCGCCGGGGAAGCCGACCAACATCGTGGTGCGTATCGCAATGCCCGGCACCTTCTCTTTTGCCAGCCTCACCAAGTCCATGGTTTCCTCTTTTGTGATCTGCCGCCTCATGCGGTGGAGGACGCCGTTGGCCGCATGTTGCAGCGGCATGTCGAGGTAGTTGCAGACCTTTGGTTGCTCGGCTATCACGTCAAAAATCTCGGTCGGGAACTTGCTCGGATAGGCGTAGTGCAGGCGTATCCATTCGATGCTCTCCACTTTTGCCAACTCCCGCAGCAGCTTGGGCAAAGCCCTTTTTTTGTAAATATCGAGCCCGTAATAAGTCAGTTCCTGTGCGATGAGCATCAATTCTTTTACGCCCCGTTTGGCAAGGCTTCGCGCCTGTTTTACCAGCGCCTCGATGGGCTGCGAAACATGTTTGCCCCGCATCAAAGGGATGGCACAAAATGCGCAAGTTCGGCTGCATCCTTCCGATATTTTTAAATAGGCATAATGCGGCGGCGTGGTGATGAAGCGCTCGCCGATGAGGTCATGTTGGTAGTCGGCGTTGAGGCGCGAAAGCAGGCCGGGCAGTTCCAATGTGCCGAACCATGCGTCCACCTGCGGTATCTCCAAAGCGAGGTCTTTTTTATACCGCTCGGAAAGGCAGCCCGTGACATATAGTTTGTCAATATTGCCTTCTTTTTTCACCTCCGCATATTGCAAAATCGTATCAATGCTTTCTTGCTTCGCCAGATCAATAAACCCGCAGGTATTGATGATGACGATGTTGGCATCGGCGGCATTACTGTCGTGCGCCACCTCGTAATCGTTCGCCTTCAGTTGGGTGATGAGGTTCTCGCTGTCCACCAGGTTTTTGGAACAGCCGAGGGTGATGACGTTTACTTTGTCTTGGATTGTTGTTTTTGTTTTCATATATATTGAGGTGCTGGAAGTGATTCGACAAAGAGTTTTAAACTCAAGTTATTTTCCAAACAACCTTTTACTTTTTTCCTGTTTATTTTGGTAAAATCATCAGACAATATTTTTGCTCTTTGATACGCGTTGTTTGACTTTACCCTTATTTTGTTTTTTATTAAATACCGGCTGAATGCTTCTTTTGGCGCAGCCGATTTTGAGGTGTCTTTATTTTCGTACAAAGCATGTACCCATGCTTCGGTTTCTTCTATTGCTATCGCAAAATAAGTATCGTCGGTATATTTATTATCGAGCCATTCTTTTATTTTTTCGATAATATTATTTCGTAATATTTCGCAATAATTATCTGAGTTTTTATCTGGCCTTTTTACATCATAGCCTTTCAGTTCACATTCCGCTGAATCAAGGTGAACTATCATTTTCCTTTTTTCGTCAAGTGAACCCTCCTCGAAAAATTCAAAAAATTTATGCCTTGAAACACATTCTGATTTGACAAGTGTCCACGAGCTGAATTCGTCAGGGTGCATATCTTTTATATCGGAAGCATCTTTTTCAAATTTAGGCCTGATGAAAGCTACTTGGCTTGGCTTTTCAATCAGCCCAAGCCCTATTAAAATATTGCGCAATACAGCGCAATCACCTTTACCTTCTGCTATAATTCCAAATTTCATGTCCGGTCAAAAATGTTGGGGGATGGCACCCAAGTATCCCCTCATCCATAGTTCGGAGAGTTTTAATCGGCGGCCGTTCAGTTCGACATTGGGTTTTAATTTTTTTCTTTCAACTCTTGTATGTCCTTTAAAATCCCTTTCTACGACAAAAAGGCGAACCTCGTCATCGTGCAAATTCAATCCATCAAGTATTGCCGGATTATGTGTTGTGATGAGCACTTGCTTATCGTTTTTCTTTGCTAAAGGAATCAGTACTTCTATCACTTCCCTGCACAGATGCGGGTTCAATGCCGTCTCGATATTATCAATCGCAAAAAACTTTGGCGTCTTTTTAGAAATAAACAATGCCAAATAAAACAAAATATGGAGGATGCCTTCGTTTGCGTTTTCAGCAGAAAAAATATTGTTCTTTTTCTGCATGAATTTGTCGCGGAAATATAGTTTGGATTGGCTTAAATTTAGATTATGCCCTTCCGCCCTCAACACTCCTTCTTTGTCAATAAACATATCATCGAGCCAAGAAATAAAATGGGCATGGCCAAGCAATTCCTCAAATTCAATATTTGAAAAACCAGCGATCAGTGCGTCCAAATTTTCGCCATGAATACCGGGCTGCAAATAACTGTTGCCGCCAATGCCCCGCAGCACATCGCTTTTAAGTTGGTAAACAACATATTCATCGAGCAGGTCAAATAAATATTTTAAATTGTTCAGCCATTCTCCATAAAGCGCCCGTGGTTCTGCCAAAACACCTTCTTCATATTCAAAAACCAATTCCTCTTCGTCCTGTATTTTCCTTCTTCTCCATTTTGCATAAATATCATTTATATCTTTAATCGTTAAAAAAAAAGGAACCAGTTTATCGGCATTATTAATGGCAAATTTTATTTCAATATTATTTTTGGTAGGTTTTCCACGAAAAGAATTAACAGTGAGCGAAGGTTTGGAAATCCTCAGCCCTTTGCTTGCCAATATATCGTTTTTTATTCTTCCGCCAACGGCCGCGCTCGCCATCCCCACCGCCTCCAAAACATTCGTCTTCCCGCACCCGTTCTCCCCAATAAAAACATTCACCCTGCCTAGTTCAATGGACTCCTTATAAATGGATTTAAAATTTTCTATTTCTATTTTTGTGAGCATATAAGGTGAATTATTTAAGCGACCGCATAGCCCGTATATTTTCTCACTGAAGGTTCGTGGAAACCCAGCACTATATCTTCTTTCGGGATGCCCCTGTCCTCCAGTTCTTGCGCAACTACAAGGTCGCTGCCATCCTGCTGAATCCATACTTTTCCATCGTCGGCCAGATCAATATGGATGAAAGTGCCGTAAACCCTGACCCTGCGCAAAAAACCCACATTGACCAACTGGAAATGCCGTTCTGTTTTGTCAATTAAAAATTCAGTTTCAACGCCTTCCTGATTGGCGTGCATATCCGCAATTTCCTGCATGAAATCACGGACGATTTTACGGTATTTAATTATTTTATCCATTTTACAATTGTTTGATTAATTGTATCGAACAAATCTAACAATTATTAAGAATTTTTGGTTGTTTCAACTATACTGTCTTCAAGAATTTTCTGCGCTTTCAATCCCAACGCCTTCCCCTTCTCCAGCATAAACCCATAAGCCGCCGCAAAATTATTCCCCACCACGCCGTCCAATACCGCTTCCCGGATTGCATTTTTAATTATGCCCACCTCCCGCGAAGGCGGTATATTAAAGGTCTCCATAATGTCGAGGCCGGAGACGGGCGGCTGCCAATTTCTCATCCGGTCAATTTCCTCCACCTCTTTCAGGCGTATTTTTAAAAACTCATAATTGCGGAGATAGCGTTTTACCTTTTTTTCATTTTTGGAAGTAATATCGGCCTGCGCCAAAAGCATCAGGTCGTCAATATCGTCGCCGGCATCGAAGAGCAAACGTCGCACGGCGCTGTCCGTAATTTCCTCTTTGGTCAGGGCGATGGGGCGCAGGTGAAGCTGCACCAATTTCTGCACATATTTCATTTTGTTATCGAGCGGCAGTTTCAGTTTTTTGAAAATGCGGGGGACCATTGCCGCGCCGAGCATTTCGTGGCCGTGGAAAGTCCAGCCGTCTTTTTGGTGGAAGCGCTTGGTCTGCGGCTTGGCGATGTCGTGCATGATGGCCGCCCAGCGCAGCCACAGGTTTTTGGTCTTTTTGGAAAGGTTGTCGAGTACTTGCAGGGTATGGTAAAAATTGTCTTTATGGCCGATGCCGTTGCGCACTTCTTTTCCGAGCAGCTTCGTCATTTCAGGAAAAATACAATCCAGCAGACCCGTGTCGAGCAACAGCCTAAACCCTTTTGAGGGGCGGTGCGCCAACACAATTTTGTTCAGTTCCGTGATGATCCTTTCTTTGGAAACAATGTGGATGCGGTTGCGGTACTTGGCGATGCCCCGCAGGGTTTCCCTTTCTATTTTAAAATCCAATTGAGTGGAAAAACGGATGGCCCGCATCATGCGCAGCGGGTCGTCGGAGAAGGTCTGCCCGGGGTCGGTCGGCGTTTTTATCAGTTTTTCTTCCAAATGGACCAGCCCGCCGAAAGGGTCAACGAGCGACCCAAAATCCTCCTCGTTCAGGCTGACCGCCATCGCATTGATGGTAAAATCACGGCGCAACTGATCGTCTTCCAAAGTGCCCGCCTCCACATCGGGCTTGCGGCTGTCGGCGCGGTAGCTCTCTTTTCTCGCCCCGACAAACTCTATTTCGATGCCGTCGTGTTTCAACATCGCCGTACCGAAGCGGCTGTAAACAGTGACCCGCGGGCGCGGGAACATCAGGGAGGCAACCGTTTTTGCCAGCCGGATGCCATCGCCCACACATACAATGTCAATGTCCTTTGTCGGCCTGTCGAGCAGGCGGTCGCGCACATAGCCGCCCACCACGTAGGAGGGCGCTCCGATCTTCTTCGCTGCTTTCGCAACAATATCGAAAATCTCTTTTTCCTCAGGTTGTATGTTGAATACCAAAGAATAGATAATGGTGAATGATGAATGGTGAATGGTGAACGGCACTGTACTTTAGCCATTCAAGATCAACTGTTCATCATTTCGAATTCACAATATGTTTCTTCTATTTCATCCAAAACACCAAAAAGCACCTCCGGTTCCAAGTTGGTGACCAGTTGGCTCCGGTATTTTTTGATGTGCGGGAAGCCCCTAAAATAATTGGTGTAATGCCTGCGCATTTCCAAAACGCCCAATCGCTCGCCCTTCCATTCGATGGAGTGGCGCAGGTGTTGGCGGGCCGCCCCTACCCTTTCCTCCGTGGTTGGAGGCGGCAATATTTCGCCCGTTTTAAAATAATGTTTTATTTCCCTGAAAATCCACGGGTAGCCGATGCTCGCCCTGCCGATCATGATGCCGTCCACGCCGTAACGGTTGCGGTAAAGTTCCGCTTTTTGGGGGCTGTCTATATCGCCATTTCCAAAAATGGGGATGCTGATGCGGGGGTTGTTTTTGATCTCGCCGATCAATGTCCAATCCGCCTCGCCTTTGTACATCTGCTTGCGGGTACGCCCGTGGATGCTCAATGCCCGGATGCCCACGTCCTGCAGGCGCTCGGCCACTTCGACGATGTATTTAGTGCTGTCGTCCCAGCCGAGGCGGGTCTTTACGGTGACCGGGAGGCTCGTCGAATTGACGACGGCGCGGGTCAGTTCCACCATTTTGGGGATGTCCTGCAGGATGCCGGCGCCGCACATTTTGTTGACCACTTTTTTTACCGGGCAGCCAAAATTAATGTCCAAAACTTCCGGTTTCGCCTCCTCCACTATTTCTGCCGCCCGCATCATCGAACTCAGTTCCGCCCCAAAAATCTGGATGCCGATGGGCCGCTCTTCATCGTAAATATCCAATTTCTGGAGGCTCTTCGTGGCATCCCTGATCAAACCTTCCACGCTGATAAATTCGGTGTACATCATATCGCAGCCCTGCTCCTTGCACAGGGCACGGAAAGGCGGGTCGCTGACATCCTCCATGGGCGCCAGCAAAAGCGGGAAACCGCCGAGTTCGATGTTGCCGATCTTTACCATTTTATAGCTTACAAATCCTTGTTTGAAAAAGTTGGCAAAATTAATAAAATAAAGGCAGCTAAATTCAAAAACAAATTCAAACTCAAAACTCCGCTGCCTTGTCATTCGCCGAAAGGCGAACCTGTTCACGTTAAAAGTGAAGCCATGTACGGCAGCCGCCCTAACGTGAACAGGTTCGCCTTTCGGCGAATGACAAGGCAGCGGTGGCTTGGGCTTAGGAATATAATTGTTCTTGAATTTGCATTTAGCAATTTTATAAAAATAAAAAAGCCGCCCCAAATGAGGCAGCTTTTTAAAATTCAAAAACCGAGTTTTTGGATATATCACGAGTTCACGATATCAATAATCACCGCTGCCACTTTATACGGATCGGCAGCAGAATTAGGGCGGCGATCTTCCAGGTAACCTTTCCAGCCAGCATTGGCCACGCCCATCGGGATACGGATGGAAGCCCCCCGGTCGGAGACACCGTAAGAAAATTTGTCAATCGCTTGCGTCTCGTGCAGGCCGGTCAAGCGTTGGTCGTTGTCGGCCCCATATGCCTCGATGCTCTTCTTGATGGCCGACTTGGTGCCGAACTTTTTACAGATGGTTTCAAAGATTTTTTTGCCGCCTTTGCGCAGCGCCGTATTGGAAAAATTGGCGTGCATGCCCGAACCGTTCCAGTCGCCTTTCACCGGTTTGCAGTGCCAGTTCACATCCACGCCATATGCCTCCGCAGTGCGCTCCAAAAGGTAACGGGCCACCCAGATTTGGTCGCCAACGTCTTGCGCATCTTTGGCAAAAATCTGGAATTCCCATTGGCCGGCGGCCACCTCGGCGTTGATGCCCTCCACGTTGAGACCGGCGCCGAGGCAGATGTCGAGATGCTCCTCAACAATCTCGCGGCCATATGCCCTGCTCGCCCCGACACCGCAATAATAAGGGCCTTGCGGCTTCGGAAAACCACCTTCCGGGAAACCGAGCGGCAGGTTCGTTTCGGGGTCGTAAAGGAAATATTCCTGCTCGAAACCAAACCAGAAATCTTTGTCGTGGTCGTTGATGGTCGCCCGCGCATTGGTGGGGTGCGGAGTGCCGTCGGGGTTCATCACCTCGCACATCACGAGGTGGGCATCCTTCCTCGCCGGGTCGGGACAAACGAAAACGGGCTTCAACATGCAGTCAGAAAACTTGCCCTCCGCCTGCTCGGTCGAGGAGCCATCGAATGACCACATCGGGCAGTCCTTCAACTTGCCTTTGAACTTGGCCGCAGCGACGATTTTCGTTTTGCTGCGCAATGTTTGGGTCGGCTTTGAGCCGTCGAGCCAAATGTATTCGAGCTTCATTTTTTTTGCCATGATAATGTTGATTTTCAGAAATTTGTTTTCCCAAAAAACGAGAAGCGGTCAGGCAGTGTAAGTGCTGCATGACCGCTTCTCTTTTTCTGGAATCTGTTCACTTTTAAATGGTGAAACATGTTGGTAAATGAGTTGATTCGGGGGCAAAGCTATCATAAAAGGCGGCGCTATTGGTAGCCAATATTTTACATTCAATTATTGCTCAACTAACAATTTCCGGCCTGCCAAATTATTATTTTGCGCAAAGAGGCAAATACAAGAAAAATTTTACCAAAACCTTTTTTGCCCAAATTTAGTCAAAAAATAAAAAGGCATGTTTTTAAAAAATTTTATCTATGTTTGGCCGGTCATTAATTTCCAACAATGAACGTCCATCCTTTTTTCCTCTTTTGTCTTTTTTCTTTTTCGGCCTTCGGCCAAACGGATACCCTGCCCCTCCTCCAAGCGCAGGAAGACCTCCTCGAATCTTATTTCCAAGAACAGGAAACCGACGAGGGCTTTGATTATAACGACCTCTACGACGAGCTGAACTACCTCCGCGACAAGCCGCTCGATTTAAATAGCCTTTCGGCAAATGAACTCGACCTGTTCCCGTTTTTGACCGCCCTGCAAAAGGCCGCATATCTGGAATATATCGAAAAACACGGGCCGCTAATTTCTGAATATGAACTGCAGGCCATCCCCCATTTTGATATTCCGACCATCAAACAGTTTTTGCAGTTCGTAACAATAAACGACCCGAACATAGCGCCCCTTCCCAGCAATTGGCAAAAGGACGGGCAGCACCAGTTGCTCATGCGTTGGTCAAAAACTTTGCAGGCAAAAAGGGGCTTTATCGAAAATGAAAACACGGGCGAGCCCAGCCCATATACCGGCGATGAAAATGCTTTTTATTTGCGCTACCGGTATATGTTTACCAATAGGCTGTCTTTTGGTTTTACGGCAGAAAAAGATGCGGGCGAAACTTTTTTTTCGGGAAACAATAAACAGGGTTTTGATTTTTATTCCGCACATATATTCATCAATAACCCAAATGGAAAAATACGGACCGTTGCGCTCGGCGATTATTCCGTTTCAATGGGACAGGGGCTTGTTTTGTTCAATGGCTTTTCGACCAGAAAAAGCCCGCTGACCACTAAAATAAAAAGGTCGGCAAGGCCGCTCCGCAGATATAGTTCGGTAAACGAAGCGGATTTTTTCAGGGGCGCAGCAACGACCGTCCGATTAAATAAAAACATTGGACTGACCGCTTTTTTTTCCACTAAAAAGAGGGATGCCAATATTGGCGAAGAAGAAGATTTGCCGGACGAACTGCCGCCCGTCAATTTTATTACTTCCCTGCAAACGAGCGGCAAGCACCGCACTCTTTCCGAAATAGAAGATAAAAATTCCATCCGCCAAAGCACCGTGGGCGGCATATTAAAATGGAGAAAAAAACGGGGACATATAGCCGCTAATTTTTTATACAATAAATTGGACAAGCCGCTCAACCGCAGGGCCGCATTATATAGCCAAGATTTATTTAACGGAAATAAATTATTTAATACCAGCATTGACTATAGCTATACTTTCAGGAATTATCATTTTTTTGGAGAAACGGCCCTCAGCGGCAACGGCGGCACTGCCACTTCCAACGGCCTGATAATGAGCCTCGACCCTAAAATAGACCTCGCTTTTTTATACCGCAATTTCCAAAAAGAACACCAGGCATTGACTGCCCGCCCATTTGCCGAAACGAGCGGTGCAACAAATGAAAAAGGGATATATCTCGGCATGGAGATACGCCCCTTCAATGAGTGGACAATCAATATATATTACGACCAATGGAAACACGAATGGCTGAGGTTCAGAACGGACGCACCTTCGGTGGGGCATGAATGGCTGGTAAAAATAAATTATAAAATAAGGCATAAACTGGAAGCGCATATCCAATTAAAAAAGGAAGTCAAATCATTGAATATTGACTCTCCCGACGGGCGTTTCAACCAAATATTCCCCGGCCAAAATTTTCAGGGAAGGGTTCATTTGTCCTATAATTTGAACAAAGCATTGGAATGGCGCAGCCGTTTTTATGCAGGTTTTTCAAAAATAAAAAAGAAACAATTAAACGGCGTTGCTTTTTATCAAGATTTAAAATACAAGCCCTTTGGCTCTCCTTTTTCTTTTACCACCCGTTTTGCCATATTCGATACCGATGATTTTGCCATCCGTTTTTATGCTTACGAAAACGATGTATTAAATTCATTTACCGTCGCTCCATATTCTGGCAGGGGCAGCCGTTTTTATTTTAATGCGCGGGTCAGGTTGAGCCGTGGAGTATTGATAGAAGGAAGGTGGGCGAGGACTTATTTTACGGATAAAAATACGATAGGCAGTGGTTTTGAAGAAATTAAGGGGCCGGCCAAAACGGATGTGAAAGTGCAGATGAGGATTAATTTTTAGATAGCTTCTGCAATAAAAAAAAACCTCCAAGTTTTTGAAAAACTTGGAGGTTTTGCTGCTCCTGATTATATGTTTGGTAATATCAAAAAGGATTGGAATAACGAGGGTCAGTGATATATTCATAATCGGTCAGCGACTCTAAAAATGCAACAAGGTTGCTTTTTTCAAAATCTGATAAATTCAACCTTTGCGGCCCGCTGGAATTGCGTAGCCTCCAGGACAATGAAGGATGTGGCTTAACCCCTTCATTATAATGGTTGACCACTTCTTCCAAAGTTTCAAACCGGCCGTCGTGCATATATGGAGCAGTGAGGGCTATATTTTTTAAAGACGGGATCTTGAACCTTCCGCTCGACCAACCTTTATCATCATACACCAAATCGAGTCCGATATTTTGCACTCCCCATCCTGTAAAAATAGAAGTACTGTGACAAGTCCAGCATTTTGCTTTGCCCCTAAATAATTCTAAACCCAGTTGTTCTTTTAGGTTCAAGTTTTCATGGTTTTGAAAAGCCCCTTGGTCAAATTTCGACCCCACCGATATCATGCTTTTCAAGAACATCGCCAATGCGCGGGAAATGCGGCTTTCAGTAATATCCTCCGTGCCAAATGAATTTTTGAACAATTCTTTATAATATTCAAGGTTGGCCAATTTATCAGGCAAAACACCCAGGTTTTCCACCCCCATTTCGATATGGTTTTCAATGGGCATCATTACTTGCCTTTCGAGCTTGGTAGCACGGGAATCCCAGAAAAAACTGGTTTGCATAATCATATTTGAGATGGCCATTGAATTGCGGGTGGTTTTTTTCCCGTTCAGGCCATCACTGAACCTTTTGCCGTCGGCAAATGCAAATTGCTGCAAATGACAAGAACCACATGAGGTCGAATTGTTTTGCGATAAATGGCGGTCATAAAACAGCACCCTCCCCAAAGTCGCCATTTCATTGTTTATTTGTTGAACATAAGAATCACTGACCGGGCCATTAATTGCACGGTAATTATATGGCGTTTCTGGCAGTGTCGGCACAACTACTTCTTTAATTACCGGGGTTTCTTTTTGGCAACCAAAAACAATCACCGTCAATATAAAGAAAGTTGCAATTTGAAAGGTATTTTTTTTCATGTCAAAAGATTTTATGAGCAATGCTTAAAAAACAACTTCAAGGCTTTGGTGAACGACCTTTCCGACATTTGCCGGTATCGGAATGAAATCAATTTTAAGCAATACAGAGAAAGAGTAAATTTTAAAAACGGATAAAAAATATCACGTTGGATGGCAACGTCATATTTAAGCCAATAGAATAAAATTGGCTCTTGATATCTTCCACAGAATTATTTTCAAAACTTTGCTTGCTATGGTGGTTAAAGTAGCGTACATAGAATGCCCCTTCGGTCAATAATCCCATCCTATCTGTAAGCATGAACTGAACACCTAATATTGGCCCTCCTCCCGTATAAAAGGAATAATCATTAACCATATTCCCATCTGTGTCAACTTTATCGAAAGTATAGCCGGCGATCCCATCAAAGCCCGCATTCAAAAACCATTTATCGGCTATTTGAAGTTGTTTTTCAGCGCCAGCTCTGATATCAATGTTAATAAAGGTGTTTTTCCGTTCCTCAAAAGTTGATTGATTAGCGTCCACCTTGTTTTTTGATGTCCCAATGCTCATTCCGATCCCTGCCCTAAATGCTTTGTTGGTTGATTTATCGAGCGATTTATAAGTCAATAGATAACTGTTCAATGCCGTGTTAAAACTGTTAAAACTAATGATTTCATTGATGAAACGGGTAGCGTTTATACCGATCTCAACAGTCTTTTCTTTGTTGGTGGCAAGCTGTTCAGTTTGCGCGAAGGAAACGGAAACGGATAGGAAGATAAAAAAAAGCGCGTTAATGAATTTCATACTGTAAGGTGTTTAAATAGAAATAACTGGGCGCAAGATAAATAAATTTTGGAAAATAAAAAATTAACACCTTCCCTGCCCTTCCGGTAGTGGCGAAATTGGCCTTCGCTATCGGAAGGCCATGCAAGGGGCTGAACATTACTGTTTCAATTATTTTGATTTGAAATAGGAAAAAATATTTTACTCAAAATCTTTATACAACAAATATTTTTTCCGTATTTTTTTAAACTCATTTAATCCTTTCTGCCAGCTTTCCCTTATTTCGTTTTCCGTTTTTCCCGCTTTTATTTGTTGCTGTAAAATATCGGTACCGGCCAGTTTATCAAAAAAATTGTTTTTCAAAAAGAAAGATTTTTTTGGTTCATAATTTTTATAAAAATCAATGAGGTAGGAAAGGTTCAGCGAGCGCCTGTTTTTTAATCCGTCAATATTTAAAATGGATAAATCAACACCTTTGCAAACCTCCCCTTCGTGTTTTGGGTGTTTAGCGCCCGGCTTTGGTTCGGGCGTAAATTCATATTCGCCATCCTTTATCCCCGGTGCGCCCAAAACCTGAAATTGTTTGTCGGTGCCCCTGCCGACAGATATATCCGTGCCCTCAAAAAAACAGATGGAAGGATATAAATAAATGGCGTGCATATTCGGCAAATTGGGCGATGGTTTTATGGGCAGTTCATAAAAAGAATTATGGTCATAATTTCCGCATTCAATAACTGCCAAATCACATTTAATCCCATTTTTCAACCAGCCTTCCCCGTTTACCATTTTTGCATATTCGCCCATCGTCATACCATGCACCACGGGCACTTTGTGCAGGCCGATAAAAGAACTGAATTTAGGGTCGAGCACCGGGCCGTCCACATAATGCCCGTTCGGGTTTGGTCGGTCCAAAACCATGAACGGGATATTATTTTCGGCACATGCCTCCATTACATAGCTCATCGTGGATATATACGTATAAAACCTCGCCCCCACATCCTGGACATCAAAAACGACCATATCAATACCGGCGAGGTGCTTTTTGGAAGGCTTTCTGTTTTTGCCGTAAAGGGAGGTGACGGGCAGCCCGGTCTGTGTGTCAACGCCATCTTTTATTTTAGCGCCCGCATCGGCAGTGCCCCGGAAACCATGCTCCGGCGCGAATATTTTTTTTACGGAAATATTCAATTTTAAAAGCGCATCCACTAAATGTTTTTTGCCGACCATTGAGGTTTGGTTGACAACGAGGGCTATATTTTTTTCTTTTAAAATTGGAAGGTAAGCACTTATATTTTGTGCGCCCGTTATTATTTCTTTTGGAATTTCTTTTTCGGGTTTGGCTTCGGGCTGCTCCGCCTTTTCTATATTTTTGGAATTAATATCAGGACTTCCGCAAGAGGCCAATAATATTGAAAAAAGAAAAAGAAAAAAGATTGGAAAATTTATTTTTTTGAACATATTTTTTCAGGTTTAGTTAGTTCTTTTACATATCCTATGAATGCCTTTTATACAAGGTTGTTACTTATTTCCCGCAAAGTCACGCAAAGGTTTCGCAAAGTCACGCAAAGTTATACATGTACTCGTTTTGCTTTGCGTGACTTTGCGAAACCTTTGCGTGACTTTGCGGGAAATCGAACCGCTTCTATAACTGTCTCCAGGATATGTAAGAGAACCAATTGTTTTAGCAAAATAAATCACGGCATAAAATACAGCCCCACTCCCAGCCACTGCACTTTTTTAAATTCAAAAGGGCTATAAGGCAAGTTGCCGCGGTAATATTCCGCAATAATACGCAAAGGCGAGCTTTCTTTTTTGCCGAGCCTAAAACCAAGCCCAGTTTTTAGGCCCGGATTAAATTCATTTTCTTCCAAAATCTTGACATCTATTCCCGCAGTGAATGCAAGCGGCAATTTTGTTTTCAGAAAATGTTCGTATTGGCTGCCAAATTGAAAGCTCACACGTTTCCTAATTATCTCTGGGCGCACTACCAACCCCGCTCCCCCGTAATACCTCGCTCCCCCATTTTGGATTGACCATAAAAAATCCAATTGCTCGTAATTATTTGGATTTGGAAAATAAGAACCAATATTGTTTCGGATAATAAAATCATCGCCCAAATGGCTCGACACATGATAAAAACGCAAACGGAAAGAATGCTTTTCGCTGATTTTTTTATGCAGCATCACGCTGACTTTTAAATCGGAATTCAATATGTTCCTTTCCGATTTGCCATTTTCAAAAACCCATTCAAATTGCGTTTGCGCAGCAAAATCAAAGCCTATTTCAAAAGGTTTTTTTTTATTCCAACGGAGGAAACCTTTATAGAAGCCCATGCCAAAAGGGAGGTATAATTTATCCGTATTTTTGCCCCCTTCCCAATAGGCGGCAATGGTGCCGAATGCCTGCGATTCGTTGGGGTCGAATATTAATTCTTGGAATAAACGGCCTTTTGGGAACAGTTCTACTTTTGCGCTGTTTTCTTGGGCGGCCAATATTATATTTAAAAATAATAGGCCAAAAGTGAGGAGTAGTTTAATTTGCATTTTTTTATTTTGGGAGGTTTGAGTAGCGCGGTTTGTTACGCTGAAAATGATTTAATGTTTAAGAAAAGTTGTTGATAAATCCAGTGGGATTGAAATTCAAAGCTTATTTATTTAACCACAGAGAACACAGGGGAACACAGGGAAAACTATTATTTCCGCCGCCGCCCTGCTACAGGCAGAATGGCGCAGCCCCTGTGGTTCCCCTGTGCCCCCTGTGGTTAAATAATAAAAATCGGTGGTAAAAAACACAAGCCAGCAAATGGATAAAATTTTTGCAATAATAGACATAGAAACCACGGGCGGCAGGGCAGCCACGGAAAAAATAACGGAAATAGCCATCGTGCTGCACGACGGCCAGAAAATAATAGGCCAATACGAAACGCTCATCAACCCCGAGCGCCACATCCCATACGGCATCACCGAACTGACGGGCATCACCGACGAAATGGTAGCCGATGCGCCCAAATTTTACGAAGTAGCAAAAAAAATTGTCGAGATGACCGAAGGCGCTGTTTTTGTGGCGCACAATGTCCGCTTCGATTATAGTTTTGTGCAGGAAGAATTCCGGCGTTTGGGCTATACTTATACGCGCAAAAAACTGTGCACAGTGCGCCTTTCCCGCAAAACATTTCCCGGCCTGCCCTCTTATAGCTTGGGCAATTTGATACGCCATTTTAAATTAAATGTCGGCGCCCGCCACCGGGCGATGGGCGATACAATGGCCACTGTTGACCTATTTGAAAGGATACTCGCCGCCGAAAAAACGGAGGAGAATATCAGCGAAATGATCAACCTCGGCGTGCGCGAGTCTTTGCTCCCAAAATCTTTTTCGATGGAAAAAATACATGCCCTACCGGAGGCCTGCGGCGTCTATTATTTTCACGATGAAAAAGGCGATGTCGTATATGTCGGGAAAAGCCTGAACATCAAAAAACGGGTGGCCGAACATTTTGCCGTAAAAACCGAAAAGGCGAGGAAGCTGCAGGCCGCTGTGCATGATGTAAGCTATGAAATTACGGGCAGCGAACTGGCGGCGCTATTATATGAGTCGCACGAAATAAAACGGCTGCGGCCCAGCATCAACCGGGCGCAAAAAACGCGGCAGTTTCCATACGTCATCCATGCTTTTGAAAACAGCGACGGCTACCTTTGTTTTGAGGTAAAAAAAGAGAACCTGAAAACAAGAAAAGCGCTGCGGGTGGTGGCCTCCTACCCCAAACAGGCCAATGCAAAATCATGGCTGCGCAATGTGCAAAAGCAATATCAGCTTTGCCTGCGCCACTGCCATCTGGAAATAAAAAACGGCCCCTGTTTCGACTATCACCTCTCCAATTGTTTCGGTGCCTGCATCGGCGAGGAAGCGCCCGAGGATTATAACGAGCGCGCCAACGAAGCGATGGAAGCACTCGACGAAAATTTTTTGCAGCCCAATTTTTTCCTGATAGATAAAGGCCGGAACGAAAATGAAAGCACCGTCATTTTGGTGGAAGAAGGCGAGTACCGGGGCTTCGGATACGCGGAACTGAACGAGCTGAACGGACAGGTGGAGGAACTCCGCGACGTGGTGAAATTTTATGAAAACAACCCGGAGGTGATGCGTATTTTGCAGGGCTTTATTGCCAAAGGGAAGGGGCTGAAGATGTTGCCTTTTTAGGTGCGGGAATAATGGAGCGGGAGAGCGGGAGAGCGGAGCGGGAATAAATTCCCGCTCTTTCGGAAGGGCAATAGGTTGGGATAAAAATGTAGTTTTTCCTTTTAAAGAATACACCTCGTTGATGGGGCTATATTCTATTTTTTTTCTGTCAAATCTCCATTTCCAAATTGACCGATCGCCCTTCCAAAAGGGTGGGAATTT
>DROJ01000220.1 GCA_011321935.1 Bacteroidota bacterium | reverse complement strand
GATATTTTTCGGTGCTTATATAGAAAACAGAAATTATTAGATGATTTTTTGCAAATAATTATTGAATCTTTAGAGGCCAATCTTTTTAGATATAAACAGAATTTAGACATCATATTAAGAAAAAAAAGTTTTCTCATGTAGAGTAACTTATGTGACTTTATAACGAAACTAGACACCTTGAATAATGGGACACCAATGAAACACGCAAGAGGAATGTTTGTTTCTCCATACAAAGACTACGACACTTTCAACCACAGTGGACGAGATTTAGGTATGCGCTCACAATTTATTTGTATTCCAAAAGAAAACCTTTCAATTATAGTTTTTACTAATTCAGAAGACATAAACGCTGTTAATATTTCATACCAAATTCTGGATTTATTTATTGAAGAAGTAAGTACAAATAAAAAAATAGTTAAACACTACGAACATTCTCTAAAAGAAATTAAGAAATTTACAGGTGTTTATCAAGAATTGAATAGTGATTTAAGAATGGAGGTTTTTATAGAAAATGACACCTTAAAAGCAATCAGTAGTTTTGGCAGAAACGCAACTCCTTTAGTTTCAGAAACCATAAATACGCTGTGTAGAATAGATAATCCTTCAATCAAATATTCATTTCAAAATGAAAAAAGTGAAGAAGCAGACTTATACGTTGATTTTGGAGGTGCTATTTTCTATTTTGAAAAAATAAATCTTGAATCAAATTCCATTCAAAATTTAGATGAGTATATTGGAGAATATTACTCAAAGGAACTCAATGTTACTTATTCGATTCAAGTTGAAAATGACAATTTGATTTTAAGCTATCCCAATAATAAAAATATCGTCATTAAGGAAGGGGTGAAAGATACTTTTGGAGCAAACAGAAGAACAAAATATTCCTTTATACGAGATAGTGAAAGTAATGTGATTTCCTTTGAAGTTGCTGCTGAAGGCACTGTGAAAGATATACTATTTGAAAAAACAAACTAATGCTAACAATGTGTATGAAAATCATATCGTTTAACACTTGCAACAACGGAAAATGTTGTTTTACATTGAATTATAAAAAGGAAGACCCAAAAATGCCCGGCTATTATCTATCGCATTTTATTTGTTTAAATAAAAGAATAGAAGCAAAACCTGAAATAGAATCGTTAATGGAAAGCTTGCTAAAAGATACAATTTTGATAGGTGATTTAAAATATGCAATTCGGGTCACCCCTTATGCTGGATAAACATTGGTTTGGCAATAAAGGGCTTTTATTTAAAAACGAATACCTCAATATCAAGAAATATATTTTTATGATCTACGCCTTCGATACTTATTACCAAAACGGCCAAGCCAAAACGGTTTGTGCCGGTTTCCAAAACTGGGAGGATGAGCACCTCGCCGTAACCTATGAGCAAACAGATATAATCAGCAGTGACTATGAAAGCGGTTCATTTTACAAAAGGGAACTGCCCTGTATTTTGCAATTATTAAAAAATATAGCGCTGCATAAAAACGACCTTATCATTGTGGACGGATATGTACTCTTGAGCGATGAGGGCAAATTGGGATTGGGCGGATATTTATACGATGAGTTGGAAAGCAATATTCCAGTTGTCGGTGTGGCGAAAAATTTATTTGCAGGAATAAATAAAAATATGCGGGCAGTGACGAGGGGGAAAAGCAAGAAGCCGCTATATGTTACGGCATTGGGAATTGATTTGGATATGGTCAGCGAAAAAATAAAAAATATGCACGGCGAATTTCGGATTCCTACTCTTTTGAAAAAAGTGGATTTGTTGACCCGGAAATAAAGGGACTTGTCTATTCCACCAACCCGCACCGCATCGCAAACTTCACCAAACCCACCACTTTCCCCACTTCCAGTTTTTTCATAATATTCGCCCGGTGCGCATCCGCCGTGCGGGGGCTGATAAACAGTTGCTCCGCAATTTCCTTGTTCGTCAGTCCTTCGGCGATGGCTTTCAGCACTTCGATTTCCCGTTCGGAGAGGAGGGAGAGTTTTGCGGAATCGTCGGTATGCTTGGTGAGGGGGGCGGTGGGTTTCAGTTGATGGGTGAGGGCGAGGGTGACATCGGAGGAGAAATATTTTTGCCCCCCGGCCACTGTCTCGATGGCTTTTAGGACTTCCGTTTTATCGGCGTTTTTCAAAAGATAACCATCCACGCCCGTCTTTATCAAATGTTGGATAATGCTCGCCTCGTGGTGCAGGGAGAGGATGATGATTTTCACCTGCGGCATTTTTTCTTTGGCCTCTTTGGCCACTACCATACCGTTCATGATGGGCATGTCGAGGTCGAGGAGGACGAGGTCGGGCTGCAGGGAAAGGATATAGCGGAGGCCGTCCTGCCCATTGGTCGCCCTGCCGATGACTTCTGCACAGGAGAGGTCTGACAGCAGGGCTTCCATGCCGTCGAGAACAATTTGGTGGTCGTCTATCAGGAGTATTTTTGTCATGAAAAAATACAGGTTTAAAGAATAATAAAAACTGCATGAGGTAAAAAACAAGCCCCGCAATATCGAGAAATATTGCGGGGCTTTGTTCAAAAGTTACTGGAAACAAGCCGATTATCAATTGAACAGCTTCGATTGATGAAAGTATCACCGGTCACTTCTCCAAATGCTGCTGTATCACCTTGACCAACAGCGGGTTGACCTTCAACTGTTTGGCAATCTTGTTGATGTCCGCATTCTTTTTTTTGAGAAGGGCAGTGATTTCAGGTTCTTTAAGCAATTGCTTTTTGATGTCAAGTACATATTCCAAAGTGGTTTCGAGTACCTCGGCAATGGACAGTGCATCGAAGCCTTTTATTGACATGTTCCGGATGCCCACAATACGCTGTTCTTCCCGGCCTTTTCCGACGCCTTTTTCAATGCCTTTCTCAATGCCTTTCTCAATGCCTTTCTCAATGCCTTTCTCAACGCCGTTGATATACAGGATGTCGTCTTCGTATTCTTGGTAGCCCATAATTTTATTAACTGTTTTTATTGTTTTAGTACGCAAGTTACGCTTTTTGGAAAGCATTATCAATTGTCTTACAAACTTCCTTGAGGCAACCGTGTCACCGGCAAGTTCGACCAGTTTTTCCACGATCATTTGGATCAACATATCCGAGTCGATCCCTTCCGGGTCGGCGAGAATGGCAAAAATGACTTCCTGTGGCGTGTCGGCATAAAGGAACGTTTTGTAACTGATGCCGTCAACACAGTAGATGGGGTAACGGTAAGTGAAATGGGTGTGCTTGATTTCGCCCTTTATGTTTTTGGGCTTGCCCTTGCCGAGAAAAAAGAGCGCTTGTTCTATTTCCATGCGGTATATTTTGCCGCCAATGCCGAGGTATTCTTCCAACCGCCAATCCACTTCCTCCTCGTCCGACCCTTCAAACTCAAAGTGGAGTATCCGGCCATCGGGCGAGCGCTCGTCGTATATCTTCATGAAAAAATCGGGTTCCCTTTCGATGGTCGTCTGCAGCTTCACCTGTGGGAGGGCTTCCAAGCGGAAATCTTTGTAGCCCAGCACAGTGCGGATCAGCGCAGGGGCCAGTTCCCGCAGGTTTTCTTTTATGATCTTATCGAATTTGTTCCCTTCTTTTTTGCTCGTGGGCCCTTCTTTTTTGGGTTTCTCCGTGCGCTTTGCCATAGTTGTTGGTTTTTGTGAAAAAGCAAATATCGGGAAATAAGGCCATAAGTGTTCTGCCAATGTTTCGCTTATCAGTTTGTGAATTTTTGGGGGAAGGGCAACACTGCGGTTTGAGGCCAACTTGTATTTATCCAATCGGCACCCTTACCGTCGCCGACACCCCGCTCCCGGAGCGCTGCTCGAACTGTATTTTCCCTTTCACCGACTTGGCGCGGGAACTGATATTGTGGAGGCCGTTCCCGGCGTCTTCCATGTTTTCCATGTCAAAACCTTTTCCGTCGTCCTCGACAGTCAGCACGAGATGCGTTTTTGTTTTAAACAGTTCAACGCTCACCGATTGGGCATTTGAATGCTTGATTATATTATTGATCAATTCCTGTGCGATGCGGTAAAGCCCGATTTCTATGTTTTCAGCAAAACGGCCATCGGCGCCCATTTGTTCGAACTCGTATTTTACGGAAGTATGCGAAAAAGATTTTTGCAGCATGTCCTGCAATGCGGCTGTGAGGCCGAGTTGGCGCAGGGAGGCGGGCATCATCTGGTGCGAAATATTGCGGACTTCGGTGGCGGCGTCGTTCAATATATTGGTCAGCCCGTCGAGTTTTTCGGCCTGGGCGGGCGACTCGCTGCGCCATTTTTCGGAGAGCTGTTGCCAGGCCATTTTGAGGCCGCTCAGTTGTTGGCCGATGCCGTCGTGGAGGTCTTTGGAAATGCGCTTGCGCTCGGCTTCCACGCTTTCCACCGTTGCCTGCAGCAGGCGTTCTTGGTGCCGGATAGCTTCTTCCTGCAAGCGGCGCTGCTGCTTTTGTCTGCTTCGCAAAAACAAAAAACCGAAGATGGCCAACAGCCCTGCCGCAATGCTCCCCGTCAATGTGCGCTGGAAACGGATGCGCTGTTGCTGGTTGTCAATTTCGAGCTGCTGGACCTTGATCTGCTGCTCTTTTTTTTCGGTCTCGTAAAGGGTTTGGTAGTGAGCGATGCCCTCGGCAGATTTGGCGTTGAAGATGCTGTCTTTGAGGGCTGTTTGTTTGTACATTAGCTCTTCGACCATTTTTGCATTGTTTTGCAAAACATAAAACTGGCGTACCAAACTCAGGGCAAACAATTGCCCTTCTATGTTCTGCGTGTTTTCATAAATAGTAAGTGCCTGCTGAAAATAGTCGTTTGCGCGGCGGTAGTCCTTGCTTGTTTTGTAACAACCTCCGATCCTTATTTTGGCAAAAGCCAAGCCGTCCAAGTTCCCGGAAGCGGCGGCTATTTGTTCTGCCTTTTTAGCATAAAACAACCCTTTTTCAATGTCCTTTTTGTTCTCCAGTTGAAAAGCGGAGAAGAGGCTGTAAAACCTCGCGGCTTCTATGGGGGGGGCATTTCCCATCATGGGTTCCAGGCGGTCGAAATACAGTTCGGCAGTGTCTTGCTCTTTCAATTGGAGGTAAACGGCCCCCAGCGAAGAAAGCGCTGCCCGGGCAATGGAGTCCACGCCGCAGCGGCCTGCCCTTTCCAAAGCGACTTCATAATACTTAATGGCCTGTCCAAACTTGTTGTAGTGCGTCCCGATGTAGAAATAATTCCGGGCAACTTTATAGTTCACAATGGCTTCGCGGGGGCAGTCTTTTGCTGCTTCTGCTATTTTTAAGGCTTGGAGGTTGAGCTGCAACGATTCTGAATATTCACCAAGGTCAAATTTTTTTTCAGCTTGGTGGAGCAAGGTGTCAAAGTTGGGGGCTTGCTTGTCCACGGCATTGGCCTGACAGAAGCTGTAAACCGGGCTGATGGAAAAAAGGAAAAGAAAAAATTTGCAAGGGCTTTTCATTTTGCTTCGGAATCGGATTTTAAATGGAAAGTATAGTTGTTATACAGAAGATTTTGGGGGATGTTTCCATAAATGCCCCGGTTAGCTTGTTCGTTTTTTGGTAACTGCTTAGCACCTCTCGAAATCCCGGAGGCCTATAGGGTGGGAATAAATTCCCACCCTTTTGGAAGGGCATGGAGTAAGATAAAAGAAGCCGTAAATATCAAAAATGGCAGTGTTAATTTTGACGTGATAGGCAGAAACATGTTTATCTGATTTTAAGCACTTAAGCCAAGCCCCCGTCTCCGCTGCTTTGTCATCCGCCTTTAGGCGGATCTGCTCACGTTAGGGAGGCTGCATGGCTGCACTTCAAACGTGAACAGATCCGCCTAAAGGCGGATGACAAAGCAGCGGAGACGGGGGCTTGGCCTAAGTGCTTAAAATCACGTCAAAATTAACACTACCTCAAAAATTTTTATGCCCCTTTTCCTCAATAGAGAGCAGGGCTACAAGCCCTTCCAAAAGAGTCCATAGGGTGGGAATAAATTCCCACCCTTTAGGAAGGGCATGGAGTAAGATAAAAGAAGTCGTAAATATCAAAAATGGTAGTGTTAATTTTGACGTGATTTTAAGCACTTAAGCCAAGCCCCCGTCTCCGCTGCTTTGTCATCCGCCTTTAGGCGGATCTGCTCACGTTAGGGAGGCTGCATGGCTGCACTTCAAACGTAAACAGATCCGCCTAAAGGCGGATGACAAAGCAGCGGAGACGGGGGCTTG
>DROJ01000219.1 GCA_011321935.1 Bacteroidota bacterium | reverse complement strand
CCGACCCCGTGGGCATCCTTTTCTTTTCATCCCATCGAGGCAGTGGTGGAGATTGCTTTTTTGCCGATAGTGGTCTGCCTGATGCCGGTGCATTCGGCGGTGATTATTTTGTTTTCCATTTTTTCGCTACTGTTCAATGTGATGGGGCACCTGGGTTTTGAGCTGTTCCCAAAAGGCTTTACCCGGCACCCGCTGACTTGGTGGCTCAACACTTCGACCCATCACAACCTGCACCACCAACGGGCAGGCTGTAATTTTGGGCTGTACTTTAATTTTTGGGACAAAATGATGGGGACGAACCACCCGGATTACCACGAAATTTTTGATAAAATAAAGGCGTAGCCATAATCCCAAAAAAGAGCAATCCGCCCGCACCCCCAGCCCCTAAAGGGGAGCAGCCACCCGCCACTAAACCGGAGATGAATTTTGAACAAAAGTAGATAACTCAAAATTTCAGGTTTCGGCGGCGGGTGGCTGCTCCCCTTTAGGGGCTGGGGGTGCGGGCGGATTGCCATGTTTTAGAGAAATAAAAACACCTGTTTACCAAACAACCTATTCATTCTGCTAAAATAAAACCCTAATTTTGCCCCACCTCAATACCCAATACCTAATACCCAATACCATTTAATAACTAATACCTTTTTAATAAATACCTTTTTGAAAATGACCGCAACCCACCTTTCCTCCGCAGAACTCATGCAGCTTGAAGACAAGTACGGCGCCCACAATTACCACCCGCTGCCCGTCGTGCTGGCGAGGGGGGAAGGAGTGTTTGTCTGGGACGTGGAGGGCAAGCGTTATTACGACTTCCTTTCCGCCTATTCTGCCGTCAATCAAGGGCATTGCCACCCGCGTATCATAGCTGCGCTAAAAGAGCAGGCCGAGAAGCTGACCCTGACCTCCCGCGCCTTTTACAACGACCAATTGGGCGTGTTTGAAAAATACATCACCGGGTACTTCGGCTACGACAAAGTGCTGCCCATGAACTCCGGCGTGGAAGCCGTGGAAACGGCCATGAAACTCTGCAAAAAATGGGCGTACAAGGTAAAGGGAGTGCCCCGCTACCAAGCCAAGATCATCTTTGCGAGCGGCAATTTCCACGGGCGCACACAGGCTGTTATCTCCGCTTCCGTTGACCCCGACTCGACCAAAGGTTATGGCCCCTACCTGCCGGGCATCGAGATCATCCCTTATAATGACCTCGCCGCTTTGAAAGAGGCATTGCAAGACCCCAACGTGGCGGGTTTTATAGTAGAACCGATACAGGGAGAGGCCGGGGTGATGGTGCCCGATGAGGGCTATTTGTCGGCATCGGCGCAGCTTTGCAAAGATGCCAATGCGCTGTTCATTGCCGACGAGGTGCAGACGGGCATCGCCCGCACGGGCAAGCTGTTGGCCTGCGACCATGAAGACGTGCGCGCCGATATTTTGATTTTGGGAAAAGCGCTTTCCGGTGGGGTGTTCCCCGTCTCGGCCGTCCTCGCCGACGATGAGATTATGATGACCATACTGCCCGGCGAGCATGGTTCTACCTTCGGCGGAAACCCGCTCGGCTGCGCCGTCGCAATGGCCGCCCTCGATGTGGTAAAAGATGAAAAACTCGCCGAAAATGCCGACCGCCTCGGCATCATTTTCCGCCAACGCATGAACCGCCTGATCGAAAAATGCGACCTCGTGACAAAGGTGCGCGGCAAAGGCCTGCTCAATGCCATCCTCATCAACGATACGGAGGACAGCAAAACGGCCTGGAACATCTGCCTCGAAATGGCCAATAACGGGCTGATCGCAAAGCCGACGCATGGGAACATCATCCGTTTCGCACCGCCGCTGGTGATGACGGAGGAGCAGTTGCACGAGTGCTGCGATATTATTGAAAAGACGGTGTATCACGGACGGAAGTCCGTGTAAAGATTGTTGCCCGGACTTCCGTCCGGGTTGCGTGCGACGCCGCGGTCGTACAAAAAAAAGCGCCGGTGGATACTTTCCACCGGCGCTTTTTATTTTTTATAAACAACTGATATCAACGCAAGGCCGCAAGGGGGCAAGGAAACGTAATGTTTAGACCTGTACCTTGCGGCATTGCGTTGAAATAAATGGCCAGCCTTTTTTGTTGCTATATGTCTCGTAACTATATTGGGAATGGAAATACAATTCTCTTCCGGTCTTCTTTTTATAAGCCTCGTGGGCGAGCCGCAGCAATGCGCCAAACGATTTGTCTTTCGGCATCAGGGAAGGGTCGTTCAGCACTTTTTTGTAAAATTCTTTGCCATTGGCCACCACGGCACAGCGGTCGTACAAAAAGCCGTCAACGGAAAGGAGGCCTAAATCTTTCACCGTTTGCGAAGCGAGGTCGGCCCTGTCGAGGTGATAAAGTTTTTCGGAAAGGATGTCTTCAAATTCAACGATTTGCCTCACTGGCCCATTGGCCAAATACTGCACTGCCGGCACTAATACCTTTTCGTTGTCCCCTTCCTTTGCCCAATCCAACAGGGCGATTACGTGCCAAAAATCCGGCTCCGACAAAGGCCGATCGTCCTTGTCCTTTGGTACGCTGATACTGACCACCGCACCGGGGTACATCTCTTGCAGGTCGCTGACCATTTCGGGTTTTAAGGATCGCAGCGGCATTTTTATCGCTCTGGTCATGGCTGGTGTTTTTTTTGATTGCCAAAGATAGGGGATTTACCGTCCGTTATGAAAGGGTCGTTTCGGTGGCCAACCTCCTGAGTTTTATCATTTTCCCGAGATCGTCAATGTGCCGGATGATCCCAAAATGCTCTATCTGCGAAGAGATGGCCCCGAAGCGGCCGGCATCGAGGCGTTGGTGCAGTTTTTTAGAGGGCAAGAGGATCATCAGGTCGTGCTTTTTATTGTAAAAGCGGAAAGACTCCGCAGTGTTCTTGTCCTCAAATCCGAGTTTTATCAGTGCGTCCGACAGTTCGGCATAGGTCGGCTCCATATCTTCAAAAACGCTTATTGTCCGCATATGTCTTATTTTTAATAGTTCTGATCTTGTCAACAATGCCAAAAGTGAATACGTTTTCTTTTGGAATGAAAACACGCATAAATTTATTGATTTCTTTCAACAAAATCCGGTTTTCTTTAAAATAGGTTTCCAGTTCGATGTATAAAGCCAGATCGTTTTCCGCATCGTAAAGGACAACGATTACCGGAAGTTTTTCTGCTATCCACAGGTCGAGGTCCCTTTTGTCCAATTGCAATATGTAACCATTGTTTTTTGTCGAAAATTTCAACTTATCGGTTGCTTTCAATTGTACGAACATAAACCCTCCTTCCATTTCCCCTTTTGGGTTGAAAGTGAAGATATGCCCGTCGTAGCTGTATTGCCGGAAATTGTAACGCTCAAATATTCCGTTCGCTAAAAGTACCTGTTTTTCGACATAATTGTAACTGAGGTCTTCGATCACATGCTGGCGGGTGCGGAGTTTTCTCATATGCCCAAATTTATGAATGTGCTGTTTTATATTTTGATGTGACAAAGATAAGGAAAATACCTGCCTTCATTAAGTACCCGAACGGAAATTCGAGACACATCATACAATCCTGATTCCAGTTAAAAACTTTCCAAGCCCCATTGACTTGGAATGTTTGGGACTCGTCGCAATCCTAATTATATCGGAGAAGCCGAGGATATATATCCTCGGTTGCCGGGTCGCCATCCTAATTATATCGGAGAATGATTTAGAAGATTTGAGAGAGGAGACAGGAAGACGGTTTTCGAGCTGTCGCAATCCTAATTATATCGGAGAATGATTTAGAAGATTTGGCCGGAGTAGACAAGAGCTACTATCTCATCACCGTCGCAATCCTAATTATATCGGAGAATGATTTAGAAGAGCGACATACAACTGGACATGGGCTGAGAAAAAAGAAGTCGCAATCCTAATTATATCGGAGAATGATTTAGAAGACTTTAAAGTTTGGGCCTCTACTGGAACCTGGAACATGTCGCAATCCTAATTATATCGGAGAATGATTTAGAAGAACTTGAGTATCTCGCAAGGCTGGTCTTGTCAACACCGTCGCAATCCTAATTATATCGGAGAATGATTTAGAAGAAAGGGGCGAGGCATATGAAGCCTGGGAAGTAGTCCCGGTCGCAATCCTAATTATATCGGAGAATGATTTAGAAGACCCGAGGTCAAGAATTGGTCCCCGGCCTGAGGGTTTGGTCGCAATCCTAATTATATCGGAGAATGATTTAGAAGTTTTTTTCTCGGGTAGGTTTCAAGTGAAAGATGATCATTGTCGCAATCCTAATTATATCGGAGAATGATTTAGAAGTCCTCGGACGCGATGGAGTTGGTTACTCCATGGATTTGTCGCAATCCTAATTATATCGGAGAATGATTTAGAAGATTCTGAGAGCAGCACTCACCCTTATCTTAATGGGGGTCGCAATCCTAATTATATCGGAGAATGATTTAGAAGTGTCTGGAATTCATTGGGCACGGGGAACGTATTTACGTGTCGCAATCCTAATTATATCGGAGAATGATTTAGAAGAGTTGAGGCAAATGTTGGTTTGCAAGGGGGGCTTGGGTCGCAATCCTAATTATATCGGAGAATGATTTAGAAGAAAAAAGCTCTTTCTAACGGAGGAAAACCCAAACAAGTCGCAATCCTAATTATATCGGAGAATGATTTAGAAGTCATATACAGATAAAATAGTAAAGCTATTACTGACAGGGTCGCAATCCTAATTATATCGGAGAATGATTTAGAAGAATGAAGGGCACCCAACAGGAGAGAAATTCTCCATGTCGCAATCCTAATTATATCGGAGAATGATTTAGAAGTTGTTTCAGAGGAGAATATTGCCTACGCCTATAAGAGTCGCAATCCTAATTATATCGGAGAATGATTTAGAAGCCGAGTTCAATATGAGGATGAAGGAGTGCGGTTTCGTGGTCGCAATCCTAATTATATCGGAGAATGATTTAGAAGCGCAAAAACTTTTAATATAAAAGCAGTTGCATAGGCGCAAAGGTATAAACTGCGGCGCAGATTTAGGGTGTTTTTAGTTAAAGGAAAAAAGCCAGCCTTGTCAAAGACCTGAAGTTTTCCCAGCGCTAATCTACGGCAGTAATATGGAAATACCAAAAACAAAAAATGCCCATACCGTTCCCTAAACGAAACCGACCGTTCCCTGCTCATAGCCTACCGTTCTCTAAACCATATTTTTCAATCCAGATAATATCCATAGATTGCCGCCCGTTCCGCACACCTTATGAGATACTCCGGTCAGTTTACGATTGAACAAACCATAAAACAAAAACAATAAACCGACACCCCCTAATGAAAAAACTCCGTCTCCTTGCTGTCTCCTTCGACACAGAAATAAAACCCTGGGAACTCAAACGCTTCCGGGGCGCCATCGCCCGCAAAGTAGGGCTGGAACACGAATGGTTCCACAACCACGATAACAGTCTTCAGTCGGCAGTCCACAATCCTCAGTCTGCAACGGAGGGGGGGCTAACAACGGTGCCCGACGACGGCGGTGAAGGGGTGCGCCGCTACCACCATCGGTATCCACTGATCCAATACAAGATAGATACTCAGGGCCGCAAAATGCGCCCCATGCTGCTCTGTCTCGACGACTGCATCGAGGAGGCGCACCACCTGTTCAGCCAATCCGACTGGTCGGTCTATATCGGTGCCGACAAGCACGAACTTAAGATCGCCCGGCTGCACGTCGATAAGATCAACCTTAACGTCTGGGAACAGCCCTTCCTCTACCGCCTGCAGAAATGGCGGGCACTCAACTCCGATAACTTCCGCCGCTGGCAAGAACTCGACGGCATCATCGAACGCACCGCTTTTCTGGAAAATATACTCAGCGCACATATCCTCTCCTTCGCCCGTGGCGTGGGCTGGGAACTCGACAAGCGATTTGAAATCAAGATCACCAAACACCTGAAAGAGGAATGGGTGACTTATAAAACAGTGAAGGTGCTGGCCTTTACGATTGAGTTTAAAGCGAATGTTTCTTTGCCGAATCATATTGGTTTGGGGAAAGGGGCAGGGGAGGGGTTTGGGGTGGTGAGGCGGCAGCGTTTAATACAAAAAAAATAGTTTAGTGAAAAATATAGCAGACATATATATAAAGGCAACTTGCGCTTATTTGGGCATCGTCCAATTAGAAACAGATATAAAAAACGAAACTATAGCACAAGGAATAAATTGGGCTTTGGGAGGAGGTGAAATAAATACACCTTACCAGCCAGTGGCTTTATGCCCGGTGCTTGAAACCGTAAAAAATAAAAAGGGGACACATTATATATCCCCGCAAATATTGAAAATATCGGATGCCTTTTTTCCACAGATTGAAATGCCCTCGGCAACTGCTTTGGCGGAACAATATAGAAACCTGCAACAAGTGCTTTCGGACAACCCCAATAATTTACTTTCGGCCCTGCATTGCCACGCTTCTTCATTGGCCGCCGGCAAATACCATAATGACCTCTCGCTATATGATTGTATAAAAGTGGCCTCGGCCATCAGTCATTGTCTCGATAATGGAAACGGAAAATTAAGATTGGCCGGAGGGAGTATTTCGGGCATTCAAACTTATTTGTACGATATAATATCCAAACGTGCCAATAAACTTTTGAAAGGCCGCTCCTTTTATATCCAACTTCTTTCCGATTCATTGGCGGATGCTTTATTGGAAAGTTTTGGCCTTTCGCCCTGCCATATAATATATTCTTCGGGCGGTGGGTTTTATATAATAATGCCCGACATTGAAAATATAGAAGATCGTTTTCAGGATTTTACAACAACTATAACCGAGAAAATATATGCCCAACATGGAACCAACCTAAATGTAGAGTTTGCATTGACAAATGCTTTTGGGCAAGAAAAGAATATTGTTGATTTATGGGAAGAGTTGTTTATAAAATTAGGAGAAAAAAAACTGCAACGCTTGTCGGACAATCCCAAAATGTTGAAAGAATTGTTGATGGGATACGTGGAAAAAGGAGGGGCCACTATACGCGATGAAATAACCAACGAAGAAATAAAATGCCAAAAAAAAAATATAGCAAGTATTGGAAAAGGGGATGATGAAATAATCGTTGATAAATTTACGCATGGCCAAATAGAAAAACTTGGAAAAAAATTAAGGGAAGCCAATTATTGGATCAGCCACAATTCCGATTTTAATGAAAATGCTTTTAAAGACCCACTTGGCACTTGGCATTTGCTCAGTGATTCAGTACCTAATAAAGGCATTCCATCAGATGCCGTCGTTCGGCTCATCAATAAGGTTGATCCACAAAAAGAATTTGTATTTTATGGAGGAAATAGAGCTCCTGAATTTGATGACGAAACCATCGGGTTTTCTGATAGTCCAGAAACAAGAAAAGGCGACCCACTCACATTTGATGCGATGGCAAGGGGGGTAGAATTGGATCGCTTGGGTATCCTTCGAATGGACGTAGATGGTTTGGGAAACGTGTTTGGAAAAGAGATTGGGCCGCAGCCGTCTTTTGTAAGATATGCCGCTGTCAGTCGCGCCATGGATTGGTTTTTTAAAGGATGGATAAATCAGGTTCACCAAAAATATAAAAAGAGAACATTGATTGTATATTCAGGTGGCGATGACCTTTTTATAGTTGGAAAATGGAACATGGTTTTACAAATGGCATTGGATATACGTAGGGATTTTGAAAAATGGACTTGTGGTAACTTGACCCTTTCCGGCGGCCTGTCGGTAGTGCCCCCAAAATTCCCGGTCATGCAGGCTGCGAAATTGGCTGGTAAAGCAGAAGAACATGCAAAGGAGTACCGGGTCACGCCTGACAGCGAAAAAGAAAAAGACGCATTTTATTTATTTGGAAAATCATTGAGCTGGAAAAGGGAAATGCCGATTGTACGAGGGATGAAAGACGTTTTGGAAGAATTGCTCGGAAAAAATAAATTAAATATAGACCGGTCGCTGATCGGAAAAATAAACATCCATTCTGCAGCATTGGAGATGCAAGAAAAAAAAGAGGCCACACCCCGGTGGAAATGGAATCTGATATATGATCTCTCCCGTTTTGAAGATCAATTGAGAAGAAGGAAAAAAGATAATGGAAAGGCTGCCGATATGGTCAGGAAATTAATGACAGACTCTTTTGAAGACCGGGAATACAGGAATAAAAATATAAAGTACCATTTGTTGCCATTATTGCAAATAGCTGCAAGATGGGTGGAACTTGACCAAAAGACCGAAGGTAAAACTG
>DROJ01000218.1 GCA_011321935.1 Bacteroidota bacterium | reverse complement strand
TCCAGCCCTTCCTGCCTACCGGCAGGCAGGTAGCAGGAAGCCCGGCAGTCCACATCTGCCGGGCTTCCTTTTTTTAAACAATACCGTTGATGTTTATGATATGGCCATTGTCTTTTTAAAAAGCATCAGGTTCGGCAAGTTTTGGGAATATATAAAAAGGGGGCGGGCAGTTAATCCCCACCGCCTTTCCTGTTTGCCTTGCTGAAAAAAACACCTAACTTTCCCTGTTGTTGCTTTCAAAGAATATGGCATATCCTTTTTGTGGGTTGATATTTGAACACTTGCGACAACGGGTTTTAAGGGTCTCCCATAGACAAAAAAGCCTCTACATGGCCTATAAGGGAGTAAAAAATAAACTTATAAAATATCCGATCATGCAAACCAAAGCACTGCTGATTTTTGCCTTTTTATGGCTGGCCGTACAAAACGGTTTTTCACAAAAGGGTTTCAAAGGCGAAATCGTCACCATTGAAAACGACACCCTGCGTGGTGAGGTCTGGTTTGGCCTGAGAAAAAAGATGCCGCTGAAAACCAAGCGGGTCTGTATTTCGGAAGATAGGGCAACAGTAAAGTGGTTCAAGGCCAAAAAAGTAGCCTCAATGATGCTTGTGAATAACGTGACCAAGGAGGAGCATTATTTTGAAAGGAAGGACGATGAGTCTGGAGCCTGTTTGTTTAGCCAATCGAGAGGTAGGGAAATAGGGACAAGTGAATGGGGCGGAGGGGCGATAACCTCTTTGGGCGATACTATTTTTGGCAAGTATTTGCAAAATTCTCCAATGGCCGTTCCGATTAAGGGGGTGAGGGGTAGGGAAGGTCAGGTCGTTGCGTATTGGTTCAACGATGATGAAGGGCTTCATTATTTAGAGAAAAAAAATACCATTCTCAGACAGGGCGTTTTTCTCGAAAAGATAACGGAAGGCAGGCTGTCCCATTACCAAGGGCTTAGCAAGGTGTATGAACCTGGTGCGTTAAATGTTTACCGATGGGAAACGGTCAGGACGGACTACGTGTGCAAAGAAGGCATTGGCTGTGGGATGGTGCCGAGGCGCGGCTTCAAAAAATTCATGCAACCATATGTCAAGGACTGTGATATATACCTGCCAGCCTACCGCCGGGCCTATTTTAAAGCACTAATAAAGGACTACAACAAACGCTGCGGTGAAGCCGCAGATCAAAAAAACAAAAAGAAATGAAAATACAGTTTATCGCATTGCTGATCTTGTTCAGCGCCCCCGTTGTTGCAAGTGTTAAACGAGCTTTAGCGAGTGCCACTTGCAACAACTACCGGGTCTTTACTTTCAAAGAATATGGCATATCCTTTTTGTGGGTTGATCTTTGAACACTTGCAACAACGGGTTTGGCATCATGATGTAGGGAAAGGAGAAATGCAATTAGTACCTATTACACAGCATACACCTGAAAGTATTTTTTGGAACACTTTACCCCCAGCAGGAAGAGGCGGCATGTCTATTTGGGGTGGTGGATATTAAATTATGAGTTTATGAATTTGATTGAGTTTATTAAATATCTAAAGGATGAAAAAGAGGCTATTCAATATATGAATGAGCATTATCCTGATGTTGACTATTATGATGCAGAAGTCTATTTGAAAGGTTCTTTAAGTGTGGAATCAGAGTTGGCGATCTTTGACGGAGAGAAGATTGAAGGGATGATTGAAATGGAAGTTGACAATGAGAAATATTACAATCTTTTTACTTTAGACCTTTTAGTAGAAGTGCATGAAGATTATTCAAAACCTTC
>DROJ01000217.1 GCA_011321935.1 Bacteroidota bacterium | reverse complement strand
GGACATACTGCCAGTGGGTTTTGTAACCCGCTCATAACCAATTAGTTGGCAACAATCTGTCTTTCTAACAATAAACTGATGTATAGTAGTATGAGCTAACCATTTAGCTTTTGGTTAAATGCCACATTATCAGGGATTTGGCGGACTAATCACTAGTCAACTAATTACTAATCACTGCAATAGGGACTCCTTCGGAGCAAAAAAAATGTGTTTACCATGTCGCTTTGAGGGGATTCGTTTTTTTTAAAGCGTCGTTTACAATACAGTTATGCGGCATGCAATTTAATGTACGCAAGGATGTTTTTTTGTCAACGCAAGGCCGCAAAGATGCAAGGAAACGCAAGGGTTAAAAACTTTGCCTTGCGTTTCCTTGCATCTTTGCGGCCTTGCGTTGACAAATTTTGACGGTAGTGGTAAAAAGTACGTGATGAATAAATTTTTAGGTAACTGTTTAGCCCCACAGAAAACCTGTTGAATTCACTAACCCCCGACTGCCTGCCTGTCGGTAGGCGGGAAGTCGGGGGTTAGTGAATTTTACAAGTTAACCAAGGCTGGTCATCACGTACTTTTTACCACTACTATTTTGACGTACATGTGCGTACATTATTAATTGCATGCCACCTTAAAAAGTATTACAGCTCCGCAGGAAAGGTCGGCTTTTCAAATAACATTTGTTAAAATATCAAAAATTTATTTTAATAAAAATTCCAATTCTTGCTACTTTCCCCCCTGCGATAAATATCCGGTAATCCGTCATCCGTCAAGGGACCGTTCATTTAACTGTGTCATGCAGAGCATAAATGATTGATTGTGAGTGTGTTTTTTTTCAAAAAACACACTTCACTGAACTGTCCCGCCGCCAATTTTGGTGCAATCTAAAATCGGCGTTTATAAATCAACCACCATGTTCGGAAAAATATTAGACCAGTTCAGCAACAAAAAAATCGAGGCCATCTCCGGCATGGACGCCACCTTTATATATGGCGAAACGCCCACCCAGCACATGCACGTCGGCAGCGTGGCCGTCATCGAAGGTTCACTGGAATTCGAGACCTTCAAAAAGACCATCCACTCGCGACTGCACCTCATCCCCAAATTGCGCAAGCGGCTGGTCATGGTGCCCTTCAGCATTGACTACCCCTATTGGGTGGACGACCCCGACTTCGACATTGACCTCCACATCCACCGCATTGCGCTGCCTTCGCCGGGCAGTTGGAGAGAGCTGCGCGAAGTTGCCTCCACCATTTTCAGCGAGCCGCTCGACCGCAACCGGCCGCTCTGGTCCTTTACTTTCGTGGAGGGCCTCGACAGCATTCCGCAGGTGCCCAAAGGCTCGGTGGCCATCATTTCAAAAATACACCACGTCGCCGTGGACGGCATGGCAGGTGCGGGCATCATGAGCCTCATTTTCGACATGACCAAAGAGGTGAAAGAAATCCCGCCCCCCCGGCCCTACCGCCCAGCGCCCATCCCCAACGAACTGGCCATGATGCTGCGCAGCACTATCAGCTTCGCTAAAACCCCGCTCAAGTTCCCAAAGCTGATCAGCGAAGCCGTTTCCGCAACGGTCAAGTCGGGGATGATTACCCGGACAAGGAGCCTGGAACTTCCTACCTCCCCCTTTTCCGCCCCAAAATCGCCGCTCAACGGCATCGTCTCCGCCCGCCGGAAATGGAACTCCGCCATCCTTTCCCTCGACCGGGTGAAGGCGCTTAAAAAAATCATGGACACTACCCTCAACGATGTGGTACTGGCCATTTGCGCAGGCGCGCTGCGCCGTTATCTTTTGGAAAAAAAGAAGCTGCCGCACAAGCCGCTGGTAGCCATGGTGCCCATCTCCACCCGCACCGAAGCCGACGGCAACACATCGGGCAACCAAGTCTCCTCCATGCTGGTGCAACTGGCCACCAACGTCGAAGACCCCATCGAAAGGCTGCAGACCATCCACGAGAACACCGTCCGCGGCAAAACCTATCAGCAGGCCATCGGCGCCAAAACACTGGCCAACATGGCCGAGGCCGTCCCCTTTGGCATCGCCAACCAAGCGGCCCGCGTCTATTCCCGTTACAACCTCTCGAAGCTGCACAACCCCGTTTTCAACGTCACCATTACCAATGTGCCCGGGCCGCAGTTCCCCATTTACCTCAACGGCCACCAACTGCTCGCCGTCATGGGCATGGCCCCGATCCTGGACGGCATGGGGCTAATCATTACCGTTTTGAGCTATAATGGCCTCATTACGCTCAGCCCTACTTCATGCGCCAAGACGATGCCCGACATTGACACCTTCACGCGCTACCTCCGCGAATCGGCCAATGAGCTGGAAGCAGCCATTTTAGAGCATCAAAAGAAAGGGGTAAAGAAAAAGAAGCCCAAACCCACCAAAGCAAAATCGGACAAGTTTTTTGAGCATATCAAAAAGTTCATCAAAGCCAACCCGGAGGCCATTTACCCAAACAGCGGCGTTTACCAGTTCCACATCACCGGCGCAGTGCCTTCCGATTGGAAACTGGATTTCAACAAATCGCCCGGCACCGTGCGCAAGAGCAAGGCCGGAACAGCAGATGTCACCCTGACCATCAGCGACCAGCACCTGATGCGCATCGCCGCAGGCAAACTGAACGTGCAAACGGCATTTATACAAGGCCGCCTGAAAGTAAAGGGGGATACGGCAAAGGCCATTAAACTGGGAAAGATATTGTCCTTGATACCGGATTTGACCTGAAGGGAAATATTTTTTCCCATTGCCACCTGACAGTTACAAATAAACAACCTGTTTTTCAGGCAAATAAATCATCTGCACTGATCTGAAAATCGGGAAGGGCGGGTGCGCCGCTGCAAAGAGTAGCGCCACGGCAGATGGTCACGTCTTCGGGCGAGGTATAAACATAAACCTGTTTGGAGGCGGGGAAAATGTGCCAAACGGTCTGTACGCCGGCCTTGAAATATTCCTGCAGTTTTTCATTGATCTTGTCGGCCTTGTCATTGGTGGAGATGACTTCGGCGAGCCAGGGGGCAACTTGCTTTTTGCCTTTTTTCATCTGCTTGACCTGCTCGCCGGAATAAATGGCCAAATCTGGGCGCCTTACTTGTACGGGGGAGGTTTCCATGTCAGTTTCTGCGGTGAACATGCCGCCATTTTTAAAGGTTTTTGTCTGGATGAAAACTCTCAGGAAAATGGCTTGCAAAGTTGCTTGTTCTTGGTTCATAGCGGTAGTTTTTTCGACGATGCCGTTGTTCCACTCGTATTTGTAACCGTCCTCCATATCTGAATAATCGCGGAGAAATTCTTCACGGGTCACCTTCTTCCGGGGAAGGCGGCTGCTTGTTTCGGCTTTCTTTTCTGCAATTGCTGCGGTAGCTGACATCCTGATTGTTTTTTACAAAAATAAGTGTTTTTTTATGAAAAGCAAGCCGTGGGTGAAGGGGCTGGGCGGTTGTGCCAGGTAGTTGTTATTGGCGAAGATGCGGATTTTGGGAGCCGTCAATTCCGACTCCATCCCTAGTGCCGAAAACCAAAAATAAGAGGCACTTTAAATTATTGAAAAAGGGAGTGTTCAGTAAAGTGTGTCTCACGCAAAGACGCTAAATCGCAAAGTGTTGATTTTCAACTCTCTGCGACTTAGCGCCTTTGTGTGAGACACAGAAAAATGAACGCCCCCTTGAAAAACGACCGACAATCAATGCTTTGGCTTACTGATTACTGTTCACGAATCACTGATCACTGCACTAGTGGTTCGATTCGTAATTAGCGGACTATTTATTTTTTTGTAAATACCACATTGTCAAGGATTTGGCGAACTAATCACTAATCAACTAATTACGAATCACTGTCCCTACCCCGCCTCCGCCTCCGCCCCCGACGCCCGCCGCAACAAACCCCGGAAGGCATCCAGCACCGTATTCCCATCGTTCACCACTTTATAAATCTCCTGCGTGATCGGCATGGCCACGCCGTATTCCTCGGCCAGTTCCATCACCACGCCGCAGGTTTTCACCCCTTCCGCCACCATTGACATCTCTTCGATGATCTCCTCCAAACTCCTGCCTTTTCCCAAGTTGAAGCCCACGTAGCGGTTGCGGCTTTGGGTACTGCTGCAGGTGGCCACGAGGTCGCCCATGCCGGCAAGCCCGGCGAAAGTGGCAGGTTGGCCGCCCATCGCCACGCCGAGGCGGGTCAGTTCGGCCAGGCCGCGGGTGATGACGGCAGCGCGGGTATTGTCGCCTGCACCTGCACCGTCGCCCATGCCGGCGGCAATGGCGATCACGTTTTTCAGGGCGCCCCCGAGTTCACAGCCCACCACGTCCTCGTTGGTATAGACCCGGAACAGGCCGGTGCTGAACACCTTTTGCAAAGCGCAGGCAATGGTATGGTCCACCATCGCAATGACCGATGCGGCGGCCTGTCCGGCCATGATTTCGCGGGCAAGGTTGGGGCCAGTCAATGCGCCTGCGGGGTGGCCGGGCATCACTGCCTCGATGATCTGCGTCATCCGCATTTTAGTGCCCTGTTCCAGCCCTTTGGTCAGGCTGACGATGGGCACCCAGGGGCGGATGTGCGGCTTGGCAGCTTCCAGCACCTGCCGAAAATTTTGCGAAGGGATGCCCATCACAATGACATCGGCATCGTGGATGGCCTCCTCGATGGAGCTAGTGGCCACGAGCGAATCGGGCAGCTTGGCACCGGGCAGGTATTTTTCGTTGCGGTGGTTTTGGTTGATGTCCGCTACCGTTTTTGGGTTGCGCGCCCACAGGCGGGTGGGCGCGTTGCGGGAGGTCAAGGTGGCAACGGTGGTGCCCCATGAACCGCCTCCGAGTATTCCGACTTTTAGTTTCATAAATTTTGAAATTGGGAAATTAGAAATCCATTGCCATTTGCCGATAGGCGAAATGATTGTGCGGGACGGTTGCAGTGCCTGTCCCGTATTTTACCCCGAAGTAAATTCGGGGCAGGCTATCGGGATTGTCAAGGTAACCTGCTTATTTTGGAGAAATATCAATTGAAAATATTTGGCAAAAATTCAAGCCATTCAATCATTCCCTATTGCCCCTTCAAATGCTTAGGCGGGTGTTTTTAACGGAATAAAGCACCTCCCTTAAATTAATCAAGCCCTCTCTGTTCAGATGGAGTTTTTCCACGGTCGCCCTTCCCGTTGGAGTATGGCCGATAACAATTGTAAACGTTTCATCCCATTTGAAATGCTCCGTCCACTTGGATAATCTCGGATTAAAAAGAGGGGCAAGAAGCCCTGTCACAGGGTCAAGCGCTTCAATGAAAATATATTTATGGTTATTGCAGGTTTGGCAGATATGGGCAAGGTTTTCCAAAAGGTCGCTGCCTCCCAATAAAATAGAAATGATGTGGTCAACCGAAAAATAATCATGCGAATATAATGCCTGCGCCATACAATACTCGCAACAGCCGTGCGCCCTTTCGGCTACTTGGTTTCTTATTTTTATGCTCCTTATCCTAGACATGGTGACGGGGGCGTATTCCCATATTTTCAATCAAATCATCCAAGTCCATATTTTTAAGGGAAGCCAGTTCGATCAAGTGTTTTAAACGCTCGGCGCTGCCCTTTTCTATTTTTGTAGAATACCCGGTCAATTCCGCAAGCTCATCAGGGGATATATTATCGGCATCCCTTTTATCAATCAAAGCAAAGTATTTTTTCCAGAATTTTTCAGGAAAGCCTTTGTTGATTTTTTTTAACAAATCAGCTTCTTTCTGGCTGATACTTCCCGCCGGGGATGGAGGAAACCGTTCTTCCAAAAGACGCTTTACCAGGTAGTCAATATTGATCCCTTCCCGCTCCGCTTTTTGCCGGAGGCGCATTTCTAAATCTGGAGATATTTGAACTGTGATAGGCATTTTAAAACTATTTTTTGTGCAAGGTAAACAAAAGAAAATGCAATGCCAAAGGGGCAGACCTAAGCTCCTGTCCCGAAACTTCGGGGTGACACTCGCCGAAGCTCGTTTAATCCCGAAGTTTCAGGACAGGCATTGCAACCATCCCACTTCCATCCTCCTGCCCAAGCACCTCCAAATACTTCCCCCTCACCTCTTTTATATGCTTGTTCAAATCTTTCACCTTCCATTTTTTTGTCAGAATAGGCGGCAGCACCGTCACTTGGACAGCCGTCGGGCGGAACACATTTTTGCCCCTCGGCATGGCGTCGTGGGCATTGGCGATCACTATGGGGACGATGGGCACGCCCGCCTGCATGGCGAGGTGGAAAGCCCCTTTTTTGAACTTGCCCATTTTATAATCATAACTCCGTGTGCCCTCTGGGGCGATGATAATGGAGGTGCCGGTTTTCAATGCTTCGACGGCGGGTTTCAGCGCTTCGATGGCTTTTTCCCGGTTGCTGCGGTCGAGGAAAATGACCCCTGCCGCCTGCATCATCTGACCGATGATGGGCATGTTTTTGAGTTCCTGTTTGGCGACGCCACGGGCATCCCTGCGCAGCAGTTTGGCCATAATGAACAAGTCCGCATTGCTTTGGTGATTGAACAGAAAAACGGCAGGGCGCTGCGACCAAAGATGCTCCCTCCCTTTCACAACTACCTGAATGCCAGCCATTTTGCAGGCCAGATCACCCACCGAGGCCATCATCGAGTTCACGCCGTCGTCCCAGGACATGGCGCCGAGGCCAGCTAAAATCCCTTTCAAAGCGGCGGGGATGAGACTGCCCAAAGCAAGCCCCGTCCGCACGATGCCCGTCACTCCCGGACGGGTCTCATCGTTGAAGCGGTAAACGGGCCAGTCGTTTTTAAAGGCGATGCCGGAGAGTTTGGTGTCGGGGTTCATGGGGCGGGGATTGCCGACGATTTCGAGCAACGGCATGTCCTCGGCGCTGTCGGTGTAGAAATAGCTTTTTGCGAGGTCGAGCTGGTGCTTTTCGGCCAGTTCCCTCGCCGCATGTGCCTTGCCCTCGCCCCAGCAGGCGGGCTCGATGATGCGGCCGGTAAACTTCCCGTTATGCACTTCCATCCGCGTACACATTACCTCCTCGATGCAGAGGTCGCGGGCGATGGGTTCGACCTGGTAAGGGGTGGCCGCCGAGACGATGGCAACGGTATGCCCTTTCGCCATGTGCGCCGCCACCAATGCCCGCGCTTCGGGATAGATTTCATCGGCCAAATGTTTCAAATAAACCTCTTCTCCTACTTCGATAAATGTCTTTTCGTCCACTCCTTTTACGCCCTGCGCTCCGATGGCCGCGAGTCCTGCGAAGTTGCCATTGCCGAAGGCATAGACCAGTGCGCCAGCAAATTGAGCGACGATTTCCTTGCTCGACATGCGGCCGGAAAAGAGGCGGGTCTGGAAAAATTCTTTTGCCGAAAAGCCCTTTATCAGCGTGCGGTCGAGGTCGAAAAATGCGCCGATGTGCGGGCCTCCTTCCCCTTCCAAAATGGTTTTGACGATGGCATCCGTTTTTGAGCCGGGAACGATTTCGCGCTCCACCGGCACTGCGGGGTTTAGCTCTACGGGCTTCGCCAAAGTTATTTTTTGTAAAATATTGATGCTCTCGGTCATGTTGTCCAAAGTGGAGAGAAAGGCATTGATGGCCTCCGTTTTCGGGTCTTTGGCAGAGGGGATCAAGCCCTTGTTTTTGGCCAGCCGGACGCCGTTCTGCAAAAAGGTTTTCGAGACCGATTCGATGCGTTGGATGCGCCCCTGCCATTGCAGTTCGCCGCCCAAAAAAATGCAGTTTTGCAAAAATGCTTTCTCGTTGAACTCATGCCCCCTGTCCCATTCTTGCAGGGCATGTGCCACCACGCTGTATGCCTCCAGATAGGTATAAAGCACCACGGGCGCGATCAGCACTTTTTGCTTTTCCAGCAATGCTTTGAGGTCGCCTTCAGGGTCGGCAATGACCTCCTGCCAACGGTGGTCGAGCTGTTCGAGGTCGGCCTCTATTTCATCACAAAACTGGGCTTTGTTGGGATAGAAAAACTCGAATTTGAACAGGTCGCGCAACTGCATGATGCCCTCCCAAAAAGCATGCAGCGTGTCCTCCGTTTTTATGACCGCCAGTCTCGCCAAAGCCAGCTCGATAAAGGCCCGTCGGTAGAGGTGGTGGACAGCCATGTTCGCGTAATAATTGGCGGGCAAATACTCCTCCGTTTGGATGGTATATTTGGCATGTAGGCTGTCGCCGTGCTGCTTTATCAGCCCCGCCCCGGTGAGCAGGTTGAGCGCATACTGAACGCTCTCGCCGATGGGCCTGCCCCTGTCCACCAGCGCATCGGCCTTGTGCCCTTCGATGAGCTTCATCAGGTCGGCCACGTCACTTTCGGCCCCCCGCTTGGTGAGGGCATATTTACTGAGCAGGGCGATGGTAATCAGCGAGGCCGTGGTGACGGGCGTAATCTGGTTGATCTTATGCACGAGTTCGAGCGCAAAACGGGGGATGTGGCCTTTGTAAGCGGCCTCGTTTTCGTCCTCCTCATAGGTCGTAACTTCCTGTCCGGCAGCCACTTGCACCGGTTCGCCAAAGCGCAGGGAGATGCGCCCGAGCTTCTCGCCCATTTTTTTTATATAATTCAAAAACCAGCCGAGGCTCTCCGCTTTTTTGGCTTTCCCGCGCATCTCGCGGGTCATTTCTTTCACGTCGGGGATGAGGTCATAGACGATGGAAACGGGCACATATTTCACCTCCTGCGGGGAATCCTGCTCGGCGTCCATGATGTATTTCAGGATGCCCATTTTTGGCCAGACCAACTTGCCCGTGCGGGAGCGGGTGCCCTCAATGGCCCACATAAAATGCCCTTTGTCGCTCACTATGCTCGCAATGAAATGACGGAGGGTGGCTTTGTAAACGGGGTTGTCCCGAAACGAGCGGCGGATGAAGATGGCCCCCGTCTGCCTGCCCAATTGGCCCAGCCCCATGAAGCTCATATTGATGCCCGCAAAAATGTACGGCAGCGGCAGTCCGTGGCGTGCCAAAACGACGCCCAAAACGAGCATGTCAATATAGGTTTTGTGGGTCATCACAAAGGCGACGGGATGCTTTTGCATCAGCTTGGCCACCTGCTTTATTTCGGTAGGGTTGACATCAATCGTCTTGTCGTAGCCGCGGGAAAGGATGTACTGGGCTGTCTGTACGCCGATGAGGTTGGCGATGGGTTTTTGCTCGGTGTAGAGCTCTTTCAGGTAGGTGGCGGCCTCCTCGTTTACCTGCGCAAAGCTCTCCCCTTTTTGCTCGGCAATGGCAGCGAGTTTTTTTTGAAAGCCCGGATCCTTGAGTATTTTCTCCATTTATGTTGGCAATGAGTTGTTCTTCGTTGAAAGGGCAAAATAGGAAGTAATTGGTATCATTTTGATAAAGCGGGGGATTTTTTTTTGATTTGAAAAATGGGGGGAAAGGAGGCTTGTTTTTTGAAATGGCTGAGTGGCGCAAGGCATGAACCTAAAAAATGCTATTTTTGTTGAAAAGTAGGCAACTAAAATTCAAAGATCATGGAAAATATTGCAGTAACAAGGTTGATGAGGCTCATCAATCCTTTGAGCGTAGAAATTAAATTGGAAATATTATCAAAGTTATCTGAAAACCTGAAAATTGATTTTCATTCCAAAAGGAGCAACAAGGAAAAATTGTTGGATGAACTGTTCGGGGCATGGAGCCATTTGAACGGTAATTTGTCGAACGAGATATTGAGCAACAGAAATAATTCTAATCGTGAAATAACCTTTGAATAATATGAAATATTTATTGGACACCGACATATGTATTTTTTTCCTCCAGGGAAAGCACAGAATAAAGGACAAAATAAATGAGGTAGGCATCGAAAATTGTTTCCTATCTGAAATAACAATTGCAGAATTAAAATATGGTGCAGAAAAAAGCAATGATTACGAAAAACATTCAAAAGAAGTGGATAAAATGGAAGAGCTATTCACGGTTATCCCCATTTACGAAATACTAGATATATATGCTAAAGAAAGAGTACGGCTGCAAAGAGAAGGGAATTTAATTCCAGATTTTGATTTATTAATTGGAGCAAGCTCTATTGGCCATAAGATGATTATGGTCACGAATAATGAAAAACATTTGGAGAGGTTAAATAAAGTCAAAATTGAAAACTGGAAAAACCCTGCTTTCAATAAATTTTTATAATTACTATCGAAAAAGCAATAAGCCAATCCCCTCAACACAATTCCAAACAAAGCCCATTTTTTTTTTGTGAAAATCGAAATCCATTCAATACCAAAAATAATTGCTTGCCAATTAATTTGCCTGCTCAGTTTGCTCATTCAATTAAATGCACAACCGGGCAGCCAATATTGGAATTCCGAGAGCAGTTTGTCCAATGATTGGATATCGCAAATAGAACAAGACCGGGACGGTTATATATGGATAGCGACGCAATATGGGCTGAACCGTTTTGACGGCTATGAATTTAAAAACTATCAGTACGAAGCGAACAACCCAAAAAGTTTGAGTGCCAATTGGGTGCGCAATATGGCGCAGGATTCTGCTGGTATATTTTGGCTGGGTTTGTATTTAGGGGGTATCAATTCTTTCGATCCCAAAACGGGAACAGCTACCCGCTATAATGTGGTAAATGATGCTGGCCAGGAATTAAGGGTGCGTACCGTATTTTGCGACCGGGCGCAGTCGGTATGGGCCGGGGGCTTTCCGGGACTTTTTGTTAAACGTGCCGGGCAAGCGCGATTTGAATTTGTCGAAAATATTTCTGTTTCCGATATAAAGGAAGACCATGCGGGACATATAATTATTTTGTCAAATAATACGATATATAGGTTTGACCCAAAAAATGTCGTTTTTGAAAAAACAGTAGAATTTAAAGGCGAGTATATCCGGCGTATTTATGTTGACAAAAACAATGTTTTATGGGCATATGGCACGGGTCATTTATATAAAATATTCCGCCAAAACGGGCAATGGGAAAAAGAGGAAATTATCATCGGAAATTATGCGCATTCGGGCAGTTTTTTTGATTCTCCGATTTATGAATTTTCAAAAAACGAATTTTGGATAGGCGGAGGCAAAGGCATTTCGATATTAAACAGAAATGGAGAATTAATTAAAACAATTGATTACGCCGATATTTTTCCAAAAGGAAAACCCATCGGGAAAGCCCTTTCTTTTTTTGAAGATAAAAGCGGGAACAAATGGATAGGCACGTCAAAGGGACTGATATTGCAATCGCCTTTTTCCGAGCGGTTTGAAATAAAAAATATAATTCCGCACCTCGACGAATTTTCCAATGTCCGGGAAATATTGCAGATCGAAAATACATTATGGGTCTCCAATCCGCGCGGCCTTTTTCGGATACAAATAGACCGGCCTGACCTACCGCCCGAGCAAATACTTACCCAAACTTCTTTTTCTTTATTAAAATCTTCGGACGGGTATTTATATGCGGGCGGG
>DROJ01000216.1 GCA_011321935.1 Bacteroidota bacterium | reverse complement strand
TAATAGCCGTCGGGCAGCCGCTCCATACCGGTTACGGTTTCATATAATTTCACGTTCAGTTCCCAGCTTTCATAAAGGCGCCGGTAATATTCAAGGGCTTCCTTGCGGGTCGGTTTGTCAACGTGCGATATAAAAGGCACATTCCCGATTTCGAGTTTTTGCGAAGTAGAAAAAAAAGTCATGTTGGCGGGGAAGTGGAAAATGGAATTGACAAGCATCCCTTTTTCCAAAACTATATAATCCAGCTTTTGTTTTTCGGCATCAATGGCACAGGCGAGGCCGGCCGGGCCGCCGCCGATAATCACGAGATCGTAAGGTTTGTTTTTTTTGGACATTTTAATTATTTATTGTCAAATGTGCGAGGTATATTTACGGCAAATGTGCACAGTAATTTAGGAATGTTCTACATCTTCGCATTAAATTTATAGCATGAAAAAAGAAGAAAAAAAATTGGTCGAGCTATACCTCCGCAACGGGTACATGCGCTGCCCCAACCAAGAACGGCAGAAAACCGACGGGCATAAAAAATATAAAAAAGGATATGAAATCCGCTGGGTCGCAAAGGATAAAAAAGAACTGGAACGGATGCAAAGATGGTTGAAAAAAACCAAGTTCAAAGCAGGCAAGCCTTATGCCAAGGGCAAGGCCACCTATGCCCTGCCCGTGTATGGCAAAGAGGCCGTGGAGAGGCTTCAAGCACTGCTGGAAAATTATGATCTGGAAAAATATTGAACAATATATATGGAAAACAAGCCGACACAAACCTGCCGCAACTGCGGCCACCCGCTTCCCGAAGGGGCCAAGTTCTGCCCGGCATGCAGCCAAAAAAACAGCGACGGACGCTTGACTTTTGGCGAACTGGGGAGGCAGTTCCTTTCCAATTTTTTGGACCTGGACAACCGCATTTTCAAAACGCTCGGCGCATTGGCCGTCCCCGGCAAACTGACCTCCGAATATTTCAAGGGCAAGCATATCCGCTTTTACCATCCGGTGCGGCTGTTCCTTTTTTCTGTTGCCGTCCTGATCGCTGCCATAACGATCAATATCAATAAAGCAGGCCTTGATGGTATTGATATTATGGCAAAAAAAGCAGAACGGGCCCATTACAAAAAAGAATTGTACCACCGATTGGATTCGGTAATAACCGATGTGAAAACCATATATCCAGAAACAATTGTCGCAACGGCATTCGATTCTCTTGTATATCGCTTCGGGGGAAAGAAAGGGCTTGCCGTGAGCGACAGTATTGAAATAACGGGCGCGTTTGAATTTGGCGGCTCCAGTGCAAAAGAACGGCATTTTATAAAAGTCCCTCTTGAGGAACTGGCAGAAATGAGCGAAAACGAATTATGGGAAAAATACCATGTCGAGGAGGGCATTTGGAACAAGATGATGTTTTCACAAAACATCCGGGTGATGAAAAACACGAAAAATTTTGTTTTTTATTTGCTCGGGAACATTATTTGGATGGTACTCATCATGATGCCCATGTTGGCCCTTGCCCTTAAACTTTTATATATCCGGCGGCCTTATTTTTATTACGAACATTTACTGTTTTCTTTCCACACGCATACTTTTATTTTTATATTGTATGCTCTTATTTTAATATTGCAAATATTGACAAAAACGGAAGACGTTCAATTTTTAGGCTTTGCTGTTCCCGTATATTTATACATGTCCATGAAACGTTTTTATGGGCAGGGCTGGATAAAAACCATTGTAAAATTTTTGCTCGCTTCTTTTATGTATGTTTTTATTTTTGCAGGCGCCATGATGCTGACCACTTTGGCGAGCGTGTTTTTGTTTTAAGAGCTTGTTGGGAGTTTGTATTTCGAGGGAAAAAGTGTCTCTTTCCTGCCTGCCGGCAGGCAGGAAAGAGACACTTTTTCGCCGGAATACAAACTCCCAACAAGCTCTTAATCAATATGCCTTTACGGCCTCATATGCTGCATCCTTTCCGGTTATTATATCTTTAAAATATACAGGTACGGCAATATCTGGCAAAAAAGAATTCGACTCCTCCTCTGCATATTTAAAATGCTTGGCGGAGTACCAAACCCGCACACCACAGGTAGGCAGTTTGAAACTCCGTGCCGACCCATAATAATTAGGGTTGCCAGAAGTTTCTTCGCCAATAAAAATGGCATTGGTCTGTTCTTTAAAATCCATTGCATTGATGACCGCCGAGGAGAAAGTGCTTCGTCCGACGAGGACAAACAGTTTTCCTTTTTGGTTTATTTTTTCTACCTCTTTTAATTTCTCGATAAAGCCCCTTGCGACCACTGCCCTTCCGCCCCCATTGTAGCGCATGTCGAAAATGAATTTATTGATCGGTTTTTCTTTGATAGTGGCAAAGACCTTTTTTTGGAATTTTTTAAAAGAAGGGTATTTTTTTGCCCTCTTTCTGTTGCCGTATTTTTTCTCGGATTCTTTGCTGAAACATCTATTGTATTGGATATAATAAATACTATCTGCCTCAATATATTTTTCCCAAAAAAAAGCCCTGCGGTTCTGGTCACCTATTCTTTTTTTTTCGATGGGCAATTCAACGTTCAGTTTTTTGACCCCACCTACTGTAAATTCTTTTTCAAATATTTCATTTTCTTTTTTTAATTGAAAAATTACTTTTTCATCAGTACCTATAAACCCGAAATATATCAACAATTCAGGCAAACAAAAATAACCGGCAAGGTAGGATTTGTTCATTGCCTGGTTGTCCTGCACAAGCAAAGTGGCAATGCTGTCGGCCACTGTTTTTATGGGTATGTTATTGATGCGGACAATTTCGCTGCCGATTTCTTCTTTATAAGTTTCGGTAGTATGGGTAATAAAAAAACCATCGTCAAACCAATGCACGAATATCGGGATTACTTTACTGGTGTCAATAAATTTTGTCAACCGGATGCCCGTATGCGAGTCGCCTATTTTGGCCATTAATTGTTGCAGCCGGACGCCGATGACAATTTTTGGAAGGGTCATAGACTCTTTAATCAGTGCGTCCATTGTTGCATTGAATTCTTTTTTTGGCAATTTGAAAAACAGGTTTTGGTGCCGCTTCGGGAGTTCTGTTTTTAAATAAGCCAAATCGTTTGGCCAGTATATTTGGGCATGGCAATATATTGCAAAAAAGAGGAAGAAAAATAAAGAGATGGGTTTCATTTTATATTTTAAATTCAATAAAAATATTTCTCGAACAAATAAAAGAAATTTCCCGCAGAGTCCGCTGTGTCATACGCAGAGAACGCAGGGTTCATTAGGAGACGACTCCACAAAACGCTGCGTCCTTTGCGTATGACACTGCGGATTCTGCGGGAAACAAATACGTCCTTTGCGGGAAATAAGTATTACTTTTGGGCTAACGAAAAACAGCAACAATACCAACGCTCATGCGTTTCCTTTTAACACCAAAACCCCGCTTTTTCCGCATCCTGTTTCAAAGATATTCAATATGCAGACCAATAAAATAATACGTACCCTTTTCATCTTTATCCTCATTGCCGCCAATGTCGGCTGCGACCAGATTTCCAAGTCCATCGTCCGCGAAACAGTGGACAGGTCGGAGTGGATCGAGGTCTATCACGACAACCTGATATTGACAAATGTAGAAAACACGGGCGCCTTTTTTGGCCTCGGCGCCGATATGCCGCCCATGCTGAAAAACATTTTGCTTTCCCTTGTCCCCGCCCTTGCCATTTCTGTCATCCTCTTTGTAGTGCTTACCCGCCGGCAGCTTCCGCGGAGCGCAGTTGTCGGGCTGAGTTTTATTATCGGTGGCGGCACCGGGAATATATTCGACCGCATCGCATATGGCTCGGTCACGGACTTCTTGCACATGGATTTTGGTGTTTTCAAAACCGGTATTTTCAATATGGCCGACGTGTCCATCATGGTGGGCATGGGAATTGTTTTGTTGGCGATGTACAAAAGGGATGCGGCCGCATAGCTGCCCTCCCGTCCCGAAACGACATCGGGATTGGGCAGGCTCAAAGAATTGAGCGGTACTGTCGCTGCGTGGACGGCTCGTTTTTCTATCTCAACCCTTTCTCCTTTCCCCTGTTTTCCGTACAATTGTATAATCAAACCAATTTACGATGAAATTCACCATATTACCACTGTTGATCTTGGGCCTTGCATTCACTTCTTGCGCCCAGGGCAATAGCCAAAAAAACACCAAACAAAACAAAAAAAGCGAAAAAATGATGGACACAAAAGGGCTATCAACGGCCACCTTCGGGGCGGGCTGTTTCTGGTGCGTGGAAGCCATTTTCCAAGACCTGAAAGGCGTCCACGACGTGGCATCGGGCTACTCCGGAGGCCATGTCAAAAACCCGACCTACCGGGAGGTCTGCACCGGCACCACAGGCCATGCCGAGGCGCTGCAAATCCACTTTGACCCAAGGGTCATTTCTTACGAAGACCTCGTAAAAGTCCTCTTTACCACCCACGACCCCACCACCCTCAACCAACAGGGCGCTGACCGGGGCACCCAATACCGCTCCGTTATTTTTTATCACGACGAGGAGCAAAAAGCCATCGCCGAACGCCTGAAAAAAGAATTTGCCCCGACCATTTGGAGCGACCCCATCGTCACTGAAATTGTTCCTTTCGATAAATTTTACAAGGCCGAGGACTATCACCAAAACTATTACAAAGACAACCCGAACCAAGGCTATTGCCGGGTGGTCATCAACCCGAAAGTGGTGAAATTCCGCAAGCAATATGCGCACCTTTTGAGAGATTGAGAGTTTGAGAGATTGAGAGTTTGAGAGTTTGAGAGATTGAGAGTTTGAGAGTTTGAGAGTTTGAGAGTTTGAGAGATTGAGAGATTGAGAGTTTGAGAGTTTGAGAGTTTGAGAGTTTGTCCGCAGGACTCCTTTGGAGAGAGCAGTATTGCCGTTCGTTGGCCTTGGTTGCCGTTTTCTGGAGAGAAAATTTGGAAAGGTGAAAGTGGAAAGTGGGGCTGCGGCGGGTTTTGCTTTTTTAACACCTATTAGTGGTACAAATCGTAATTAGCTAACCATTTAGCTGGGTGTGACCGCCGCGTGATGTAGTCAATTTAGAGAAAATCCAAAATTGTCAATGAAGGTCCAAAATTGCTCCCACCTGCCATCGGTATGATATAAAGCCCTCATAACCAGTGTCTTTTGCG
>DROJ01000215.1 GCA_011321935.1 Bacteroidota bacterium | reverse complement strand
TGAGAGTTTGAGAGAATGAGAGAATGAGAGTTTGAGAGCAGCATCGAGAAGGGACTCTTAATTATCGGAGCAGTGAAGTCAAGAGTCCCTTCTCGATACTGCTCTCAAACTCTCATTCTCTCAAACTCTCATTCTCTGATTAAAAGACAGCAACTATGAGAGTGTTTACAACTGGCTTTTTGATTTTCCTTGCCTTCGCTTTATGTTCCCGCTGGTACTATGTCTGTAAGATCAAGCATCAGTGCGACGGCCAGCCCGTTGCCATGCGTGCCATGACGCTGGCCTTGAAGGACGGCGACAAGGCCATCTTGCAGGGCTACGAGCAGTTTGAGTTCAGGCCAAACACCTTTGCAGTAGATACCACTGAAAACAACATCGCCTTTTTGGCAAAAGTGGCCGATTACTTAAAGCTGCACCCCGGGCGCAACATCACCCTGACGGGGCGCTACCTCGAAAGCGAGCAACACGCAGACGCTGGTTTTTTTGAAAATATCGGTATCGCCAGGGCACGTACCATCGAACGTTTGTTTGAAAAAATGGGCATTGACGAAAAGCGCATTTTCATTGACCACGAAATGGTGAAAGGTACTGAGTTGAAAGAACCGGTCTCTTTTGCCCTCCTGTCCGAAATACCCGACCAATACGAAAACCTGGAGTATCGGTTTGAGGACAACACCTTTTCGGATGCCAATTTTGCCTTCAATTCGGATGCCTTCCGCCCCGGCGAACAGTGCATCCTCTACGCCGATTCGGTGAAAAATTTTTTGGCAGAAAACCCCGAAAAGATGCTCCACATCATCGGGCACACAGATAGCATTGATACGGAAAAATTCAATTATAACCTCGGGCTGAGGAGGGCGAAAAATGCCGCCCAGTATTTCCGCGAACTGGGCGTAAAGGCTGAAATCAAAACTTCCTCCAAAGGGGAAACCCAGCCCGTAGCACCCAACGACAGCGAGCAGGGACGCCAAAAAAACCGACGGGTCAACTTTAAGATAACCGACAAAATTTTAGAATGAATCAGTGATTAGTGATTAGTGATCAGTGGTCAGAAACCAGAAGCGGCTCTGTACGTGCTTGTTCTAATCACTGATCAACTAATCACTGATCACTGATCAACTAATCACTATAAAATGGAAAATTTTTTATCCAACTTTTGGGGCGAAGACAGCCTGATTTTCATGTTCTCCGCACTGGTCTCCTTTCTCATCGGGTTCATCACCGCTTGGCTCATGTGGGGCGGCAAGGCCAAGCGCTACCAACGGGAAGCAGAAAAATGGAAGAAGAACCACGACGACCTGCAACTGAAGTTCAACAACCTGAAAGGAGAACTCGACCTCAAAGAGGCCGACCTCGTGAAAGCACAGCGGGAGGCGCACGAAGCCATCCAACTGGCCAAGTCAATAGAAGCCGAAAAGGACAAATGGCAGGCCGACCTCAACGCCGCCATCGAGGATTCGGTGAAGGCACAGGCGACGGCGAGTTCCTACCAAGCGACCATCGAAGACCTGAACAACCAGATCATCGGCCTGAAATCCTTGAACGCAGAACTGACCGAAGCGGTCGGCAGCGGAGGCGGCAGCCAAGCACAAACCGCTCCCGAACCTTCCCGCCTGGAAGCGCTCGAAGAAAAAATAAGCAAACTGGAGGCCGAACACAGCTCGATATTAATGGGCAGCAGCCCTGACGCCACCTCCCGGCTGGAAGCATTGGAGGCCAAAATGGCCGAAATGGAAGCGGAAAACAATGCGCTAAAAACACAGCTTGAAAGTGCCGCTTCCGTAAATGAAAACGAGGGGGGAGATGCCCCGAACGAGGAGGAAATTTTTGCCCCTGCCCCCGACATGGCAGAGGTTGACAAAGGAGAAACACTGACCCTGGGCGCCGTAGCTGCGCGCGACGATGTGACCGCCGCCCTCGGCGACAAGATACCCGCTGCCACCGAAGCAGACAAGGACGACCTCACCCGCATCAAGGGCATCGGCACTTTTTTGGAGAAAAAACTCAACGGCCTCGGCATTTACACCTATGAACAGGTGAGCCTGCTGGACGCCGAGCTGATCGGCAAAGTGACCGCTGCCATCGAGTTTTTCCCCGGACGCATTGAGCGCGACGATTGGGTGGGTCAAGCCGCCCGCCTGATGGACATCAAAGAGGATGCGCCCGAAGCCCTCTCCCCTTCTGCTGTTTTCAGCACCAAATCGGATGACTTGAAAACGGTGGAAGGCATCGGCCCTAAAATCGAAAAACTACTGAAAGACAACGGCATCCCCGACCTGAACGCCCTCTCGGAAGCGACGGAAAAACGCCTGCGCGAAATACTTTTTGCCGCAGGCAGCCGCTACCGCATCCACGACCCCTCAAGCTGGCCGGGGCAGGCTGCACTGGCTACAAACGGCAAGTGGGAGGAACTCAAAGAGCTGCAGGACAGGCTGATCGGGGGGAGGGATGTTTCTGGGTAAATGAAAATGAAAAATGAAAAACGTGGCCCGTCCCTGAGTCCAGTTTTTCATTTCAAGGTTTTTTGACAATTTCCGCCAATGCGGAGGTGGTCTTTTTCAACTGATATGTTTTCAACGCAAGGCCGCAAAGAGCGCAAGGCAACGCAATGAAAAACTAACGGACCATTGCGTTGCCTTGCGCTCTTTGCGGCCTTGCGTTGAAAACATATCAGTTGAAAAAGACCACCTCCTGCGATTAAAAGGAAACAGCAACTGGGGGGATGGAATTCCTGAGCAAGGTTTCAATTCCAATAAGGTGCGATTAAAAGACAAGCGTTTTGGTGTCATAGATTGGCATGAGTTCTGTTTCAATTCCAATAAGGTGCGATTAAAAGTTTTTTTTGCGGCTCAAATGCCGAAAGGTCTTTTTGGTTTCAATTCCAATAAGGTGCGATTAAAAGTTTTTTCATTTCTGCCAATATTTCGCACACATCGTTGTTTCAATTCCAATAAGGTGCGATTAAAAGTGCACCGTCTATTCCATCCTCAACCTTGCCAACCACGTTTCAATTTCAATAAGGTGCGATTAAAGAGTTTTCTTATAAAAAATTTATGGACTTTAAAAAAGCTAGGCAAGCCTTAAAATCATCTGCAAACATATCCATTAATTCACAACGGTTTTTGATTTCAGACCTATGTAACAGCTTGATTGCCAGTGTCCTGCAAAGAGCCATTGTTTGGTTGGCTTTTTGGTCGATACACCGGAGCATGTCTTCTTTCAGGATACAGTCCCTGTCATAGTTGGCACTCTCCACTTGCCAATGTTGCCTCACGGCCTGGAACAGCTCCATTGCCCCCTGCCCGTTTTGCACGTCCATGTTGGAAAGGAAATAGGAAACCTGCACGCTTTTGGTCTGCCTGTTGCAAACAAATCGTTGCCTTTCGACCTTTACAAGGGTTTTAAAACCTGCCCTGTCCCAACGCTTGTCAAAATATGCCCCCTTAACGTCAAAGCAACTATAAGCACGCTGTTCTATCCGGCCATGCCCTTTTTCCGGTTTTGCTTCATGCCGGTAACAGGGGGACAGCTGTTTGCTGCAAAATTCCATTTCCGCCCTCAGTTCCGGTTGGTTGCCCTTCAGGCCTGCCAAAAAGAGGCCGCCCGCCTGGTGTACCGGGATCAGGGTGTCCGGTTTGAAATGCAAAGGGTCCATGCTCAGTTTCTGCTTCAGTATGGCCCCTTCCAACATATTGCGGGCAGTGGTGACCTCACTGTCCTTGCTCCCGTTAAAAAAGCCCGTCCGGTAAACCTGTTTGTCCTCGTGTCGGACGATCAGCACTACTGCCTCCCCCCGTTTGTCGTTTGGCAAAATGCTGCCTTTCAGCTCTTTGCCGTCAAAAGCGAACCAGGATTTTTCCTTTTCCGATAGTTCTATCCCATAATGGCCAAGTATCAGGCGGCCGAACGCCCCCCTGTCCACTTTGCCCAAAATGTTCGGCAAATGGGATCGGGACACCGTTTTTTTTGGACGCTTCCCCCAAGGCCCAGTTCTCCCACCAGTTCGGTATGGTGGGATTTCATGTGCCGCCATATGGAAGACAGGTTTCCGTCCCTATGGCAGAGCAGGCCCAGGACAAATTCCAATAATACCAGGCTCAATTGGTGCCGTTTGCCCCGGTTGTCCCGTAAATCCAATTCTTCATCTTTTTGCAGGGCTTCAAAAAATGTTGTACTTTTAGTCATAAGGCAAGTATTGATTTCGTGAATTTTGATTTTTGACACCTAAATTTACGATTTCTTTCTTGCCATTTTTTGTTTCAAACATTTTTATAAGAAAACCCTT
>DROJ01000214.1 GCA_011321935.1 Bacteroidota bacterium | reverse complement strand
TAATCAGCTAAATGTAGCTACTTTTGCATACATTTAGCTGATTAAGCACTTGCTTCATTTATTGACCAAAAACAAAAAATGGAACTAAAACAAGAATTACTGGGCAGGGCGGGCGAAAAGGAACGGCTAAAAACCGCCCTTGAATCTAGCAAACCAGAACTCGTTGCCGTTATCGGCAGGCGGAGGGTCGGCAAGACTTTCTTGGTGAGAAAAGTGTACGGAGACAAAATAAAGCTCGAAGTGACAGGGCTGCAAAAGGGCAAAAAAAAAGAACAGCTCCGAAATTTCCAGATAAGCATGAGGGCTTTTGGCCTCCAAACACCGCTGGATGACCCACCGGACAATTGGCTCGACACGTTTTTTTTGCTGACACAAGAACTGGAAAAAAAAGACCTTCGGGAAAAGTATGTCATCTTTCTCGATGAACTGCCGTGGATGGCTGGCAAGCGCTCGGATTTCATCACTGGTTTCAGCTATTTTTGGAACAGTTGGGCTTCCAAGCAAAACATCGTCGTGGTTATATGCGGTTCGGCAGCTTCTTGGATGATCGAAAAAGTGGTCAATGACAAAGGCGGCCTGCACAACCGCATTACCGATATCATCCACCTGCAGCCATTCAACCTCAAAGAGACAGAAGCTTTCCTGATTGCCAAAAACATAAACTACCCCCGTTATCAAGTCATCCTTTTATACATGGCCATCGGGGGCATCCCCATGTACCTCGATTTTGTGCGCAAAAACCTCTCTGCCGTGCAAAACATTGACCATTTGTGCTTCCGGGAATCCGGGTTTTTATATGATGAATTTGACCGGTTGTTCCCAGCTTTGTTCGACCGCCATGAAAGGCATTCCAGCATCGTAAAAACACTGGCTTCCAAACAAAAAGGAATGACCCGGCAAGAAATCATGGACGGTACCGGCCTGCCCAATGGCGGCAGCCTCTCAAAGACATTGAAAGAACTCCAACAATCAGGTTTTATTAAAAACTACCCCGGCATCGGCAAAAAAAAGAAAGAAGTTTTGTACCGTTTGGTGGACGCCTATTGCCTGTTTTACCTCCGGCAGGTAGCACCCAACAAAGGCAGCCAAACAGTTAGCTTTGAGCAGTTGTACGCCATGCCCCCTTTCAAGAACTGGTGCGGCTATGCTTATGAAAATGTGTGCTTGGACCACTTGGTCCAAATCAAAACCAAGCTCGGTATCAGCGGCATATTGACAAGGGCTTACAGCTTTGTGGCCAAGCCAAAAGACGGCCTGCCCGGAACGCAGATTGACCTATTGATAGACAGGGCAGACCAGGCCATCCATATATGTGAAATCAAATTTTCAACGGGAGAATATATCATCGACAAAAAAACAGCAAAAAATATCCGGCAAAAGCACACTGTTTTTAGGTACCACACCAAGACCAGAAAACACCTTTTCACCACCTTTATCACAACCTTTGGCTTGGTGGACAATAATTGGCGAAAGGAAACAGTGGACCAAAGTGTGACCATGGACGACTTGTTTGTTTAATATACTAAGCGGCGTATGAAATTCCGAAAATGCAACTATTTAGCCCCCCCCCGAAATCCCTTCGGAATTTCGAGAAATTGCAAAATCGGAATTTTATACGCCGCTTAGTATACATGTAATTCTCCCCTTCCCCAAAAACAAAAAGTGCATCCCTCCGCCGAGGAATGCACTTTCTATTTTTCGTTTTGCGGTGAAGCAAAAAAAATCAAAGGCTGTTGACGTGCTTCGCCAATTTGCTTTTCAGGTTGGCTGCCTTGTTGGGGTGCCAAGTGTTTTTCTTTGCCAGCTTGTCTATCAAGCTAGTCACTTTTGGGTAAAATTTTTCTGCCTCTGCCTTGTCGGTTATTCCTCGCAGGGTCTTGATAGCGGTACGGGCAGTTTTTTTGTTGAAACGGTTGCGCTCGCGTTTCTTTTCATCTTGCCGTACCCTTTTTTTTGCTGATTTATGATTTGCCATATTATCGTTGATCTAGTGTTAAACCTTTGTTCGTTATTGAAAACAAAGCCATAAGCAGCTTGTTTTTTCTAAACGAGCGGCAAAGGTAATTAAAATGGCTTTAAAAAGGGGAGGTTTGAAAAAAATATTTTTGCCGCTGACCCTTGGCCAATGGCCAATTGCCCTTTGTTACCTTTGCGCCTTCCTATGCCTAATCGGACTTCCGTCCGGTTTGTGCCTTTTGATCGGACTTCCGTCCGATTTGCTGATGGGGGCAATAACATGATCGGACTTCCGTCCGATTTACTGAAATCCAAAACATGAAGTGGCTCAAACGACTGGTGTTTTTTTTAGCATTCATTTATTCCGCCTTCTGCACCTTGCTTTACTTTCAGCAGGCGCGGCTCATTTTCCGGCCCGACAAACTGCCGGAGAACCACGTTTTCAGGAAAGGGGAGGAAGTGGAAATAGAAGCGGCCGGGGGTATCTCGCTGAACTGCCTGTGGCTCAAAGAAGCCCCCTCCAAAGGCGTCATCCTCTACCTCCACGGCAACCGGGGAAGCAACCGCCGCTGCCTTTACCAAACAAAGCACATGACCGGCCGGGGCTACGATGTTTTTATGCCCGACTACCGGGGCTACGGCAAAAGCGGCGGGGAAATACAGAACGACGGGCAGCTTTACAGCGACGCACAACTGGCCTATGATTTTTTGAAAAAACATTATCCCGAAAAACAAATAGTCATCGTCGGCTATTCCATCGGCACGGGCATCGCCTCCTATCTGGCCGCCAACAACCACCCGCAGCAGCTCCTCCTCCTCGCCCCTTACGTCAGCATGATCGACATGAAAAACCGCTTCGTCCCCTTTGCCCCGGATTTTTTGCTGAAATTCAAATTGCGCAACGACCTCCACCTCCGCAGCACTACCTGCCCCGTCACCCTTTTCCACGGCACTGCCGACCGCATCATCCCATACGAGTCCTCTGAAATTTTGAAAAAAATAAAACCCGGTCTGATCGAACTGATAAGCCTAAAAGGCGAAAGCCACCGGGGCACCATCTTCAACGACCTGTTCCGTCGGAAAATAAAAGAACTGCTGAAATAGGGCGCAGCAGGAGTAAGGTTTCGGAAAACCGGCAAGCCTAACACTGATCCCGCATTGATTCTTTGGGCTTCTTGGCTGTTCCCTAATGGTACAAATCGTAATTAACTAACCACATACTACTATACATCAGTTTATTGTTAGAAAGACAGATTGTTGCCAACTAATTGGTTATGAGCGGGTTACAAAACCCACTGGCAGTATGTCCCATTTTTATCCAATAAGGTTTCGCCCCTTTCTTAATTAACCGTC
>DROJ01000213.1 GCA_011321935.1 Bacteroidota bacterium | reverse complement strand
TAAATGCGACATTATCAGGGATTTGGTGGACTGATCACTAGTCAACTAATTACTAATCACTGCACTAACCATTTAGTTTTTGGTTAAATGCGACATTATCAGGGATTTGGTGGACTGATCACTAGTCAACTAATTACTAATCACTGCAGTAGCTTTATAAATTTCACTAAAAAAACATGTCCGAATTTTCTGCTTTTCTGCAACTCGGCTTCGACCATATATCCGACCTCCAGGCATATGACCACCTGCTGTTCATCATCACTTTGTGCGCCGTCTATCAATTGAAAGAATGGAAAAAAATATTGATCCTCGTCACCGCTTTTACGATTGGCCATTCGACCACTTTGGCGCTGTCGGCATTGGATATAATCAGGGTGCCCACCGATTTGGTGGAGCTGCTCATACCCATCACGATATTGCTGACGAGCCTGCACAATGTTTGGGCAGGCGAAAAAAAAGTTTTTTTTATTTTCAAAAACATATCGGCCAATTATTTCCTCGCATTGTTTTTTGGCACTATCCACGGGATGGGCTTTGCCAATTATTTCCGCAATTTATTTGGCGGGATGGGCAATATAATAAAACCGCTCTTTGCCTTTAACCTCGGTATAGAAGCAGGGCAATTGATGATTGTGCTTTTGTTTTTTAGCTTTTATTTTTTACTTTCAAAAATGTTCAAAATCAAGCACCGGGAATGGACTTTATATATTTCCGGAGCCGGGGCGGGAGTTGCCCTGATTTTGATTTTGGATAATTTATTGGGAGGCTAGGAATGCAGGCGGCACAGCTCAGGTGGATATTCCGCATGGCCTGCACCCGCCCCTGTTCCCATTAAAATTAATAACTATTCAGCACAGGTTGTTTATAGCCGCGAATTGCGCTAATTTTCACGAATGAATCCACGAATGGATATGGATAATTCGTGAAAATTAGCGCAGTTCGCGGCAAGCTGAATAGTTACATATGTTATTATTATGCTGTTTTTCAATTTATTAATACCGTTTTTTTTATCGGCACCGCCCGCCGTACACGATTTCCGGATGAGCGTTTGCGAAATAAAATATTCCGGGGAGCAATCGCGCATTGAATTAAAATTCTATATTTTCCGCGACGATCTTCGCACTGCATTATATGGCAGCATGGGGGAGGGAGATTTAGCCGCCGGCACGGTGAGCGGTTATATCCTGGAAAATTTCCGTTTGGAAATAAACGGCAAGGCCGAAGCGCTCGCCTACCGGTCCATGGAAGAAAAAAAAGGGCAGTTGCTGGTTACCTTCACCGCCCCTGCAATTGCCCCGGAGCGCATTTCCAAGCTGCGCATTTCCGACCGGCTGCTCCTCAAAACATTCAGAAAACAAACAAATATGGTATTTATAGAAATACCGGAACAAGCAAAAATCACGGAAATTTTTGATGTCCAAAAAACGGAAATGGAGTATTTTTTTTAGCGCATATAGGGTTTTCGGTGGTGTTAATTTTGACGTGATCCCAAACACTTAAGCCAAGCCCCCGTCTCCGCTGCTTTGTC
>DROJ01000212.1 GCA_011321935.1 Bacteroidota bacterium | reverse complement strand
ATTAGCACCAGCAAGGGGCTTGTTATCAATAATTGAATAATATTGATCAGTATAAGTTGTGCCCTGTCCGCTCACCCTTTCCATATCTTTAAAATTCCTCCCGTCACTGCTCCTTTGGACAATAAAAAATTCGTTGTTCAATTCGCTGGCCGTTGACCATTGTAAAACAACTTTTTTATTATCCTCTAATTTTCCGGTAAAATATTTCAACTCAATTGGTAAGGGTGACTGCCCGACTAAACTTATGCCCGTGAAATTAATGTCTTCATCGGCAGCCCAGTTCTGGGCCGTAACAGTAATTGTCAGGTCACCAGTACCGACAGCTATATTAAGCCCTTCAATAAGCCCAATATTAATATCGTTGCCGATCAATGTCCCTACCAGTCCCGATCCAGAACCGCTAAAAGCATAACTTACACTGACAGAATCTATAAAATTTGCTCCAGTGCTTTCATATATGTTGCCCGAGCCGGTAAAATTGACAGTAATATCAAAATTTCCGAATGCACCTATACTTGCAGCAGGAATGGTAAAAGTCATGGTCGCTGGGCCATTGGTATCTTCTGCTTCCAGATCCCCTGCGACCATTTTGAACCAATCGCCAGTATCTATGCAGGTAGGGCAGCTAGTACTCCATGCAATGCCTTCCACAGATGTTCCAGATGTTGAATTAGCGGCTTCGTCAAAATTTTCGGTGAACAATGACTGGCTGATTCCTGGAAGGGGCAGCAATATGCTCAATGTAAGAACAAGGATAAAATTTAGCTGATACTTGGAGATAAGGGTGTCCCAAAAAAATGTGTTGTTCAAGTTTAATATTTTCATAATGCAAAACGATTGAACAGGCAGGGGGGAAGCCCATGTTAATAATAAATAAAAAAAACGCAATGCGTCATATAGGCTGTTCCCAATCAGATATAGAAGAGGTAAAATAATAGCGGGGAGGAGGCAACATTGCATTGTCCACAAATACACAATATTGTGCAGGGCATATTGAAAAAACCAAGCCAAACGCAGTTCCTTTGGTCATTTTTTTATTTTCGAATGAGTCTTTTATATACCGCTGCCAAAATATGATTTCACAATTACCATCATCGGCCCCGACCGTTTGTCCATTAAACGGGTTGCTGTTTTACCAATGAAAAACCAAAACCGAAATTGTAAATATAATAGGAAGGTCAAACTGACTGGACATGCTTTGTCCCTATATATTGCCCGTTTATTTCCGTAAATGAAATGTGACAGAATCTATTGGTATTGTGAACGGACCAAAACCCTATTGACCAATCTCCTCCACCCATTTCCCAAAAAACAAAAAGGCCGCCTGCACCCAGCAAGCGGCCTTTTTTTATTTTAAAAAACCAATAGATTTATCGGTTCTTTTTCTTCAATTTATTCCCGTCGGCCACGGCATCATAAGTAAGCATGTCGTGCATGACGTTCAGTGTTTCGTGCAGGTAAATATCTTTTTTCACGTTTTTCACCCACTCCTCGTTGCGTGCTTTTTTGCTTTCGTCTTTTTCAAAGGCAGGCAGGTCAACCTCCATGTTGCGGACGTTGGGCACCACTTCTTTTTTGAAGAGTTCTTCGTATTCGTCCGAATATTTTTTCCATGCCTCGTCTTCGGCCATATATGTTTCGAGGTTGAGTACATGGTTGGAATCGTCGCGCTGCTCTTTTATTTTTTTAGCCCTTTCATAAACAGCCTTGAACACCTCGTCGTTGCGGACACGGGCAGCGCTTGCCTCCCTTATTTTTGGCAAAGAGGCCAAAGAATAAACATGCTGCCCGTATTCTACCGGAGGGATGTGGGTCCAGTTCATGGGGTGTTCTTCTTCTTTTTCGCCCGTCTCGATGTAGAGCCAGTTGTTGGGCAGGATGATGTCCGGCACCACTCCTTTGAGCTGGGTAGAGCCACCGTTTACACGGAAAAATTTCTGGACAGTCAGTTTTACGTTTCCGAGGGGTTTGAGGTCAGCGTTGCCGCGCACGATGGCGTCGAGGTCGAAGAACCGCTGTACCGTTCCTTTTCCAAAAGTCGAATTGCCTGCGCCGACGATCACGGCCCGTCCGTAATCCTGCAGGGCTGCTGCCAAAATTTCAGAGGCAGAGGCGCTGAACTGGTTGACCATCACGATGAGGGGGCCGTCGTATTTTACGCTTGGGTCGTCGTCGGTCAGCACTTCTGGTTTGCGGGCCCTTGACTTCACCTGCACCATGGGGCCTTCTTCGACGAAGAAACCGCTCATTTTGACCACATCGCGGAGCGAGCCGCCGCCGTTGTTGCGCAGGTCGAGTATGATGCCGTCAACGCCGACGTTTTTCAGTTTGTCCAGTTCGATGCCGATATCAGTGGCACAGCGGCGTCCGTTCCTGCGCTGGAAGTCTGCATAAAATTTGGGCAGGCGGATGTAGCCGATGGTCTCGTTGTTGTCGGATTCGATAATCAATGATTTGGCAAAACTTTCGGAAGTGACCACCACGTCGCGGATGATCTTGATTTCCTCCGTGCCGCCTTCGGCTTTTTTCACAAAAAGGCGCACTTTGGTATCCGGCTTGCCCCGGATGAGCTGCACCACGTCGTTGATGACCATGCCGGTAATATCTATCCATTCGGGGTCGTCGCCCTGCGCTACTTTCAGTATTTTGTCATTTTTTTCCAGCGAACCTTCTTTCCATGCCGGGCCGCCAACGATGATGGTGGATACTTTGGTAAACTCGCCGTCGGTCTGCAGCCTTGCGCCGATGCCTTCCAAGCGGCCGGACATGCCGATGTCGAAATTCTGCTTGTCGATCGGCTCGTAATATTCGGTGTGCGGGTCGAAAATATTGGTGAGGGCATTGAGGTACATGCTCACGTGGTCGCTGCGTTTGCGTTTGCCGAGGCGGGTGTACCAACTGTCGAATACTTTCAGCACATCGGCGCGGGCCTCTGCTTCGAGTTCTTCATAGGTTTTGTCCTTGAAGTCCTCGTCGCCTTTTTCTTTGCTGTACAATTTATCGGAGAGGCGGGTCATGGTTTCCCATTTCATGGACTTGCGCCAGTATTCTTTGAGTTCGGCGTCGTCTTTGGCGAAAGGCTTTTTCTCGCTGCTCGTTTCGATGGTTTCGTTGCCGTCGAAAGTGAAAGGCTCGGAGAGTATCTCTTTGTACCAGTCTTTTGTTTTGTCTATGCCCTGTTGTTGCAATTTGACCGCTAGGTCGAGAAAAGTATAGATGCCCTGCTCGGCCTCGTTGTCGAGGTCTTTGCGGTAGGCTTCCAGTTGGGCCACTTCTTTTTGGGTGAGCCAGCGGCGGCCCCCGTCGAGGCGGTCCATGAACAGCTCGTAAACCTGTTCGGACAACTCGTCGTTGATTTCGAGGGGTTTATAATGGTAGTAATTGATCTCAGTAAGGATAGACTCCATGAGCGCCGCTTCTTTTTGCTTGTTGTCGAAAGGGGGGTAAAACGCAAAAAACAATGCAACGGCAAATGCCAGAGAAAGCAAAAGGCCTTTGTTTTTCATAATTATTTTTTTGATGTTGTGAAATTTATTTGTTGATTCTTGTTCGTACATGCCGGGTGTCTGGTTAATGATCAATGGCTAATGATTAATCCTGCATTTTGTAAAAACGCGGTTCTGATCGGAGGCTTAAAGGTAAGCATTTTTACAAGTCACCTCAATTTTCGGTTTGACCAAACCCGTAAAACCAAATACCAGCCGCCCGATCCCAAAGACAAACAATGTAACGCAGATCCAGCCAATACTATACTTTTAAAGAGTACTAATTGTTTGCCGGAGGGATGATGCGCCAAGACATTTAACTGTTTTTTATTATTTTGCTTTCCTGCCTCCCCAAGCAGGCCGGCACATGCTCCCGCAAATGGGCGGGCATCTGGCCATGTAATAGACGGCATTTTCCCGAAAGGATTGCACTTGGAGGTTATTTGTTCTAAAATAGGCGATTTTTGCGCCAAAAAAATGAATGGCTGAATGGCTGAAAGGTTAAATGGTTTTTTCCCTCGGAACGTGAAAACCCATTAAGCCCATTAAGCCCATTAAGCCCATTCAGCCATTCAACCATTCAGCCATTCAGCCATTCAACCATTCAACCATTCATTATTATGAACAAAAAGAAAATCTTCAACGACCCTGTTTACGGCTTCATCACCATTCAGTACGACATCCTGTTCGACCTGATCGAGCATCCGTATTTCCAGCGTTTGCGGCGCATCAAACAGGTCGGCCTCACGCATTATGTTTATCCGGGGGCGCTGCACACGCGTTTCCACCACGCATTGGGGGCACTGCACCTGATGGGGCAGGCGATAGACGTGCTGCGCTCCAAAGGGGTGGAGATTTCGGAAGAAGAAGCAATTGCCGTTTCCATTGCCATACTGCTGCATGATATAGGGCACGGGCCATTTTCGCATACGCTGGAGCATACCCTCGTCAACGTTCACCACGAGGAACTGTCGCTGCTTTTTATGGAGCGGCTCAATGAAGAGTTCGGGGGGCAGCTATCGCTCGCCATTGCTATTTTTAAAAATAATTATCCCAAAAAATTCCTTTACCAGCTCATCTCCGGGCAGCTCGACATGGACCGGATGGACTACCTCAACCGCGACAGTTTTTTTACCGGCGTACACGAAGGGGTGATCGGCTACGACCGCATTATCAAGATGCTGGCCGTCCACGAAGGCCGGTTGGTGGTGGAAGAAAAAGGCATTTATTCCATCGAAAAATTCCTGATCGCCCGGCGGCTGATGTACTGGCAGGTATATCTGCACAAAACCGTTCTCGGTGCAGAACAAATGCTCGTCAAGATATTGCAGCGGGCAAAGGAACTGGCCACCAATGGGGCGGAAATGGACATGCCCCGCCACCTCGCTTTTTTTCTTTATAAAAATTATACCTCCGGTGATTTTATTAAAAATAAAAACCTGCTCGACCGTTTTGCCAAACTCGACGACCACGATATTTTTTGTGCCATTAAAAATTTTACCGACCATAAGGACGCCCCCCTTTCTTATCTCTCCGCTTGCCTTATCAACAGGCGGCTGTTTAAAATAGAATTAAAAAACGACCCTATTCCTGAAACATATATTTCGGATATAAAAAAGAGGGTTGCCGAGCGCCAAATTTTGCCGGAAAAAAATATGGATTGCCTCGTTTTCAGCGGAGAGGAAACGAACCACGCATACAGCACTTCCAAAGATGAAATCGAAATTTTATTTAAAAACGGAGAGGTGCTGCCGATGTCGCAGATCTCGGATTTTGGGATACAGACGAGGTTGGTGAAGAAGTATTATTTGTGCTATCCGAAGTTTGTGCGAGCGGGGTGAAGAGCCTGGCATAAAAGCCAAGACTGTCAAAAAGACCGGCAGCTATACTGCACCACTTTAGGTTTTGTGCATTTGCCCCTGCCAGCCCCCTGCCCCAAAAGGGGAGAACCTGCGCTCGATGCACAAAACCTAAAGCGGCGCAGTATAAAGCCAACCGAATATATTCCCTGCTGACATGCAGCGCTGCTGAATATACTTTATCGAATAAACCGGCCTCCGTTGTTTTTTTTCTAAATTTGGCTTTCTCAAACTTTTCACAAACCAATTTCCAATGAAAAATTTATTGTTCCTTTTTTTGTTCTTTTTCAGTTTGTCAATGACCTCCTGCATTAGCTGCGGCGACAAAACGCCTGCGGAGGGGCCTTCCTCCTCCGTCAGCGACAATGACGGCGACGACAGCAGTGAATCAAATTCACCGGGCAACAAGGCCGAACCCGAAAATTTGGCGGATGCCATGAAAGAAGCCAAAGACGCCATGAAACAAATAGGCATGAACACGGACGTGAAAACGGTCAATTTCAGGGAGCTGCAAAAAATGATGCCGGAAAAACTCGACGGCATGGAGCGCATCAGCAAGTCGGGCGAAACGGCCGGGGCAATGGGCATGACCTTCTCCACCGCCGAGGCCAAGTACAAAGACGACGGCGGTACGGTCTATGAAATAAAAATCGTTGACACGGGCGGCCTTGGAATGGGCCTGATGAGCATGGCCGCATGGAGCATGGCCACCATAGATAAAGAGGACGACAACGGATATGAGCGCACCTCAACTTTGGATGGGCAGAAGTCATTCGAAAAATTCAGGAAGCGCAACGAACATTGTGAACTTTCAGTGATTGCACACGACAGGTATATTATTACCGGCGAGTGCCAAAAATGCAAAATGGACAGGCTGAAAAAAATATTCAAAAAAATGGGAATAGAGGATATGAAGGACCTGAAAGCGGAAGGGTGATTGTTGTTGGTTGTTATACTGCGCCACTTTAGGTTTTGTGCATCGAGCGCAGGTTCTCCCCTTTTGGGGCTGGGGGCTGGCGGGGGCAAATGCACAAAACCTAAAGTGGTGCAGTATAATTGTTTCAACAATAATCAACAACCAGCAATCAACAACTAATTATTATTCAATTAAATAAAAATGCCAGCACCTATTATGTTGGCATTTTTATATTTAAAAAAAAACAAACAAAAATGAACCCACTCCCACAATGGCAGCGCTTTACGGAAACAGGCGGCGCCAACCTGCTCGACGAAATACTGTCCGACGAAGTAAGCTTCCATTCACCCGTGGTATGGACGCCGCAAAAAGGAAAGTTTTTGACAAAAATGTACCTCATGGCGGCAGCGCATATTTTTAAAGAAGGCGGGTTTGTATATTCCAAAAAAATAATAAACGGGAATATGGCATGTTTGGAATTTGAAACTAAAATAGGCAATGTAACCGTAAATGGAGCGGATATAATTACGTGGGACGGGGAGGGCAAAATAACCGAATTTAAAGTGATGGTGCGGCCCATAAAAGCAGTAAATGCCGTGTGGGAAAAAATGGCGGAGATGTTGGAGAAATTAAAATAATGTGCAAGGATAATAATATCCCACTACCCTTTAATAATCCCATTTCACAGCGAACACCTCGCCTCCTCCCGCTGCGATGTCGCCTCGTTTAATTCCCGCCAACGGTAACGGGCCGACCATTTGTGCGAGCCGCCTTCGGCAACCCTTGCGATCATATCACCGATAACGGGCGCCATTTTAAACCCATGCCCGCTGCCGCCCGAGCCAATTGTCAAACCTTTTATTTCGGGGTGCCTGTCTATCCAAAAATGCCCGTCCAAAGTATCGGTATAGCAGCAGCGGCGGGTATGTGAGATGGGGTCGTGGGCGAGGGCAGGGATGGATTGTTTTAAAAATTGCCGCAATTTGTTTTCGTCTTCTTTTGTGACAATGCGCCCGTCGTTTCCGGGGTGCAGTTCCAGGCCTTTTGAATGCAGGGCGATTTTCACTACTTTTTCTTTTGGGTGCAATGGGAAGCCGTACCAGCCCGTGTTGGATATGTCGGCCGCAAAAACAGAAAAACGGGGCACTTCAAATAATTCAGGCCGGCTGGGTTTTATATGAAATACGGGATGCCCTGTCACCTTCATATATGCTTTTAATTCGGGGACAATATAAGGCGTAAAATTTCCTGCACACACTATTATATGCCCGGCGGTATATTGGTTTCCTTCTCTTGTTTTCAGGCCATTTATTTTTTTATTTAAAACAATGAATTCCCCTGCCTTTTGATTTTCATAAATATCTGCGCCCAATTGTTTTGCATATTCCGCCAACACCTCGACGACCCTTCCCGATTCCGCAAAACCTGCCACCGGATGGTAAAACCCGTCCTCATAATATTGGCAATTAAATGCGGGAAAACGTTCCGCTATTTTTTCGGGATTAAGCCGTTCGGGCATAAACCCTTTTTTTATTAAATTATCAAAACTGCTTTTCTCAAAATATTGACTGCCGCTTTCCAGTTTGTTTTGAGCCAATAAAAGGAAGCCCGTTTCATGGAACAAAACCTCGTTGAAAAAGTCGTTCCATTCCCGCCAGCCATTTATGGACTCGATGGCCATTTGCATATATTCTACATCCGAGCCATATTCCATCCGCACCACTTTGCTGATGTCCGTTGATGCGGCGAGCGGGTTGGGTATTTTGCCAGCATCCAATATGCAGACGGAATATTTTCTTTTGCAAAGCTCAATGGCAGTGCCGAGGCCGAAGATGCCGCCGCCGATAACCAGAAAGTCATAATTTTTCATAAATGTTCAAAAGCCACAAATGCAGGAACGGGCGCTTGTCTTCCGGCAACCGTTCGTGCATTCGCTGCAATGTTTTTATTTTTATGAGAAAACCTTTTTCTTCTCGTCAAACATAGTGGTACAAATCGTAATTAGCAAACCATTTAGTTTTTGGTTAAATGCCACATTGTCAGGGATTTGGCGGACTAATCACTAGTCAACTAATTACTAATCACTGCAATAGCCTGTCAGTTTAAATAAAAAAAATTAAACGCCTGCACATAAATAAAAAAGCCCGGTTCAGGCGTAGCTGACCGGGTTTGGTTTTTGCTTCAAGATTGCGGAGCAAAGGTTTTTGGGGTTTGGGTTTAAGGGGCTTGGCTCTTACCAGTTGCATTCAAATGATTATGGGGGACAGGGTTTGGAGAACCTAAGGTTAAATAGCTGGCATCTTAAAAGATGGTACTAAGAGTGGGGGCATTTTCCTTTTCCATAAAATTTTTATCAACGGGCTTAAATAAATTGGTTCGGAACTATCCGGCACCATAACTTTATGCTTGGCCCGTTGTCCTTTATGCTTCATCCTTATACCTTTGGGGCGCATAAAGCCAGGTTTTCAATTGAAAAACGGCGCACCTGATCCATGTGCAGCCACGGTGCCCGGTTCGGTTGGCCTGATAAACATTCACCAATATCATCCATCAATAAGTGCTTTCCTTTTTCCGCACCAATCAAATATTTTCCAGCATACTATTGGTTTTTTACATTCTGCTGCTGCGGTTTTCCGTACTGATGTCCCCTCCTTTTGTATGGACGCCTTCCGGTACGGGGGTACTGAGCGAGTGGCTTTATGGCTGGGCAGGGTGGCAAAGTCTGGGCGCCCAGATATTGGCTATTGTGCTGCTGCTCGTTCAGGGCTTTTTGGTCAACATGATCGCCATCAACAACCGCTTGCCCAATGAAATCAACCTTTTTCCCGGCGTTTTTTATGTGCTTGTTTCCTGTCTGCTGCCCGATTTCCTTTACCTCTCGCCAGTGCTGATCGGCAATACTTTTATCCTCATTGCCATCATTGAGCTTTTTGCCACTTATAAAAACCCGGCCTGTGCCGATAAGATATTCAATGCCGGCTTTTGGATCGGGGTGGCCAGCTTGTTCTATTTTCCTTTTATTTTTTGCATCATTTTTTTGATTGTTGGGCTGGGCATCCTCCGCGCCTTCAATACAAGGGAGCGGCTGATGTCGCTGACGGGCCTTTTTATGCCGTACCTGCTCGCCGGGATGTATTATTATGCAAAAGACGGGTTTGATGTTTTTTGGAAAATACAGGTTTCCGACAACCTTTCCTTTCTCAGCTTTGGGGGGATCGAAAGCGGATGGAACACTTATGTCAACATCGCTTTGTTTGCTTTGATGTTGATCTATGTCTTGGTGGACAGCAATGCCTATTTTGCCAAGCGGAACATACAGGTGCAGAAAAAGATCGGCATTTTGTACTGGGTGATGGCCTCTGCACTGGTGGGCCTGTTTTTTCAAAAAAACCTTTCTTTTGAACACCTGCTCATGTTGGCCCCTTCTTTGGGCATTTTCTTGGCATTTACTTTTACGGGCATGAAAAGGCAGTGGGCGGAGTCGGTACATTTCCTGCTCGTATTGGGGGCATTGGCACTCCAGTTCATTCCCTGGCAGCTTTGACAAAAACCACCCTTTGTTCCCAATTGATATGCAGTATTTTGCCCCGCCCGATTTTTACTTTTCACTTTTTCCTGTTTCCTCCTTCCTTTGACTAACTTTGGGCTTATTGGCCAAAAGGCCGCAACACCAAATGCTTCTAATAAATTTAGTGAAAAATCTAATTCCACATTTTATTCACCAACAATTGGCGCTGGACAAGCGGGCCGGCAGTTTGACGGCTTTTGCCCTGTTTGTTGACCTGTCGGGGTTTACGAAACTGACCGAGACTTTGCTCAAAGAGGGCAAGGCCGGAGCGGAGCGCCTGTCCAACATTTTGGATGCGATTTTTGAGCCGATGGTTCATTTGGTGTATGCCCAGGGCGGCTTTATCCCGCACTTTGCAGGCGATGCCTATTTTGGGATTTTCCCTTCCGAAACAGCAGGTTTGAATGCGGAGCAGGTGCTTGCCGTTGCCCGCCAGCACTTTGTCCTGCTCGAAAAGGCATCTGCTTCTTTCCCGGGGTTTGACATTAAAATAAAAGTCGGGATTTCTTACGGCGAGGTGCAATGGGGCATTGTGGGCAAGCGGAAAAAATCATTTTATTTCCGGGGGCAGGCCATCGAAGGCTGCTCCGAAAGCCAAGCGCAGGCCGCTTCCCAAGAGATCATCGCCGACCAGTATTTCAAAGAACAACTGGCCGACCAAAGCGAACTGGAGCGGCTGGCCGGGCCAAAATATTTTAGGATAAAAAAAAGGGCGAAAGAGGGGCGGCCAGAAGACCTGTTGGCACCAAAAAAAGATTTGTCCCTGCCCGATCTTTCCAGAAAAACACTGAGCCAGTTCCTGCCCCGTTCGGTCGTTCAGTTCAACCAAAAAGGGGAGTTCCGAACGGTTGTTTCCGTGTTCCTGTCCTTTCAGGGCTTGGGCAGCCACGAAAAACTGAACGAGTTTTCGGGCATCGTACTGGAGCAGGCCGACAACTTTTCGGGCTATTTCAAAGAGATGGAATTTGCCGACAAAGGAGGCGTGATGGTCATCATATTTGGTGCGCCTTTGTCTTTTGAGAACAACACCGAACGGGCGCTCCAGTTTTTGCTGGCCGTGGTGGAAGAATCGGCCGGCCTGCAAAAATCGGGCCTCCAGTACAGGGCAGGGGCGGCCTCCGGCATAGCCTACACGGGGATCGTAGGGGGCAAAGAACGCTGCCAATATGCAGCCGTCGGCAACCGGGTGAACATCTCGGCGAGGCTGATGATGAAAGCCGGGTGGGGGGAAATATTGGTGGACGCGGAGGTGCAGAAGAACCCCCAGTTCCGTTTTGGGCACAAGGGCGACATCGCATACAAAGGGCTTGCGAAGGCCATACCGACTTTCCGCCTGGAAGGCCGGAATGTGGAATACCGGCAGACTTTTTCAGGAACAATGGTGGGCCGGGCATCTGAGATGGACCAACTTGTGGACATGGCCAATGTCTCCTTTGAAATCGGTACGCCGGCCATTGCTTATGTTTATGGAGAGGCCGGCATTGGAAAAACAAGGCTTGCCTATGAGCTGCAGTGCCGCCTCCGTAAAGAAAAACACCTGCGGTGGATGACCTGCCAGAGCGACCAGATACTCCAAAAGCCCTTCAACCCTTTTATCTATTTCCTGAAAATATATTTTGGCCAATCGTCGGACAACTCGCAAAGCACCAATTTCGACAATTTTGAAAGGCATTTTGCGGCGCTCGTCGAGGACATTATTTATGCGAAGCATGAACAGGCAGAACGCATCAAGCGGGAGGTGATCCGCACCAAACCCGTCATGGCCGCCCTCACTGGGCTGAAAACGACCAACTCGCTCTGGGAAAACCTTGATGCCCGGGGCAGGTACGAGAATACATTGGCTGCCCTGTCGAGCCTTTTTAAAGCGGAGGCATTGCGGCAGCCTGTGGTCATAGAACTGGAAGACGGGCATTGGTTCGACCAAAGTTCAAAAGAGTTTTTGAACGAATTTATCGGCCAGGTCAAGCGGTTCCCGATTTTTTTATTGGTGACCTCCCGCTACGACGACGAGGGGGACAAGCCGCGCTTGTTCCACAAAAAACGCCTCGAAAAGCACGGCCTGATGGTTGCTGAAATTGACCTCAACATACTGGATGCCGATGGCCTGCGTGAGTTTGCAAAGGAGCAGTTGGGCTGTGGCATAGACAAGGCCCTGCATGAGATTTTGCTGAAAGCGACCAACGGAAACCCCTTTTATGCAGAACAGATCCTTGGCTATTTTCAAGAGAGCGGACAATTGCTCAACATCGGCAACTGCTGGTCGGTCAAGGACAAAAGCATCCAGATTGCCGACAGTATCCAGCCCATTCTCACGGCAAGGATCGACCGCCTTTCGGCAATGGTAAAGGAAACGGTAAAAGCTGCCGCGGTGATCGGGAGGGAGTTCGAGCTGCCCGTACTTTCGGAGATCATGAAAGAAAACGAGGCCTTTGCCCCCTCCAACGGCGATACGAACAGGGTGCTGAAAGAGCAAGTGAAAACAGCAGAAAAAGCACAGATATGGCAGGCGATGAACGAGCTGCGCTACATCTTCCGGCATGCGCTTCTGCGCGAAGCGGTCTATGACATGCAGCTCAAAACGAGGCTGCGGGAGCTGCACCGGGTCATCGCGGAAGCTATCGAAAGCCTCTATCAAAACAGTTTGGAGCAGCGCTACGTTGATCTTGTTTTCCATTATAAAGAGGCCGGGGTAGGGGCGAAACTGAAACATTATTTGCTGAAAGCAGCCGACCATGCCAGGGAGCATTACCAAAACCAACAGGCCATTGACTACTATGACCAACTGCTGGAACTGCTCGAAAAGGAGGGCGATAAAACGGCGGAAAAGAGATCGGGACAAGCCGAAATATTTATCAAAAAAGGCAGCATCCTCGAAATGACGGGCGAGTGGGAACAGGCCGAAGAGCTTTATAAAAATGCCCTGGCACTGGTCAGGAAAACAGACAACAGCAACCTCCTCGGCGAAACGAACAGCCACCTCGGCTACCTCCTCATGATGAAAGGGGACTATGAACAGGCCGACGCCTACCTCGAAACCGCCGCCGCTTTTTTTGGCGCCATCCACGACAACCGGGGCACCTCCAAAGTATATGGCAACCTCGGTACGCTTTATTTCCGGCAGGGAAAATACGAGGATGCCAAGCTGTATTTTATCCGCAGCATCCAGCTTGCGCAGCTTTACAAGCACACCTCTTCCAATGCGCAGATAGTGGCCACCCTCGGCCTCACTTATATGAACCTCGGAAAATACGACGATGGCATCCGTTGGCAACAAAGCCAGCTCGACATCTGCAAAAAAATGAACGACAAGCAGGGCATGGCCACCCTGTTCGTCAACATGGGCATCGTGTATTTTGAAAAGGGGGATTTTGACGCTGCGCTCAAATGCAATGAGCAGGGCCTCGAACTCTGCGAGGAGCTTGGCAACAAACAATTGACGGCCATCGCCATCGGTTCTATCGGAAATGTGTGGCAACGAAAAGGCAATTTTGAAATGGCCATGCAGCACTTCCAGCGCGACCTCGTGCTGGTGGAAGAACTCGGCGACAAGCAGGGCATTTCGATTGCCCTCGGCCTTATCGGAGAGCTGTACAGCATCATGGGCGAGTTCGACAAGGCCATCGAATATATGCAGCGCAACCTCGATATCGGAATTAAGCTCGGCTACCGAAAAGGGGTGGCCAAAGCACTCAACAGCCTCGGCGATATATATTATTTCAAAAAAGATTTCCAGACTTCCATTGATTATTACGACCGCTGTATCATGGTCACGCGAAGCATCGGCAACAAATTGGTGCTGGGATATAGCCTGGTCGAAAAAGGAACAGTGTTGCTCGCCCTCGGCGAAGTGGACAAGGCCAACGAAAACCTGAAAGAGCCCCTTAAGCTCGCCAAAGAACTCAAACACCCCGACCTGCTTTTCGAAGCAAAATTATTGTCCGCAAAAATTGATTTATTAAAAAATAGAAAAACAAGATCGGCCGAAACCCTGGAAGCATTATTGGCCGAAAACCCATCGGAAAAAGATAAAGCTGCACTCTATTATGAATTCAGTAAAATAGATAAAACATATACTCAGAAAGCTCTTGCCATTTATGAAAAATTATATGAACGGACACCCATGCATATATTTAAAATAAGGATCGAGAAATTGAAAAATCGGCTGGGGGAGTGATTAATGGTTAATGATTAATGGGTAATGATTAATCTGCCGAACTTTTGGGCGGCTGCTTTTGAATATAAAATGGCGGGGTGTTTAAGGAGAACCCTAATATTGTCGAACAGTACCAATAAATAAATATTTTACAAAAATGGCATTCTGTAAAATATTGTTACATTTACACGGAAACCAATTTTTTAATCATAAAATCATAACAAATGGAAAATCAAATTCTTGACTTAAACGAACAAACCTCTTATTCTGACTATGCTGGTTTTTGGCTGCGCTTTGCCGCATATATTATTGACGGTATCCTCCTGAGCGTGGTCTTTTTTATTTTGGCTTCGGTGATGGGCGTGTCCATGCTCAGCATGATGGACGGAATGGATCCCGAACATATGAACGACGCCCAAGCGATGGCAATGGGAGGGAACGTGATGATGCTCATCTTTTCTTCTGTTATTGTCCAATGGCTGTACTTTGCCTTTATGGAATCTTCGGAACACCAGGCTACCCTCGGCAAAAAAGCAGTCGGCATAAAAGTGACCGACATGGAGGGCAACCGCATTTCTTTCCTGCGGGCAACCGGACGGCACTTCGGAAAAATAATTTCGGGGCTTATCCTCTACATCGGCTATATAATGGCAGGTTTTACGGAAAAAAAACAAGCACTGCATGATATGATGGCCGGGTGCTTGGTGGTGAAAAAACAATAAAAATACCTTTTAAAAAAGATATTTGAAATTGGGGTATTGGGTATTATGGTATTCGGCCTTTTCGTGCATTATCATGCTGAGCAAGTATAGGCTGAATACCTTAATACCAAATACCAAATACCAAATACCTGTTTCCTCACCATGCCATTAAATATAGAAATAAAAGCCCGTTGCAATCACCCGAATAAAATCCAAAAAATATTGGAAAATAAAAATGCCCGCTATATTGGCACCGATCATCAGGTGGATACATATTTTAATGTAAAAAACGGAAGGCTGAAATTACGGGAAGGCAATATTGAAAACAACCTCATCCACTATATGCGCAGCGACCGGGCCGGGCCTAAAAAATCGGAAGTGCAATTGTATAAATCCACGCCCGGATCAAATTTGAAAAATACATTGACGGCAGCGCTCGGTATATTCAAAACAGTGGACAAACAGCGGCGCATCTATTTTATCGGAAATGTAAAATTCCATATTGACGAAGTAAAAGGGCTGGGCAGCTTTGTTGAAATAGAGGCCATTGATGAGGACGGAAATATAGGTTTGGAAAAACTGAACGGGCAGTGCGGATATTATATGGAATTGTTTGGGCTGTCGGAGGAGGATTTGGTGGAGGGGTCTTATTCGGATATGGTTGAAAAATGAGCTGTTTGGCTTGGCCATTTGTAAGAAAAATTCACCCGGCAATGGGAAATTGCCGGGTGAAAACGCTGGCATTGCCCGGCAATTTTCTATTGCCGGGCAATTTGAACAAGAATGTCAAAGTAGAACTAAGCAGCCACTCCATTTTTTGCTGCTTTGCTTGTTTTTACGGGTTCCGGCTCAGGTTGTTCTGGCGCCAGTTTTGCCCTGATCTTAGCTTCTATTTCATCCGACACCTCGGGGTTTTCGCGCAAGAAGCGTTTAGCAGCATCCCTGCCTTGTGCGATTTTGGCACCGTCGTAACTGTACCAGGCACCGCTTTTGCCGATGATGTCAAAGTCAACGCCCATGTCAATGATCTCTCCTGCTTTGGAAATACCTTCCCCGTACATGATGTCGAACTCGGCGATCCGGAAAGGAGGGGCGACTTTGTTTTTCGCTACTTTTACTTTTACGTGGTTGCCGACAACGTTGCCTTCTTTATCTTTCAGCGCAGCGCCCGAACGGCGGATGTCCAAACGGATGGAAGCGTAAAATTTGAGGGCATTGCCGCCGGTAGTGGTTTCGGGGTTGCCGAACATCACGCCGATTTTCTCGCGCAACTGGTTGATGAAAACACAGCAGCAGCCGGTACGGCCAATTGCGCCTGTCAGTTTACGCATGGCCTGCGACATCAAACGTGCCTGCAAGCCCATCTTGGAATCGCCCATCTCCCCTTCGATCTCTGCCCGGGGAACAAGTGCCGCCACGGAGTCTATCACTATAATGTCAATAGCGCCTGAACGGATAAGGTTTTCGGTGATTTCGAGCGCCTGCTCTCCATTGTCGGGCTGGGAAATGAGCAGTTCTTCTGTATTGACGCCCAGTGCCTCTGCATAGCTTTTGTCGAAAGCATGTTCTGCGTCAATGAAGGCAGCGATACCTCCCTGCTTTTGGCATTCCGCAATGGCATGGATGGCAAGGGTTGTTTTGCCCGAAGATTCAGGGCCGTAAATTTCGACGATGCGGCCGCGGGGAAAACCATTGACGCCTAGGGCAACGTCAAGGCCGAGTGAACCTGTTGAAATGGTTTCAACATCGAGTACTTTTTTATCTCCTAAGCGCATGACCGTTCCTTTTCCATAGGTTTTGTCGAGCCGGTCGATGGCGAGATTCAATGCTTTGAGTTTTGAACTTTTATCTTGTAACATGTACGCTGGTTTAAATTGTTTTAAAAGACGGTGCAAAAATAAAAAAAATGTTTTAAAAAACAAATATTTTGTTTTAAAAACAAAAAAAACATTTTTTGTTTATTGGTTTTACATGCCGAAACGGTCGCAAATTAAGGCTACTTTGCCACATTAACCAAGCGAAGTTAAAAGTAGGACAGCCCCTAAAATGAAAAAGTAGTTTTGCAAGCCCCTTGCATTTCTCCCCTATTTCCGTACATTTCGCCTTTATTTCAATAAAACGAAAAACAACGTGCATATGCCTATCAATTCAACGGCCTCGCCCACCAACCAAGCCCCCGACATGAAACTTTTCTGGGGCTGCTTTATCGCACTCATTACCACTTCTTTTGGCTTCATCGAAAGGGTACTCACCGCTGGCGAATGGTCGGCCGAATTTGGTTTGTCGGAAACACAGACCGGGGAGATACTCGGCGCGGGCCTTTGGCCTTTTGCCATCAGCATCATCTTGTTCAGCCTCATCATTGACCGGGTGGGCTATAAGGTGGCCATGTATTTTGGCCTTGCCTGCCACCTTGTTTCTACCGTTCTGATTATCACTGCCAACAGTTATTGGGGCATGTATTTGGGCACATTTATATTGTCGCTGGCGAGCGGCATGGTGGAAGCATACATCAACCCGGTGGTGGCCACCATGTTCAACAAAAACAAAACAAAATGGCTGAACGTGCTTCATGCAGGCTGGCCGGGCGGCTTGGTGATCGGTGGCATTTTGGCCATATTGCTCGGGGCGGGTGTCGGCTGGCGCATCAAGATCGGGTTGATATTGATCCCGATGGCCGTTTACGCATTTATCCTTTTCAATAAAAAATTCCCTGTCCAGGAAAGGGTCTTGGCAGGCGTTTCTTATAAAGACATGTTGAAGGAAGTGGGGGCCATAGGGGCGCTCATCATTTCCCTTTTGATGTTTTCGGAAATAGGGAGGGTCTTTGGTTTTGGCAGCACGGTGGTTTATGTTTTGGCAGCTTTGGTAGCGGCCGGATTTGGTGCTTATACCAAGTCGCTGGGGCGGCCATTGTTTATCATCATGTTGCTCATCATGATGCCGCTGGCTTCCACCGAACTGGGCGTTGATAGCTGGATCACTTCCCTGATGGCCGGCGAGATGGAAAAAATCGGCATCAATGCTGGCTGGGTGCTGGTCTATACTTCGTTCATTATGATGGTCTTGCGCTTTTATGCCGGGCCGATTGTCCATAAAATATCGCCGCTGGGGCTGCTTGCGGTCAGTGCGTTCCTTGCCGCTTGCGGACTGCTTTTCTTATCGAAAGCAACAGGCATGACCATATTATTGGCGGCTACACTATATGGTGTCGGCAAATCTTTTTTCTGGCCGACCACTCTTGGCGTGGTGGCAGAGCAGTTCCCGCGCGGGGGCGCTTTGACCTTGAACACCATTGCAGCGGTGGGCATGTTGGCCGTGGGGATCGTTGGCGCACCGCTGCTCGGCAATTTCCAGGACCAGTATGTTGACCGTAAAATAAAAACCTATAACCAAGAACTCCACGCACAGATAATGGAAGAGAACAGCGGTATTTTAGGAAAATATATGAGCATAGACCAAAGCAAATTGAATGGCCTCGACGAAACTGCCCGCAGTGAAATCGCCGCCATCCAACAGGGGGCACAAAAAGGCACATTGAGTACCGTCGCCTATTTGCCGATATTTATGTTGCTGTGCTATATCGGGCTGATTATATATTTCCGCTTGAGGGGGGGGTATAGGCCGGAGGAGATTGGGTAAAATAAAATATCGCTAAATTTTCGGTTCTTTAATTGGCAAAGGTTTACTAAAATATTAGTGAACCTTGTTTCCCAACAAGCTCTTATAAAAAACAAAATGCAACACCTCGATATATCTCCCGAAATAAAAAACGCGCTCGAAAACAAGCAGCCCGTCGTTGCCCTCGAATCCACCATCATCGCCCACGGCATGCCCTACCCGCAAAATGTGGAAACCGCTTTATTGGTAGAAAAAACCATCCGCGACAATGGCGCACTGCCCGCTACCATCGCTATATTAAACGGAAAAATGAAAGCCGGCCTCAGCCATGCAGAAATAAACATGCTCGGAAAAAACGGCCCACATATAGCCAAGACCAGCCGCCGCGATATTCCTTTTATATTGGCCAAAAAACAATCGGGAGCGACCACCGTCGCCTCCACCATGATAATTGCAGATATGGCGGGCATCTGCATTTTCGCCACGGGCGGCATCGGTGGCGTACACCGCGGCGCGGCCGAAAGCATGGACATATCAGCCGACCTGCAGGAACTCGCCAACACCAATGTCGCCGTCGTATGTGCCGGCGCAAAATCCATCCTCGACCTCGGCCTCACGCTGGAATACCTGGAAACATATGGCGTGCCGGTACTCGGCTACCGGACCGATGAATTCCCCGCATTCTATACGCGCAAAAGCGGCTTCGGCGTGGACTATAATATGGCTTCGCCAAAAGATATAGCCGATGCTTTGAAAATAAAATGGAATATAGGTTTAAAAGGCGGCGCAGTGGTGGCCAATCCGATTCCCGCGATATATGAGCCATCTTTTTCGGATTTGCAAGACGCCACCGAACAAGCACTGCGGGAAGCCAATGAACAAAATATAAGGGGCAAAAAAATATCCCCTTTTTTATTGGCGAGGATTAAAGAACTGACGGGCGGGGAGAGCTTAAAAGCGAATATACAATTGGTGCTGAACAATGCGAAATTGGCGGCGGAAATTGCGCGGGTGATGTGGGGTGGTATATAATTGGATGGCCCACAGATTAAACTGATTAAACTGATTTGAACAGATCAGGACGAAGACATTCCAAGCTTTAAAAACTAAAAACTTGGAAAGCATAAAGCCTATGACTGGGGGCGATTAAATCAGTTCATATCAGTTTAATCTGTTCAATCTGTGTGCAATCCAACCCCCTTCATTTCCCCCGCCCCCGTTCCTGAGCTATATTCGGATTAATTGCGAGCGCCTGCTGAATATATCGGTTGCCCAGTTCAGCCTGTCCGGCATTATGGTAAGCACTGCCCAAATTATACAGCGCCATCGCATCGTCCGGCGCAATTTTTAATGCCTTTGTAAAATACTCGACCGCTTTCTGCGGCTGCCCGCTGAGGCCATGTGCCACGCCCAATAAACGCAGAACCTCATAATCATCGGGGCGAGCTTCATATGCTTTCGTCAAATAAAAAAGGGCTTTGTTTAAATCACCTTTTTGCTCGCCATAATAGCGCCCTGCATCTCGGCAGGTAATTCCCAAATTGTTTTTTGCCTCCTCATAATTGGGGTCTAATATTAATGCTTGCTCATATGCTTGAACGGAGGCTTCAAAGTTTTTCAGATAATTATAGGCATTGCCCAAAAGCAGCAGCGGCCCCTTATATCCGGGATGTATTTTTATTGCTTCTTTTAAATGTCCGACCGCCTCGTTCAGCATTTTGTTTTTATCGGCGGCATATTCAGGTTTCAGGGCTTGGGCGATGAGTTCTCCGCCGACGGCGTTCCTTAATTTGGCACTGTTGGGGACGGTTTTTATATCCGTCAAAAATAAAGTGTAATTATCCTTCCAGGCATTGTTCCTTATAATTGTCAATATAGAAAATATGGCAATTATAGCCAGCCCACCTTTCGCCTTATTTTTATTAAAACCTTTTTTAGAAATAATTTTATAAAATAAGAAAGCCGCAACCAAAGCGAAACCCACCGACGGCATGTACAAAAACCGCTCGCTCATATTTGTGCCGATCGGAAACGGGATATTGGACACCAAAAACAATGTGCCGAGATAAAACAAAATACCGAAACTTACCGGGTCTTTTTTTGGTAAACCGATGAGCGCATAAACGCCCATCGCCACATAAACGAGGATACTCAAAACAACTTGCCAATCGCCAAAATTCATCATGCCCACTGCCCGCGGATAATAGTCGTGGCTGAGCGGATAGGGGACAAAAAGCAATTTTATATACGCGCCCAAAGTATAAAATATGGTCGCCATTTTTTCGGAAAAAGAAAAATCAACATATTGGTTGCCGACCAGTTTCAGGAAAGGGTTGTTCATCAGTTCGCGCGGCGCTTCGCCCGTTATGTCCCAGCCCAATATACTCCCCCGGATATATAAAAATATGGAGGCCAATAAAAAAAATGGAATTATATTTAATACAGTTTTTCCAACATCTGCTTTTGTGAAAAAATAATAAGCAAGCGGAATAACGGCCAAAAAAGTAATTGCATTTTCTTTTGAAAAAAGAGCCAAAAAAAACAATATAGCCGCCAATATATTCAGCGCAGGTTTTTTTTCGTGAAATGATTTTAATGAAAAATACAAAGCCGCCAAGCTGCCCAACAGGCTCAATATTTCATCCCGCCCTTTTACATTGGCCACTACTTCGGTATGCACGGGGTGCGCCATGAAAACCAATGTTGCCGCCAATGCCACAAAGCCTGCTTTATTGTTCCAATTTAATTTCTTTTTTCCCGGTGCCAGCATTTCCAATAATAGCCAAAAAAGCACCACGCCCGTCAGCCCGTATAAAAGGACATTAATTAAATGGCCCACAAATTTTACTGCATTTAATTTCCCCTCCTCATATGGGTCGAATATTTCGTCGCCGTCTTTGTCCTTTATTATTTGACCTTTTTTGTCTTTCTTTTTTTTGGAAAACAATTGCACTTCCAGTGCATACATGACCGACGAGAGCGGCCGGTAACGCCCGCCCGAAACAAGCGACGCCTTGCCTTCCACTTTGAAAAAACCACGGAACGAATCGTATTTTAAAAGGTCGGGAATGCCTGCCACACCTTTTGTTGTAAATTCATTGTCGTAAATAACGATGGCATCGTCAACGGCGTAATTGTGGCGGAGGGTATTCAAATATAGCAGCACACCGAACGCAAATATTATCCAACTATACCGGCGGATGAAATTGGTGTCGGGCAAGGCAACTGCCTGCGCTGTTTTTTTTGAAACGGGCTTTTTTCGTTTTGACATTTTATAAAAATGAAAAATATATCTGCCTGCCTTCTGGGAGACAGACCCGAAAGCGGGCAGGGTGGCAAAAGTAAAAAAAACTCGTACATCTTGGGCATTCCAGCTACTTGGAGCAATGCACAAAACCCAACCAAGGTTCTTACCTTTGCCCCGCAGTCTTGGTGCATACAGTAAGCCTGTACCGTAAGGCACCCCTTTGGGACAACTTGCCATCCGTTGGCGCATCAAATCTTTGACATGAAATTATACAATAAAATAAACGGCGAAGTGCTGAAACAGCGCTTGCTGGAAAGCAGTGAAAAACGAATCACCCTTTCTTTTTACCAATATGCCAATATTGAAAACCCGGAACTGTTCCGCAACCAATTATATATCATGCTCGACGGGGCGGGTGTTTTTGGGAGGATATATGTGGCCGCCGAAGGTGTGAACGGACAAATCTCCGTGCCGGAAAATAATTTTGAAGAATTTAAAAAACGGCTTTTTTCTATTCCTTTTTTAAATGGTATCCGCCTAAATATTGCCATCGAAGACGACGGTAAATCTTTTTATAAATTAAAAATAAAAACCCGTAAAAAAATAGTGGCCGACGGACTCGACGACAATAGTTTTGACGTGACCAAGCGCGGCCAACACCTCGACGCTATATCTTATAATAAACTCACCGACGACCCCAAAACAATTGTCGTGGATATGCGCAACCATTATGAAAGCGAGGTCGGTTTTTTTGAAAATGCAATACGTCCCGATGTGGTGACTTTCCGCGAGGCGCTGCCGTTGGTCGAAGATATGCTGGCCGATAAAAAAGACCAAAATATAGTGATGTACTGCACGGGCGGCATACGTTGCGAAAAGGCGAGTGCCTATTATTTGCACAAAGGTTTTGAAAATGTTTTTATGGTTGACGGCGGTATTATCGAATATGCGCGGCAATGCGAAAAACTGGGGCTGCCCAATAAATTTATCGGCAAAAATTTTGTTTTCGATGAGCGCCTCGGCGAACGTATCGGCGGGCAAGTGGTCGCCAAATGCCACCAATGCGGCGGCCCTTGCGATGTGCATGTCAATTGCGCAAATGATGCCTGCCATTTATTGTTTATACAATGCAAAGGTTGCGCAGAAAAATACAATAATTGCTGCTCGACCAAATGCAGCGACTTTACAAAACTGCCGGAGGAGGAACAAAAAGAATTGCGGAAGTCGGTGGTTTTTAATGGGTCGAAATTTAGTAAGGGGAGGTATAAGGCGTTTAAAATTGGGGAGGGGCTGGAGATGGGGTGAGGTGTCTTGTCCTGAAATACCCTCTTGTTCACTATCTTGCCATGGCCTCCATTTTGAACTTTGCCTTTAAAAAGTTAGTTTTGTAAGCAAATCAAACCATGATGGGTATATACATATACTGAACCATAATAGGTTTTGTGCATTTGCCCTCGCCAGCCCCCAGCCCCAGAAGGGGAGAACCTGCGCTCGATGCACAAAACCTATTATGGTTCAGTATAGATCAGGGCATCGTACAATCAAGTGGTCTTTCAGAAAAAGATTTTTTATTGGAAATAGCCGTATCGCTTTATGAAAAAGAAATCCTTTCTTTGGGCAAAGCTGCAAACCTTGCTGGCATTCACCGGATCGCTTTCCAAAAAGCGCTCGCTGAACGAAAAGTACCCATCCACTTCTCTATTGACGATATCAACCGCGATTTGAAGACCCTTGAATCATTGGGCATATGATTGTAATCAGCGATACTTCTGTCATTTCCAATCTTTTTCTTGTTTCTCCATTCTTTAATTTTGATCCGCCACTTTCCCCTCCCCCAAACTAAAACTTCCGCTGTTCAAGCCTTAATTTCGCCGCTCGTTTTCCGAAACCATTTATCGGCCTGTTCCGTTTGCAAAGCCAAACCCCGCAACAGGTGTTGCGAAAAGGGGCAGTGCCACAAATATACATTTCAAAAAAGCCGCGAATGCACGAATCATTCGCGCATTCGCGGCAATAAAAATGCACATTTGTGGCATTGCCCGAAAAAGGAATAATTATGAAAAGAACTGAGATCACAGACATCCTGAAAACGCCGCCCATCGGCACACAAGTTTTGGTAAAAGGCTGGGTGCGCGCCTTCCGCGCCAACCGTTTTATCTCCCTCAACGACGGCTCCTGCTTCAACAATCTGCAGTGCGTGGTTGACTTTGAAAAGTACGACGAAGCCTTTCTGAAAAAAATAAGTTTCCATTCCTGCGTGGCCATTACCGGCAAATTGGTGGAGTCGCAGGGCGCCGGGCAAACGGTGGAAATAATGGTCGAAAACATCGAACTCCTCGGTGCTTGCCCCCCCGACCAATACCCCCTGCAGCCCAAGCGCATGACGATGGAATACCTCCGCGAGAAAGCACATTTCCGCATGAGGACAAACACCTTCAGCGCGGTGTTCCGCATCCGCCACGCCATCGCTTTTGCGGTGCATAAATATTTCAACGACCGGGGTTATTATTATATGAACACGCCCATCATCACGGGCAGCGATGCAGAAGGGGCAGGCGAGATGTTCCAAGTGACAACGCTCGATATCGGCAACCCGCCGCGCACCGAGGAAGGGGAAATTGATTATAAAAAAGACTTTTTTGGAAAGGCCACCAACCTCACCGTGTCGGGCCAGTTGCAGGGAGAAATAGCGGCATTGGCACTGGGCAAAATATACACCTTCGGCCCTACCTTCCGCGCCGAAAATTCCAACACCCCGCGCCACCTCGCCGAGTTCTGGATGATAGAACCGGAAGTGGCTTTTTTCGATATTTTCGACAACATGGACCTGGCAGAGGATTTTGTGAAATACCTCATCAACCACATCCTCGACAACTATCCCGACGACCTCGCCTTCCTCGACAACCGCATCAAGCAGGCGGAGAAAAATAGGAAACAGGAACTGCGCCGCCCGATGAGCCTGGTGGAGATGCTGCGCTTTGTGGTGGACAACGATTTTGAGCGGATTACCTATACCGAGGCCATCCGTATTTTGCAAAACTCTAAACCTTATAAAAAAGGGAAGTTTGAATTTCCCGTCGAGTGGGGAAAAGATTTGCAATCAGAACATGAGCGCTATCTGGTGGAAAAGAAATTCAAAAAACCAGTGGTCGTCCGCGACTACCCAAAAGCATTCAAAGCCTTTTATATGCGCGAAAACGACGGCACTGAACCGGGCAAGGAAACCGTCGCCGCAATGGATATTTTGTTCCCGTTTATCGGTGAAGTGATCGGCGGGTCGCAGCGTGAGGAACGATATGACAAGCTCATCGAAAGGGTAAAGGCGCAGGGCATCCCGGAAGAGGAACTGTGGTGGTACCTGGAGCTGCGCAAATTTGGCGGCTGCCCACATGCGGGTTTCGGCCTCGGCTTCGAAAGGATGGTGCAATTCATTACCGGCATCAGCAATATACGGGACGTGATCGCATTTCCGAGGGCGACGGGGACGGCGGAGTTTTAGATGATTTAAATGGTTAAATGGCTTGAATGGTTTTTCCGCCCCAGGGAAACAAACCGTTCGAGCCATTTAACCATTCAGCCATTTAAAAAAAGCACCCTCCACAAATTATAAACCCCCAGCGCCGCTACCACCAAAACCACCGCTCCCATCAGCAGGTTCCAGCCCATTCTGTTCACGTATTTTTTCGGTAAAATATTTTTGTCGTTCACGGCTATCAGCAAGAAGATGGCGACGATGGGAAGTAATAAACCGTTGATGGCCTGTGCGGTGATGATGGCCGGAATAGGTTTTAATCCGAGCAGTCCAAACAGCAAACCGATGCCCAAAACGATGCCCCATACCAAGCGGAAATTTTTGGAATTGGCCGACCACTTTTCATCGTTTCCCCCAAAAATAGTCTGCCCCGTAATGGCCGCCGCCAATGGCGCAGTGACCGAAGAACTTGCCCCCGCCGCAAACAGCCCGAAGCCGAACAATGCCTTCGCCCAAGCGCCCAAACCATTGGTCAAGGCCCCGGCGAGCGCCGCAAAAGAGAACTCGCCTTCCACCTGCAGCCCCACCGATAATATGGCCACCGAAACCACTCCGCCGACGAGCACGGCGAGGCCAAGCCCCCAGCGCATTTCGGCCATGCCCTGCCCTTTCGACAGGCCGCTGGCGAGGAACAGGTTGTAAGGCACAACGGTCGTCCCCACCAATCCGATCACCAACAATTCGCTGCCGCCGGGGATGGACGGCACAAAAGCACCCGCCATCATTTCTCCAATCGAAACAGGTGACCGGAGGGCAACGGCCATAAAAACAAGCCCCATAAAGAAGACCACCAGTGCCAAAAAACGGGCTATCGTTTTTATGCTCCCCGTCCACAACAAAGCGGCCGCTACCAATCCCAATGCCCCCACCAATACCGCCTGCGGCAAATCAGAAAGCAGGAGCAGGCCTGAAACTGCCCCCAAAATATTGCCCGCCTGATAGGCCGCGCAGCCAAAAGCGACCGCTCCAAAAAGCAGCCGCTTGATCCATTTTGATTTTGCGCCAGCATATTTTATGGAAATGATCCCGCCAAGTGATTTGCCGGAGGCGAGGGTAATACGGGCGGCCGCTTCCTGCAAAACCAGCGTTGCCAAGATGGAAAAAAGCAATGCCCAGAGCAGCGCCAAGCCAAATGATGCGCCCGCCTTCGAGCAGGTAGCGACGGTGCCAGGGCCGATAAAAGCTGCCGGAACGATAGACCAGAGCAATAGGCTCACCGCCCGTTTACGAAGTGAAATTGTTTTTGCCATAGGCTGACAAATGTAAGAAAGCATTTCATATTGTCGCTTTTCCCTGATAGCCCCTTTGTTTCCAGCAGGGGGGGCTGCCACTGCGACATGCCCCCAAATGTGATGCAGGGGCAATGGTCCCCGGAATTTTTCGGGTTTTCTATTGCCCCTTTTCTTGCTTCCAGCAAACAGAAGGCCGCCGGTTCACATCTTCCCGATCTCCACCCGTTCCACTTCCCCTTCCGCCCCCAGTTTCGGCAAATTTTCCAGCACCCCGTCTTTCAGCGCATCAATCAAACTCTTTTTCACAAAATCGCGGTGCGTCGCAATGCTCACTTCCCGCACCGGCACGGGCGGGGCAAATGGCCGCAGGTGTTTTTTTTGTTTTTTTGACATAGTAAGCGTAGCCAGTTCGGGCACGATGGTGACGCCGCTTTGGTGGTCCACCATTTTTATCAAGGTATCAATGCTGCCCGCTTCAAATTCAAATTGCGCGTTCGATTTTTTGCGGAGTTCGCAAAGGTTGAGGATTTGCGAGCGGAGACAATGCCCTTCTTCCAGCAGCCAGAGTTCCTCCGCGTCTATGTCTTCGGGCAGCAAAAAATGTTTTTCTAAAATATCGTGGGCATAGACAAAAAAGCGCTCGTTGAACAGCGGCGTTTCTTTGATGTCGCGGTGGTGCAGGGGGGTCACCAACAGCCCTGTGTCGAGCTGCCCTTTTTGCAATTTTTCAATAATGACCTCGGTCGTATTTTCATAAATTTTCAAATGGATAAAAGGGTATTTTTTTAAAAAGGGTTTTAGAAACAGCGGCAATAAATAAGGCGCCAAGGTCGGGATGATGCCCACTGAAAGCACCCCCTGCAAAGTCTCTTTTTGCGCCCGGTTTATTTCGTGCAGTTTGGAAACTTCCCGCAATACCGCCCTCGCCTGCTCCAAAATAGGCTTGCCCATTTCGGTCGGTATGATCGGTTTTTTGCTGCGGTCGAATATTTTTATATCCAGTTCCCCTTCGAGGTTTTTGACCATCATGCTGAGGGCGGGTTGGGAGATGAATTTGGCCTCGGCGGCTTTGCTGAAACTTTGGTGCTCCTCGATGGCGAGGATGTATTTTAGCTGTTGTAAGTTCATAGAACGGCTATTGGCCTTTGGCTATTGGCCTTTAGCAAAGGGCTAAAGGCCAATGGCTGTCATAGTTTTTACTTATGCAAACATAAGGAAAATAGATTTTACTTATGGTTTTAAAATATGACATTTGTTCCCGCAAGGGAAAAATAAAAGGTTTTGATTTTTAGTATTGTAACTGTTTAGCAGGGCCTTTGAGGTGATGCCTTTGGGCGGGGGACGGCGGGGGGAAAGGCGTTGCCTCAATTCGATATATT
>DROJ01000211.1 GCA_011321935.1 Bacteroidota bacterium | reverse complement strand
ATCTTATGGAAAAAGGAGTGCCCAAAGAAGATATAGTCCTCGCCTTTCAATCGCCTTTTAAAAGGCCATATACCGGTTTTGCGACAGCATGAAGGATATACGTTTTAAATAAAAAACATAAATAAAAACATTTTATGCTGATTTATTATTATTAAAAATCACAGCTTCACAATATACCCTTTCCCCAGATCTGCGTCCCCTTTCAGCATCCCCAAATACACATCCCGCAATTCTTTTTCATTTTCAATAAAACTGATTTCCATCCAATTAGAAACAACAGAAATATACACGGTAGTGAAGTGATTAGTAATTAGTTGATTAGTGATTAGTCCGCCAAACCCCTGACAATGTGGCATTTAACCAAAAACTAAATGGTTAGCTAATTACGATTTGTACCAGTAGAAGGGTTTTCTTATAAGAACTAAAAAAGCCGCGAATGCGCGAATAAATAGTACTAATTTGTTTGTTTGTTATTTGTGCTTATTAAAAAATAAGCCGTTCAAATCTAACAAGCATTCGTACATTCGCGGCAATATTTTGTGCTTTCTTTTTTTATAAGAAAACCTGTATCCGCTCAAAACGATGTGGCGCAGGCACGTTCCGACAACCGAGGATATATATCCTCGGCTCTGGGCCCCGGCCTCCGACAACCGAGGATATATATCCTCGGTTGCTCGGTAGTTAAAAAATACCACCACCATTATTGGAAGTGAATGCGTATTTGTCGGTTTTTAAAAGCACCTCGCTTGCTGCGAGCGGCGTTATTTTATTTTCTTGAAATATTGTTTCTGCAAGGTTGGTTTTATTGGCGAGGAAATTTTTTTTATTTTTCATTTTTATGAATATTGGGTGAATTTATATAGGCAACAAAAATATTGCTATTTTAGCAAAAAATATAACAAAACCTTTTCCACAAAAGAACTAAAACATTTTCGTTCAACTAACAAACCGAACATGATTGCGACAAAAAACAAAAAAGAATTTTTGACCCAGCAGGTCAACGAATTATTAAAAAACCTGAAACCGGATACCGAGCCTGCTTTTGGTTTGATGACCCCGCAGCACATGGTCGAGCATTTGACATTGGGCATCAAAATATCGGTAAAACGCCACGGCGAACCAGAAGACCCGCCCACGGAAAAACAATTGGGTTTCCAACGTTTTATAAAAAACGGGGCAATATTAAAACATAAGCCGAGCGATAAAACAAAAGCCGACCTGCCTGAACTAATTTATGATAATATAGAAGAAGCAATCGAAGAAATAGCGGTCGGGGTGGAGCGTTTTTACAATCATTACGAAGCGAACCCGGGGTTTAAATGCTGCAATAAATTTTTTGGCGAACTGGGTTTCACGGATTTGGAACTGTTTCATTACCAGCATTTCCGTTTTCATTTTTGGCAGTTTGGGCTGCTCGAAAAATATCCTTGAAATGTAACGTTTTTTCACCAAAAACCTTTAACCACAGGGGACACAGAGAGCACAGGGGGGCGCGCTTGCAGCGGAAAAATAATTTCCTCCGTGATCCCTGTGTGCTCTGTGTTTAAAAAAAACTGTGCCGACCTTCATCACTGCCGTTATCCTATATTCCTGATTTTCACGAAGTGAGCAAATATGCCAAATAAATAAACAGCGCCTGAAATGGCAGGCGGATCAAAGTCGGCACAACATGCTTTCCTTTTTTCAGCGATTTTTGAAAATGATAAACATTGGCGGGGAATACGGCCACCAATAAAGCGATGATGCCCCAGGCCGCATATTTGGTAAAGGAAGGAATAAAAAGGGCAAGGGCGAGGGCGATCTCGATAGCGCCGACAATGACATTTACTTTTTCAGGGGCAGGCACCCACGGCGGGGTTATTTTCAGGAAAAATTTTGGATTGCGGAAATGGGAAATGCCGGCGAGCAAAAACAGGGCGGCCAGAAAAATTTGGACAATCAGTTTTGTTTCCATTTATTTTTTTGGTGTATTGGTTTACCGGTATATAGGTGCAAAGGGTGGTCAAGGCTATTTAGAAGTCTTTGTCGAGGGCAATTTCAACAGATATATAGTGCCCCCCTATAAACCGATATACCAATAAACCAATAAACCAATAAACCAATAAACCAATCAAATATCCCCTCTCTCCTTCTCGTACCGCTCAATATATTCGCCGACGAGTTCGCCAAGTATATCTTTGAGATAGGCTTTTTTGAGGCGGGCAATTTTTTTCAATTTTAGGATTTTGTTTTTGTTCAAAGCGACGGTAAGGCGCTTGGTGCCCGTTTTCCTGTCTTCTTCGATAGTGCCCTTTTCGACGGTCCGGCGGATGAGCATATCTAGCCCGGTCATCGGGCGGCGGGCCTGTTTTTGGTACTTCGACCTGTCGGTGGCTTTCTCTGATTCCCGGCGGGCCATTTGTTCGTCGAAGCTTTCTTGGAGGGCTTCTTCGAGGAGGGAGTCGAGGTCGGTGGTAAAGGTTTTACGGGAAGAAGACCGTTTTTTGACAGCCGTTTTTGCCTCTTCTTTGCCAGAAGGGTTTCTGAGGAAAGCTGTCCCTTTTCCGCTGACATCTTTTTCATTGTCAATGGTAAAAAGGCTTTCAAGGCCGTCGGTAAATTTCTTCTTGCTCAATTTATGCTGTGTTGATTAGGTAAATTAAGTAGTCGAACTTAAACTGCTTCTACTTCCACCCTTGCCAATATCTCTTTGCAAAGGTTCATGTAGTCCTCTGCTCCGATACTTCGGCGGTTGTAGCTGAAAATATCTTTCCGCTGCGCAGGTGCTTCGGCGAGGGCCACGTTGTCGCGGATCATGGTGTCGAAGACCTTTTCGCCAAAATATTTTTTGATGGTGCCGACCACGTCCCGGTTCAATATTTTACGGCCATCGTACATCGTCGCTACCACGCCCCCGATTTCCAGTTTTTTATTGAGGCGGAATTTCACTTTGTCTATGACCTGCTTGATCTTGGCCAAGCCCTGCAGGGCGAGGAACTGTGTTTGCAAAGGGATGTAAACGTAATGGCTCGCCGCAAGTGCATTTAAAGTAAGCAGTCCCAAAGAGGGAGGGCAATCAATGATGATAAAATCGTAGTCCTCTTTGACGGGTTCAAAAAGCTCGCGCAAAATATACTCCCGCCCGGCCTCATTGATGAGTTCCATCTCCGCCCCCGAAAGGTCGAGGGTGGACATAACGATGTCCATGTTTTCCTTGATATTGTACGGTTCCAGTTCGGACTCGCCGCGGAGGGCTTCGTAGATGGTATTGGACTGGCGCGGCACGCCGAGGGAAAGCGAAAGGTTGGCCTGCGGGTCGAGGTCTATCAGCAAAACCTTTTTGCCAAGTTCTGCCATGCCGGCGCCGATATTGATGACGCTGGTCGTCTTGCCGACCCCCCCCTTGTGATTCAATAGTGAGATTACAATTCCCATTTGTTTGTTTAACTTATTTTTACTTTTGAAAAAAAAATACTTGAATGACGGGCAAATTTAGTCAATTAAATCGGTCTTTTCAGTTTGAGTTTTCCACATGCCCGGGCAACCTTGCCTGCCGGGAGGCGAGAAAGGCAAAAGGCAAAAGCAAAAAGTGAAGTTGCGGCACTTTTTACTTTTGTCTTTTTACTTGCCCCCTCCTGAAATAAATCCGTTCCTTTGTGCTGGTTTTTTACGAAAGTGGTAATTCATTTCTATTTTTTAAGGGCTAATTTATTTCAAAGAAAAACAACAAACAAAATGATGATTTCAAAAAAAATGGAAGCTGCGCTAAATAAGCAGATAGTGCTGGAAGGCTACGCCTCTTTCCTTTATTTGGCGATGGCCGTGTGGTGCGACAACTTGGGGCTGTCCGGTTGCCACCAATTCCTGATGCGACAGTCGGACGAAGAGCGGATGCACATGATGAAGATATTCGAGTACCTCGGCGAGGTGGGCGGTTTTGCCCTTACGCCGGGGGTCAAAGAACCGCCGCGGCAGTTCAAGTCGGTGCAGGAAGTTTTCAAAATGGTTTATGCGCACGAGCAAAAAGTGACCAAGAGCATCAATGGCCTCATCGCCCTTGCCTCCAAAGAAAACGACTACTCCACCGAGACTTTCCTGCAGTGGTACGTGAACGAACAGCGGGAAGAAGAGGCGCTCATGCGCAACGTCCTCGACCGCATCAAGCTCATCGGCGAGGGGCCGCAGAGCCTTTATTTTATTGATAAAGAGATGGAGGCGATCAATAGGCAAGCGGCGGTAGCGGAAGCAACGGGAGGGAATTGACGCATCGGTAGCACTCCCGAAAGCTTTCGGGATCAGGCTGTCCCGGTCAAGGCCCTTTAGGGCGGTTTAGCACTTTTCGCCCTAAAGGGCAAAGACCGGAACAGCCTAAAGGCCGTGCTACCTGTTTTCATCATTTTCTATCTTTGCATTTATTGAACAAAACACAAACCGGCCGATAGGCTTGGGGCTTGGGCAATACCAATAATATCCAATACCCAATACCTGTTTTCCAATACCCTTATTAAATGTACCCGGATCTTTCCTACCTGTTCCACGACCTGTTCGGCACTGCCCCCGACAACTGGACTTCCATTTTCAAGACCTTTGGCGTCGTGCTCATGTTTGCCTTCCTCACGGCAGCTTGGTTTTTTTATATGGAACTGAAAAGGCGGGCGGAGCTCGGCATTTTTGAAGGCACCAAGGTCAGGGCCATCTCTGGCGAGCCCGCCAAAATGGGGGAGCTGGTTTCCAATGCCGTTTTTGGTTTTATTGTCGGTTTCAAAGGCTTTTATATGTTCGGCCATTTTGCCGAATTCCAGAAAGACCCGGCGGCCGTCCTGCTGTCGGCAAAAGGCGACTGGCTGGGCGGCATCGTGCTGATGGCCTTGTTTGCGGGGCTGCTTTATTGGGATAAAAAACGGAAAGCATTGCCGAAACCAAAAGTAGAAATCGGACAGATATTCCCGCATGACCGCATCGCTGACCTGACCATGTGGGCGGCCGTTTCGGGCATGCTCGGCGCAAAGATATTTGCCATTCTGGAAGAGCCTTCCGGCTTCATGGCCGACCCTATCGGCACCTTCTTTTCGGGCAGCGGGTTGGCCGTTTATGGTGGTTTTATCTGTGGCTTTCTGGGTACGGGTTATTATTTGCGGAAGCATAATATCCCTTTTTGGCCGACTGCTGATGCCGTTGCGCCGGCGCTCATGTTTGCGTATGCGGTGGGGCGTATCGGCTGCCAATTGGCGGGCGACGGCGACTGGGGCATCGTTGCCGGGGCAGAGCCTGATTGGTGGTTTTTGCCCGACTGGATGTGGTCTTTCGACTACCCCCACAACGTGAACAATGCCAACGATGCCTATGGCTTTTCGTACTCTGCGGGCGGTCTGGTGGAAGGCTGCAACGAAACAATTTTCAATGCCTCGCGGACCTATCCGATTGAAGACCGCTGCATGGAGGCCTGCGGCATCCGCTATTGCCATTTTATTGAAAACAAAGTTTTTCCGACACCTTTTTATGAAACAGTTGCTGCCACGCTGATCGGCGCTTTCCTTTGGGCCATCCGCAAGCCCCTGACGGCCATCCCCGGGATGATGTTTTTTGTCTTCCTTATCCTGAACGGCTTCGAGCGTTTTTGGATCGAACAAATACGGGTGAACGTGAAATACGAATGGATGCCTTTCCAACCGACGCAGGGGGAGTTGATAGCAGTTATTATATTTTTGTCGGGGATAATAGGGGCTGTGTTTTTATGGAGAAAGCATAAGGCAGCTTCGTAGCGGGGAGTTGTATTTTACAAAATAGTTGTCCGACAAGTGCCGTTGACAACATCGTGGAAAATTGTCGAACTTTGCATGGTAAGTAGTCGAGGTTAAATATTTGTACTGTTTTTATGATTGAAATAAAACCATATCAAAATGCCATCAAATACGCTTGCCAATCGCAGGGCGTCAAAAAGCTGGAACTCTTCGGCTCTTATGCCAGAGAAGATTTTCGCGCTGACAGCGATATGGATTTTCTCGTTGAATTTGACCTAAGCCAGCCTTCTTTATTTGACCGCTACCTTGCTTTATTCGAAGCACTTGAAAAAATATTCAAGAAAAAAATAGACCTAGTAGAAATATCTTCCCTCAAGAATGCAATTCTCATTAAGTCCATCAATGAAGACCGTAAAGTGATTTATGAAGCATGATATTGAAAAATACTTGATTGATGCACAGGAAGCAGCACAGGATATTCAGCAATTTACCGTTGCCCTGTCATTCGAAGGTTATACGAACGATAAACTTGTAAAAGCAGCAGTGGAAAGAAAATTTGAAATAATTGGCGAGGCTCTGAACCGGGTGAAAAAAGAAAATCCCAATGCGCTGGCCAAAATAAATGAAGCCATAAAAATCATTGCTTTCAGAAACCTTATCATTCATGGTTACGATACGGTTTCTGATCCTATCCTTTGGGATGTCCTTCAAAACAAACTCCCCATCCTGGTTGCAGATATCAGGGCACTCCTTTCAACATTTGAATAAAAAAAGCAAGAGCAGGAGCAGCCAAAACCACTCCCGCTCCTTCCAATCTTTTATCCGTTCTTTTAAAACCAATGCTTGTGCCAGTGGTTTTAAACACTTGGTTTTCAATCATTTATAAAAAAACAATAACTAGTGGTGGACTTAACTACCGTGCGCCTGCGTACATTTTCTGTTCGTAAATGGACGGCCGGGACAGCGTGGCCGGGAATGGTGGACGGGGAATAAATTCCCCGTCTCTCGGAAGGGCGATAGACATGGCTTGCATGTGGAGCATGTTTTTTTTATGTGAAAAATTTGATGCTGCTTTTTATCTTGCGGACGAAATATAATTGAGTGGCTTGAATGGCTAAAAGGTTATAAAAGACCCGATGGAATTGTTTCCTCTGATCTTTTATAACCATTTAACCATTCAAGCTATTTATCCATTCAACTACCCATGCGGATACTGACTGTTTTTATTTTGCTGGCTGTTTTTTTGTTGCCCGATACTGCCATTGCGCAGCGGAAAAAAAACAGAAAAAGAGGAGTGCCTTCCTCGCTTCCCTTTTCCGTTCCTATTGATAAGCAGGTCGAAAATTCGCCCGTTTTCAAAAAGAGTTTTACGGGCTTTGCGCTGTACGACCCGGAGCAGCGGAAAATGCTTTACGAGTACCAATCGGACAAGTATTTCACCCCGGCCTCCAATACCAAAATACTCACCTTTTATACCAGCCTGCAACTGCTCGGCGATTCCATCCCGGCACTGCAGTACAAAAAGCAGGGCGACCTGATGGTGGTCTGGGGCACGGGCGACCCGTCGTTCCTCAACCCCCATCTGGAGCAAAACAATGCGGTGTTCGGTTTTTTGAAAAACAGGCCGGAGGCGCTGCTTTTTTGCCCCGCCAATTTCAGGGACAACCGCTACGGCGAGGGCTGGATGTGGAGCGATTACCCCTATTCTTACCAAGCTGAAAAATCGCCTTTCCCGGTGTATGGCAACGTGGCGCATTTTGTGCAAAACGACACCACGCACGGCCTGCAGATAGTGCCCTCCTTTTTGAAAGACGAGCTGTTTTACGACCCCTCCCTGAGCGAAGACGACTACATCGGCAGGCTGGAATTCGACAACCGGTTTTCGTTCAATGACTACGCCGCCGGAGGGGGCGATTTTGACTGGCAGGCGCCTTTTAGGATCAGCCCCGGCTTTGTGGCAAAACTGCTTGCCGATACCCTCCACCGCCCCGTGCAGGCCGTCGAATTTCCGATGATGCCGCCTGCCGATGCGGGCATTATTTACAGCCTGAAAGCCGATAGCCTGTACCGGAGGATGATCCAGGTGAGCGATAATTTCATCGCCGAGCAACTGCTGCTGCTGTGCTCTGAGTGGAAATTTGGCAACATGAACACCGAGCAGATCATCGGCTATGCCATTGACTCGCTGCTCTCCGACCTGCCCGACAAACCCAAATGGGTGGACGGCTCCGGCCTGTCGAGGTACAACCTCATCACCCCGCGCGACCTTGTTTTTGTTTTGGATAAAATACGGCAGCAGATGTCCCGCGAACGCCTGCTCAACATCTTCCCGGCGGGCGGTATTTCGGGCACTATCGAGGAGTATTACCGCAACGGAGACCAGCCCTATGTTTTTGCAAAAACGGGTACGCTGCGCAACAACCACTGCCTGAGCGGCTACCTTATCACGAGCAGGGGCAAGCTGCTTGTTTTCAGTTTTATGCACAATAATTATACGGTGAAAACGGGACTGATCAAAAAGGAAATGGAAAGGGTGCTGAGGGAGGTTTATGTGAATTATTAGACTTTATCCGGGTGACTTATTTATTGTCCGACAAAGGGCTTTCCTATAAATATTATTTTGGCAGTGCATCAAATGTAATGCTGCCCATGTGCCCCTCGCAAAGGCGCCAAGTCGCAAACCTGCCTGCCGGTAGGCAGGGTGTTGATTCTGAATACTTAGCGCCTTTGCGTCTTTGCGAGAGATATTGAGAGCAGCATTACATTTGATGCACTGCCATTATTTTTTGTCCGAAGGTATAAAAGGGAACATTGTTTCTGCGGGTTTATCGGTTGGCTATAACCACCTCATTAATTGGGTTTTTCGCCTTATTTATACGCCAAAATATCCAGCCGTTCTCCACAGAAAGCATAATCGACATCTATATTGGAGGCCACCACGGCCGTCCTGTTTCCCAAATAATTTTCGATTAAATCTAAGTACCAATCCACGCCTTGCTTGTCCAAATTGGTGGTAGGTTCGTCGAGCAGGAGGAGGGAAGAATCGGAGCAGATGGCGAGGGCCAATTTAAGGCGCTGTTTCATGCCAGAAGAAAAATGGCGGACTTCTTTGTTTTTTGATTTTGGAAAGGCGAGCAGTTCGACAATGTTTTTTGAGGCCAATCCTTTTTGGAAAGGCTTGAATTTTTGGTGGAAATCCAATATTTCGAGCAGCGTAAATTCTTCGATCAGATCAATGTACGGGGCGGCAAAGCTGATATGCAGGTACACATCCTCCGCCTCCACCTTTTTGTTTTTCCAAAAAAAAACGGCCTTTCCTTTTGAGGGCGAAAGATGGCCGGAGAGCAGCTTCATCAAAGTTGACTTGCCGCTCCCGTTCGGCCCGGTCACGGCATAGCGGCCCGCCTCTTCAAAAGAGTAGTCAATATTTTTAAAAACCCAGTCGTACCGGTAACGCTTGGAAACTTGTTGGAAGGTAATTTTCATGGTTAAATGGCTAAATGGCTAAATGGTTTGAATGGCTAAATGATTGCAGGAATAGCCATTCAATCATTTAGCCATTCAAACCATTTGGCTATTTACCTCCTCCCGTTTATCTGTGAATAACCCCGCATGATGCCGCGGTCTGCTTTGCGGATAAATTCAAGGATATAATCCCTTTCCGGAGTCGCATCAATATGGGTTTCGATGAGGGAAACAGCTTGCGTGGTGTTGTTCCCTTTTACGAACAGGATGCGGTATATGTCTTGGATGTGGTGTATCTGCTCGGTGGTATATCCCCGGCGGCGCAAGCCTACCGAATTGACACCGGCATAACAAAGCGGCTCGCGGGCAGCCTTTGCATAGGGCGGCACATCTTTGCGCACCAAACTCCCTCCACCCACGAAGGCGAGTTTTCCGATTTTGACAAATTGGTGGATGGCCGTAAGCCCTCCGAGGATGGCAAAATCATCCACTTCGATATGCCCGGCGAGGGTGACGCCATTGGCCAGGACACAGTTCTTGCCGATATGGCAATCATGCGCTACATGGACGTAGGCCATAAGCAAAGAACCTGCTCCGATGCGGGTAAGGTGGCTGGCTTTAGTCCCCCGGTTTAGGGTTACGTACTCTCTGACAATGACCTTGTCACCGAGTTCCACGAGGCTGTATTCGCCGTTGTACTTTAGGTCTTGGGGCACTGCGCCGACTACCGCGCCGGGAAATATTTTGCAGCCCTTGCCGATCCTTGCGCCATCCATGATGGTCACGTTTGGCCCGACCCAAGTATCGTCGCCAATGACCACATCGGCGCCGATGGTCGTGAATGGTTCGACCGTTACATTGCGGCCTATTTGGGCATCGGGGTGTATGTACCGCATGCCCTGCCCATTTCCGTTCAAATAAGGCAGGACGGACGGTTGTTCAGTAGTAATTTTCATTTCTAATGTTTACAAAATTTAAAATTGGTGTTCTTTTGTTCTGGTCTTTTTTTGTTTGTCAAGAACTGATGAAGTATAGTCATGGATAATGAATAGACGATTTCATCAAAGAATACCACCTATTCCATTTCAAAATAAGACCATTCTTAAAATGCTCATAAATACGGGAAAGCAATAAAACCAAAGGGGAAAGTCAGAATATGGACTCGAATCGGTACGGACGGGCCGGTTTGCCCTTTGTTTGAAAAAAACAACTGCCGCCCGGGCCTGCCCTAAAAAGCGGAACAACCTTTTGACGCCCAAGCAATCAGCGTGTTGTTTTTATAAATAAATGAAGGTGTAAAGTTGCTTATTGTCCATTTGTTCAAGGCAGTGGTCAGTAAATTGGCAAAAGTAAACCAATGGTGTTGTTCTTTAACAAGCATGTTCTCCAATCGCACATTTTTCAACCTGACTGCAATTGCTAAAATACCCCCCGGTATTTTCAGACGTCATCTTAACGTCTCTTTAACTATCATCGCTCCCTTTTATTGTGTTAATTATTGAGGTTTTTTCATTGTTTGACTGTTGCACCGCTTCATGGTTTATTGAAAAAACCAGCCCTAACCAACTACCGGGAAAACTCGCGCATGTGCTGAACAGTAGCTCTTCGGCTTTGAAAACAAAATTGGGGACAGTTCAGTGAAATGTGTTTTTTTTTGAAAAAACACACTCACGATCAATCACTTACGCTAAGGGTGGTACAGATAAATGAACAGTCCCCAAAATTGGCAATGGAAAATTGATAGCCGTAGCCGCCTTCACAAAACAGGACTGCCCCCGGCAATGAAAGGCCATTTAGCTACTTACCACCTCCTCTTTTTTGTCTTCTACTTGCCTGCGCACTATTTGTGCGGTGAGTTCCCCTTCCGATACCAGTTTGTTGCCGACATAGGCGCTGCCGTGCATCTGCACGAGGCCGCGGCGGATGGGCGCGGTCAGTTCCAATTTGAGGATAAGTGTATCGCCCGGCACTACTTGCTGCCTGAACTTGACCCGGTCTATTTTCACAAAATAGGTATCCCAGTTACCGGGGTCGCCTACCTGCTGCAATGCCAAGATGCCCCCGGTCTGCGCCAATGCCTCTACCTGCAAAACGCCCGGGAACACTGGGTTTCCGGGGAAATGCCCCTGAAAAAAGTTTTCGTTGAAAGTGATGTTTTTTACGCCTACCACATAGCCTTCCCCGATGTCTATGATTTTGTCAACAAAGAAAAAGGGGTAGCGGTGGGGCAGGTATTCGGCAATTTGCATGGCCGTATATATAGGTGGCACATTGGGGTCGTATTTGGGTACGCCCCTGAGGCGGCGCTGCTCGGTGTAGCGTTTTTTCAACATTTTTGCAAACTCGACATTGGCGGTATGCCCGGGCTTGGTTGCCATTATTTTGCCCTTGATGGGCTTGCCGACCAGGGCGAGGTCGCCCATTACATCCAAGAGTTTATGGCGGGCAGGCTCATTGTTGAAGAAGAGTTCGGTGGTATTGAGGATGCCTTCCTTGTCGATGGTGATGCTCGGCTTGCCCAGTTTTTTGGCCAGTGCATCCAGCTCCTTTTGGTCCACCAACCGGTCAACGATAACGATGGCATTGCTCATGTCCCCACCTTTTATCAGGTCATGCTCCACGAGGTATTCCAGTTCATGCAAAAAAACAAAGGTGCGGCAGGGGGCTATTTCTTTGGTAAAATGATCCAACGAAGACAAGGAAGCATACTGCTGTCCCAAAATTTTTGAATCAAAATCAATCAAGGTAGTCACTTTGAACTCGTCGGAAGGCAGGGCGATCAGTTCCGCCCCGGTGTTCTCGTCATAGTAGCGCAGCGGCTCTGTTATTTCCAAATATGACCGCTCTTTGTCCTGTTCCTCAAAGCCTGCTTCCATCAATATTTTGACAAAAGGCATGGCACTGCCGTCCATGATGGGCACTTCTGGGCCGTCGAGTTCGATCAGCACGTTGTCTATGCCGAGGCCAAAAAGGGCAGAAAGGGCATGCTCGATAGTGCTCACATGGACACCGTTCTGCCGGATGGTAGTACCCCGGAGGGTGGAAACAACATTGCCGACATCCCCTTTTATGATGGGTTTGTCTTTCAGGTCGATCCGCTGGAATTTGACACCGTGGCCGGGGTCAGCGGGACGGAAGGTCATCATTACTTCTTTGCCTGAGTGCAGGCCAATGCCCTTAGTGCTTGCCGCTTGTTTGATGGTGCGTTGGTTCATAATATTTTAGTGAAACAGTGAACAGTGATTAGTGATTAGTGGCCAGTTGTCAGTGGTCAGAAACGGTTGTCCTGATTACTGTTCACTGTTCACTGTTCACTAATCACTGTTCACTGACCACGAAGTTTCTTTTCCAAATCGTTGATTTTTTTATAGAGGTCGGGCAGTTGTTTGAAAACGGCATAAGACCTCAAGTAGTTTTTGTACGGGATGGCAGGCGAGCCATAGAATGCCCGACCGGGTTCTTTTATTGCTGATGCAACGCCGCTTTGTGCCTGCACCTGCGTGCCGTCGGCCACTTCTATATGGCCGACAAAACCTGCCTGCCCGCCGATGCGGCAGCGCATTCCGATTTTGCTGCTGCCGGCAATGCCCGCTTGTGCGGCAACAACGGTATTGGCGCCGATCTCCACATTGTGGGCAACCATGATGAGGTTGTCGAGCTTGGCCCCTTTTCGGATAAGGGTCGAACCCATTGTGGCCCGGTCAATGGTCGTATTGGCACCGATTTCAACATGGTCTTCGATCACGGCGTTGCCGATCTGGGGTATCTTTTGGAATGTTCCGTCCTCTTGCGGGGCGAAGCCAAAACCATCTCCCCCGACAACCACGTTGGCGTGCAATATACAATGGTTGCCGATTTTACAATCATGGTAAATTTTTACGCCGGGGTACAAAATGCAGCCCTCCCCTATTTCGACATTTTCACCGATAAAAACCTGCGGGTGCAATATGGTGCCGCCGCCGATCTTCGAGCCTTCCTCCACAACGGTAAAGATACCGATAGAAACGGCTTCTCCTAATTGTACCGACGGATGGATGCTCGATTTTTCCGACACCTGCCCGTTGGAAGGTTTTTGTGCCCCGAATTTTCCGAGCAATAAGCGGATGGCGTCGTAAACATCATCGACGCGGATGAGTGCCGAAGCGGCTATGGGGCGGGCGGGCTTAAAGTTTTTATTGGCCAAAAGAACAGCAGAACGGGTGCTGTACGCAAAGTCTTCGTACTTGGAGTTGCCCAAGAAAGTGAGCGTGCCCTCTCCCCCCTCTTCTATTTTGCCCGGCCGGTCAACCAGTGCCCCTGCGTCCCCTTCGAGGTCGCCTTCCAACCATTCGGCTATTTCTTTAGCAGTTATTTGCATCGCACAAAGATAGGTCACTGATTGAAGTTCAAACTATGAGCAGGGAAATTTTTATCGGCGGGTGTCGCTACTGGCTTCGTTGGAGGGGCAAGCAGCGCTTGTTTTTAGGGCAAAGGCATTCCAATATTTTGAAACTTGAGTCCACTCCAAAAAGTCGGGTACGGCCTATGTCTTCCAAATTAAATTTCGGAGACGGCTGTACCTCCCCCTTTGGAGCAGGGCTGTTAAGTTCTGGTTTTAAGCCGTTTTAATCAAAATGAAAACACCAAACACCTTAACCTAAGAGCGAGCGTTTTTTGAATTTCATTTTCATTTTCATTTTCATTTAAAATCAAAACCTCATCTCCTCTGAAAAACAAACACATAGACCGCCCAGCCTGCAAATAGCACCGCTGCCCCCACCAATATCGGAAAGTTCCCGTTCAAAGTATTCAGATAGCCGCCCAGCACGGGCGGTACGATCTGCCCCAACGAGAGCATGGACTGGTTGATGCCCATTACCTCGCCCTGCCTGTCGGCACCGGCCTGCATGGACACAACGGTTGTCAGGTTCGGCGTGGTAACGCCGTGGAAAAGGGCAATGAAAGGATTGATGATATAAAACCAAAATGATTGACCGGGCAACAATACCAGCCCAATGAAAATGCTCTGCCCCAACAAACTGACCATGGGCACTATTTTGGGCGAAACGACTTTGCTCAGCCTCGGCACGATGAAGCCCTGCGTGAACACCAGCCATACGCCGATCCATCCAAAGAGGAAGCCGATGTCCTTTTCGGAGTATGAAAAGCCCTCGATCAAGAGGACGGAAAAAAACTGGGCATAAAAACTAAAGCCCAGCGAGAGCAACAAAACGACCGTAAAAATGACCCGCAAATCGGCCTCCCTGAAAGAAGTGGCAATATTGCGGAAGCCATTGAAAATGCTGCCCCAAGAGAGGGGTTTTGTTTTTTCCGAAACTTCTGCCGCCGCCCCTTTTTGCAGTGCGGGCAGCGTTTCCCGGAAATAGTGTTTTACCAAAAGAATATTCAAAAACGTGAGGATGGAAGTAAAGATGAAAGGCGTTGCGGGGCTGAACCAGCCCACTACCGTTTCGTCGGCCATGATGCCGCCGAGGGTAGGGCCGAGGATGAAGCCGAGGCCAAAGGCCATGCCCACCAGCCCGAAATTTTTGGGCTTGCTCTTTTCATCGCTCACGTCGGCGATGGCGGAGTAAACGATGGAAATATTGCCACCAAAAAAACCGGGGAACATGCGGCTGAAAAACAGCAAAAAAACACTGCCCGAACCGATGGCATAGGCAAACAGGACATAGCCCAACATGGTGCCCGTCAGCGAAAGGGTCAGCATGGGCTTGCGGCCGTACCGGTCGGAAAACATGCCCAAAAGCGGCGCCCCAAAAAACTGCATGAACGGGTAGGAGGCCAGCAACAGGCCGTACAAAATGGACTTGTACTCCCTCGCCACCTCCGGCCCAAAAAATTCGTTGCCCTCAAAAAACAGCGCCGGGATGACCGGGATGATGATGCCCACCCCGAGCATGTCGAGGAAGACGGTGACGAAGATGGGCAGCAGCGGTGATTTCTGTTTTGACATGGTGGTACTGGAAAATCAGGGGCGAAAGTAAACTGTATTTTAGACTTTAAGTAGTCGGCCATAATTAGGTTTAAGGGGGTGGTGGAAAATTTAGAATAAAGTCTAATATCTATGTCCAGGAAGCAGTGCCATGGCTTTTGCAGGAAAGCCCTTTCTTGACATACAAAAACCCCGGACATTGCGCATATGCAGGGCCCGGGGTCTTTGTATTTTAAATTCCCTCCGCACCCGCCATCACTTTTTTTTATTTAAAAAACAATAAACAAAATGGGTTTTAAAACCATTTTCCATTTTTTCAATGTCACAAATACCCTCTTTTTTTTTATTTCCGCACTGCCGCTGCCCGCATATTTGCTCCACAAACGAACTGACATCCTCACACTCACACAAACAACAAAATGAACACTTTACGCACCTTTTTCATCTCCGCATTTTTTTCTTTTTCCACCTTGATCATAGCGCAGCCTGACGATGCCCAAAAAGCATTGCATTTTACCTTGCAGCAACTGCCCGACCAGTCTTGGGGCGTGTTTGTGCAGCCTGATGATTCTATCTTTCCGAGCGAGCGCACTTCCACCGGTTCAGGGCAAGTGACCATTGTTGCACCAATTGATTTTGTTTACTCCAACCTCGAAAACAGGGGCGGCTCATGGGTAGAAAACGCAAGGGTCAACGGCCCACAAGAAGCAGCGGACAGGGCCTATATCTCTTTTGGTTTTGTGACCGACAAGCCCAAGCTGGAAATCTTGCCAAACGAGGAAACACTGTTGTTCACCTTTACTACCAATAAAATTTTTGACGGCACTTTCAGCCTCTTCGAGAATGGCGTTGATGCCTTCGCAACCCCCAATTCTTATGGCACCAACCCCGGCAACGACCTCGGCATCATAGACATGGGAGCAGGTGGCGGGCTTCAGTTTTACGCTTATGCCGGCAATTATGAAAACAACAACCCGCAGGCTGTTTTTGCCAGCAACAAAAAGAAAAACAAGCGCGACAAAAAAAATGCGGACGGGGCTTTGGTCAATATCCAGCCAAAATAAAAAACAAATATAGAGTGTTCAAAAAAGGGTTGACGGCAGCGTGCCGTCAACCCTTTTTTAATTAAAATTAAAATGAAAATGAAAATGAAAATGAAAAACTCCGCACGTTCATTTAATTCAGCATCCGTTTTTTAACCTAATTTTTATTGCTCTGACTGGCCTATTATTTTGGAGTTGAAAAATAAAACGGCAATCAAATGAACGGCTGGAATTTTTAATTTTGATTTTCAACGGTTGGAGTTTTTATTAAAATAAAAATAAAAATGAAAATGAAAATGAAAATGAAAAACTCCGCACGTTCATTTAATTCAGCATCCCTTTTTTAACCTAATTTTTATTGCTCTGACTGGCCTATTATTTTGGAGTTGAAAAACAAAACGGCAATCAAATGAACGGCTGGAATTTTTAATTTTGATTTTCAACGGTTGGAGTTTTT
>DROJ01000210.1 GCA_011321935.1 Bacteroidota bacterium | reverse complement strand
TAACCTTCCGTTTATGCTTGTTCTTTTTAATGCAGGCTTCTTTAAAAAAATGTCAAATAGAACCACTATGCTCTATTTTTTTGCATCGCCTGCATCAAAAATAACGTCGCCTAAATCGGAAGGTTATTATTCGCCGACCCCTTAATTTAATTCACCGCTATTTTTCTAATTAATGTGCCTATGCCTGTATCTGCTTTAAGTATATATATCCCCGGTTTTAAAGAATGCGATATGCTCCCTATACCTGCTTCTGATTCTTTATAATAAACCCTCTTTCCCAAGCCATCAAAAATACTGACCCTTTCAATTATCAGGTTGGGCGATGTAAAATTAATTAGCGATTTACTTGGGTTGGGATAAATGACTAAATTGCTTTCTTTAATATAATTTGTTGCCGATGTAACCGTACAAAATTCGATTTGATAATTGAAATCCTGTTTACTGTCAACTATTAAATAATAATCCCCTGCATTGAGGTTTGGGACAATTAATTTATTCCCTATACTTTGGGCATGCCCCAAGTCTTTTATACTGAACCATAATAGGTTTTGTGCATTTGCCCTCGCCAGCCCCCAGCCCCAGAAGGGGAGAATCTGCGCTCGAAGCACAAAACCTATTATGGTTCAGTATAAAAGGGAACTTTCAATTATACCTGACCAATATGGTTTTTATATTTCCGCAAATACGTCACCGGCACCATGTCCGTCAACCAAACGCCATTTTCCGAAAGGAAAAACTCAAAACCATCGCCGTGCATTTTTTTTGCGAGCACTTCAAAAACGACTGGTTTCCCGTGCCTTTTCCCCACGCTAATGGCCGTTTCCATATTGGTACTTAAATGGACATGGTGCCTGTTCCTTTTTACAAGCCCTGTTTTTAATATGCTTTCGACATATTTATTTCCGGTGCCGTGATATAATATTTCGGGCGGGCATTTGGGCTTATACCCAAGTTCTATTTTAACGGAGTGGCCTTGGTTTGCGCGTATTTTATTGCCGTCTTTATTTATGGCAAAACGCTGCTTGTCGCTGGTTTTTACGATGAGTTCTAATGTTTCGGTATCTATCGGTTTTCCATACTTTTTTATTTTTGAAATTAATCCGTCAATATCTGTCCATCCATTTTCGTCCAGTTCAATTCCGATGGTTTCTGGCTTGTGCCTTAAAACCAAACTCAAAAACTTGCTTAATTTTTTGTGGTGTTTTTTATCTATCATGGTTTGTGGTGTTTTAAAAAAAAACTGACCTTTTATGGTTCAGCGATATTTCATTAAAACCAACTATACAAATTGCGCTTTCTTTTTAGTTCCTTAAACAATTAAAAATATTGAAACAAATCCAAAATCAAATCTATTCACTCCTGAATTAAAACCTTCCCTATAGCCTCCTCCGCCAGCGGCGCCATCACCTTATATCCCGCTATATTTGGGTGTACCCCGTCATCCGTATATTTTTCTTTTAATCCATTTTTATCATCCGCCATTTGGGTAAAATAATCAACATATACAATCCCTTTTTTATCGGCATATGCTTTTATCATTTTATTCAGTTCAACAATTTTTTCAGCAGGTTCTAATTCTGGTTTCCAGAAATAATTATATGCTGGCAAAACAGAAGATAGCACTACTTTAATATCATTGGCCAATGCCAGTTCGGTCATTGATACTATATTGTCCATTATCATTTTAAGTGTGGAAGGCCCGGTATTTCCAGCAATATCATTGGTGCCTGCCAATATAATTACAACCGCTGGTTTTAAGTCAATTACATCTGCCCTGAACCGGAGGAGCATCTGCGGGGTCGTCTGTCCGCTTATTCCTCGGTTGATATATGGTTTGTCAGAAAAAAAACTGGGGTTTTTCACCCCCCATCCTTCGGTAATTGAATTGCCCATAAATACGACCCTGCTTTCGCTTGAATCGGGCAGTCCGATTTGTGCGTTTTCATTTTTAAAGTGGTTTAAATTTGCCCAGTCCTGGGCATGGGAAGGGGCAACTGTAAAGCAGGTCAATAAAAAAACAATAAGGATTGATTTCATGTTTTTTTTAAGATTTACAATAGACCTTGTTCGGATTTGTGCGCACCAGCACACGAACCGTCCAAATTCATTGTTTTTGAAAAGGCTTCATGCAAAAATTTTTAGAATGAAGTCTAACCATGGAAATAAAAAATAGGGTTTCGATAGTATTGATTCCCAAAATATGTATTTCTGGTTTTTGGGAAATTCGGCTTTCGGGTTTTTCCTTTTTTACTGGATTAATAAATAACGAAAAATATGGAGACCGGAGAATGGTGGAAGGTTGTTGCTTGGGTGTCTATCAATGGGTTTTGTTTTTTCCTTGTAGATGGTTTGGGTTAGACATTCCAAGTTTTTAAAATTTGGGATGCATAGATATAGCCCTCCTTATCCATAGGAAAGGTGGCATTCAAAATAAAGCCATCTGCTCCCCATGTTCCAAAACGTGCTCTTTCTTGCCGTCCATTTTTTCCAAAGTCTCCCGAATACAAATACCAATGTTTTTAGCAAATTCGACGGGGACAGCGTTTCCGATTTGCAATTGTAATTCTCTTTTATTTTTTCCGTAAAATACCCAATCATCGGGAAAGGTTTGCAACCTCGCATATTCACGGGCTGTAAATGACCGTATTTTACTTGCTTCGATCCGCCAAAGTTTAGCCGTCGAATTTGGGTTGCGGACAAACATTGCATCCTTCCTGTTTTTTTCCACACGAAATGCTCTTACATTTCCAATGGCCCATCCCCAAACTGTTGCCGTATCCACTGCCGGAAAAGGGGAATCAAAATTTCTTACAGGATTCCCGTCAGATGCAGTCCGGCTTAAACGGACAGGAATGGCTTCTTCATTTGAATCATATGGAAGTCCAGTTTCTTTATGCACATGGCTTTTAAAACCCCATTTAGGATTATGGTTTGGAAGTTTTATATTTAAGTCCTGTCCTAATTCATAAAGGTAATTCCGAATCGTTGTTTCTTTTTTTGGTTTTGGAAATCTAAAATCTTTATAAATATCACCTTTAAATGCAACAAATATAAAACGCCTTCTGGTTTGAGGCGCACCATGTTGAGAAACCCTAAAAAAATCGAATGTTGTTGAATAGCCAATTCCGGAAAGCTCATCGCTTATTTGTTGTGCAAAAGGTTTATTGGTTTCAGGGTGTTTCATGGTTCTCAGGTTGAGGACATTTTCCATTACAATTATCCTCGGCTTCATCAAATCAGCGATCCGTATTACTTCTTTATACAAAGAATTTCTTTCATCATTTGAATCCCTGTTCCCGCCGAGGGAAAAACCCTGGCATGGAAAACCTGCAAGCAATACATCCAAGTCTTTTTTAAAAGAAGGTTCATATTCTCTTACGTCGCCGTGAACTATATTCCAAGTTGGTTTATTTCTTTTTAATGTATTGACCGCGTAATCCAATATTTCATTGGATTCGGTATGTTCAAACCCTGCCAATTCAAAACCTAAATCCAATCCCCCTGCACCAGAAAAAAGACCTAAAAAGGTATATCCTGATTTGTTATATTTTTTATGTTTCAGCATTTTTTTATTTTTTCAACGGTTTTAAAACTGGCATCGATGCAGTTCTTTTTTTTGGTTTTCTTTTTTTGCAAGCATCGAAAATATCTGTCAACGTTTTTAAAGTTCCTAAATCTGTTGGTGCGTTACTTCTTCCATCTTTCAAATAATAATAAAACGAGTTCCCAAATTTGTCGGTTCTGATTATTTGTTCCGTAATCTTTCCAGCATCAGGGAGTTTATCAAATTCAGCTTTTTTCCCTACCAATATTTGACTTAAAAAGAAGTCTTTTAATTTTGTATTTAAGGGATTGGGATATGTGTACATTTTCCTATGCCTTACCGAACCTTCGCCATAGGGACCATGTCCATATTCAGTATAGTTAGCGTATTTTGATTCTTTATGCAAATCAAAGTCATAATTTAAAAAGTCTCCATCCACAATAACCAAAGTGACAATTTTGGTGCTGGAATTATTTAGCAAGGCAAATAAATAGTAGCACGGAATAATCACGGTTTCTTCTCCTACCTTTATCATGGTTGAGCCGCTTGGCAGCGAACTATTATAATCAATCGTCAATCCTCTGGAATCGCTACCATTTGGTTTTTGAATTAATTTTTTTATTTCCAACCCAACAATTGTCCCCTTTTCTTTATCTCGAATAACAATATCTGGAGTCGTTAAAGAACCTGAATGAACTACTTCAAAATTTTTAGGTAAAGTTTTATCAATTAAACCGCCAATCCATTTGTCAAATGGGTCGTCTTGAACCGTACCTATTGTTGACCTCGCTTTTAAATTGACAGGAATACCTCCATTCTTGTTTAAAGAAATTAGTTTACCATAGATCGTATCAATTATTTTGAGTTCAGTCATTTTTCTTTTTTTTCATTCACTTTAAACCATTTGCAAATATAGAAAGCTCTTAATTTCTACACATAAATATAAAACGACTTCCGCTATCAACCGCTGGTTTGGTTTGCAACTGGCACCTACATCAACCTCCCCAAAATCCCCATTGCCGCCGCCGCAATTTTCGTCCCCGGCCCGAACACCGCAGCCTATCCAGTATTACTTATCCCCATAATGCCCATAACAAGAAGCAATTTCCAATACCTCATTTTTAATCCGATAAACCAAGCGGTGCTTCTGTGTAATCCTCCGCGACCACCAACCTCGCAGGTCTCCTTTCAGCGCCTCCGGTTCTCCTATTCCAGTAAATGGGTGTTTAAAAATATCCAATATCAGATCCCAAAGTTTTGCAGCGTACTTTGGGTTTTCTTTGCGAAGCGAAGCAATATCTTTTACCGCCTTTTTGCTCAAATGAATCGGATACATGGGGCAGGCCTTAATTATTGACGAAGTTGAATAATTCTTCTTTTGAAGTTTTGTAATAAATATTGTTATCCATTTCTATGGTGGCCGCGAGTATTTGCATCTTATTGGTCAAGTTGGAAACATCATCGGAGCAAGGTTGCCAAAATCCCGTAAAAATAGAATAGGCGCCATATCTGTTAATCGTATCTTTTAGGAACAGGATCAGTTCATTGATTCTTTTTTTGGAAAATTCAATTTGTCCCGTTAAAATTAAATCAGAAAGTATAAGCCCGAACTCTATGTCCAACGAGGTGTCAAGCCATTTTTTTAAATATTGAATTTGCGGAGCGGGGTGGATGGACAGTAATTTTATGGTTTCATAAGTTGGCTTATTATTGTTTAATTCATCCAATAACTGACCAAAATTATCTAAGGTTAATTTTTCGGCAATAGGGGAGAATATCTTTTCGTGAACATCTAAAACGGTAGCAGCTTCTTTTGCTAAATCGGAATAGTGGGCCAATTGAAGCTTGTTTGCTATTTCATGGTTTATTTTATGGAGGTAATCCGAGACGCTGATATTTTGGTTGGCCGACCATTCTATCACATCAAACCTAATCTCAAAAATCCTTTCGTATAAACTCTCCGCAACGGCTTTTAATTTTTTGCTTTGAACCCTCACTTTTATTATATCCACTAGGTCATCAATCTCTTGTTCAATTGACGATTTAGTAATTATTCCTTTTTCATTGTGCGCCAGCACTATAAATCTGCCCAAAGGTTCTCTTGTTGCTAACATTATCGGTGTTTTTATTTTTGACAAAGATAAAGCAAAATTCAAACGTTTGTCTGCGCTGTTTGGTTTCCGGCCTATCGCCCGCTGATGCCCGGTTTGCAACCGGCACCCCTTCACCCCATCAACCTCCCCAAAATCCCCATCGCCGCTTCCGCAATTTTCGTCCCCGGCCCAAACACCGCAGCCACCCCTTTCTCATATAAAAAATCATAATCCGCCTGCGGGATCACCCCGCCTGCCACCACCAAAATATCACCCCGTCCCAGCTTCTCCAGTTCCTCGATCGTCTGTGGCACCAGCGTCCGGTGGCCAGCGGCGAGCGAACTGATGCCCAGCACATGCACATCGTTTTCGGCGGCTTGCCGGGCAGCTTCGGCAGGGGTTTGAAACAGTGGCCCGATGTCCACATCGAAGCCGAGGTCGGCGAAGCCCGTGGCGATGATCTTGGCGCCGCGGTCGTGGCCGTCCTGTCCGAGTTTGGCCACCATGATACGGGGGCGGCGGCCTTCCATTTCTGCAAATCTGTCGGCCAGCAGTTGGGCCTTTTTAAAAGAATCGTCCATTTTAATTTCTTTACTGTAAACGCCCGAGACCGAGCGGGTGGTCGGCACATAGCGGCCAAAAGCACGTTCCATCGCATCGCTGATTTCACCCAAAGACGCACGGAGGCGGGCGGCGTTGACGGCTTCGGCAAGCAAGTTGGCCTCCCCCCGCCCCCCTTCAAAAGAGGGGGAGGCTGCGCACTGATAAATACTCTCCAGCGCAGCCTGCACAGCCGTTTCGTCCCGTTCCTTTTTCATTTTATTCAAACGGGCGATCTGTGATTCGCGCACTGCGGAGTTGTCCACTTTCAGGATGTCCAGTTCCCGTTTGTCGTCCGTCTGGAAAATATTCACGCCGACAATGCGGTCTTGCCCGCTGTCAATGCGCGCCTGTTTGCGGGCAGCGGCCTCCTCGATGCGGAGTTTTGGCAAGCCCTTTTCGATGGCCTTGGCCATGCCGCCGAGCGCCTCCACTTCCTCTATCAATGCCCATGCACGTTGGGTCAGTTGCTCCGTAAGGTACTCAATATAATAGCTGCCCGCCCAGGGGTCAACCACCTTCGTGATGCCCGTTTGCTGCTGCAAAAACAACTGCGTGTCGCGGGCTATTTTTGCTGAAAAATCGGTCGGCAGGGCAATCGCCTCGTCCAGCGAATTGGTGTGCAGCGACTGCGTACCGCCCAACGCCGCCGACATCGCCTCGATGCAGGTGCGCGCCACATTATTGAAGGGGTCTTGCTCCGTGAGGCTCCAGCCGCTCGTTTGGCAGTGCGTCCGCAGCGACATGCTTTTTGGGTTCTGCGGATCAAACTGTTTGACAATTTTTGCCCACAGCAGCCGCCCTGCCCGCAGCTTCGCTATTTCCATAAAATGGTTCATCCCGATGCCCCAAAAAAAGGAGATGCGGGGTGCAAAACCGTCAATCGCAAGTCCGGCAGCAATGCCCGTCCGCAGGTATTCCAGCCCGTCCGCCAGGGTATAGGCCAACTCAATATCGGCAGGCGCGCCCGCCTCGTGGATGTGGTAGCCGCTCACGCTGATGGAGTTGAACCGCGGCATGTGCTGCGCCGTGTATTTGAAAATATCGCCGACGATGCGCATGCTCGGCTGCGGCGGGTATATAAAGGTGTTGCGCACCATGAACTCTTTTAAAATATCGTTCTGTATCGTCCCGCTCAACTGCTCCAGCGACACCCCTTGCTCCTCCGCCGCCACAATGTAAAAAGCCATGATCGGGATCACCGCCCCGTTCATCGTCATGCTCACCGACATCTTGTCGAGCGGTATCTGGTCGAACAAAATTTTCATGTCCTCCACGCTGTCAATCGCCACTCCCGCCATGCCGACATCGCCCGTCACCCGCGGGTGGTCGCTGTCGTAGCCCCGGTGGGTGGCAAGGTCGAAAGCGACCGAAAGCCCCTTTTGCCCCTGCGCCAAGTTGCGCCGGTAAAAGGCGTTGCTTTTTTCTGCGGTCGAAAAACCCGCGTATTGGCGTACCGTCCACGGGCGCACCACGTACATGGTCGAATAGGGGCCGCGCAGATAGGGCGGGATGCCGGAGACGAAATTTTGGTGCGGAAAAACGGTTGGTTCAAAACAGGAAGGGACAGCAATCTGCTCCGGCGTGTCTAGCGGCGAACGGTGGACGGCGGACGGCGGACGGAACACAACGGAGGAATCGAGTTTTATTTTTGAAAAGTCAGGGCGCTTCATTCGTTGGTATTGTTAATTGAAACAGCCCGTCCGATAATGGGTCGGACGGGCTGTAAAGATAGGGATGTTGGGGCTTTATCCGCTTACCGCAAGCGGACAAACAACAATCAGTTCATTGCTGGTCGGCCACCATTTTCAGGCGGCGGGTTTTTGGGCAATTTACCTTTTTTGATCAGTTCCTGCCTCAGCTTTTTGACTTTTGCAATTTTAAGGGTAGAAAGCTTGGCCACGAGCTTGTCGCTAAATTGCGGGAATTCAATCATCAAGTTGGTGGCGACGGCAAGGGCGTTTTCTTCTTTGCCTTCCAGTTTGCCCTCCAGCTTGCCTTCCAGTCTGATCTGATCATACGATGACAATGTTGTTGCTTGCATATCTTCTGATAAATTATTGATGACAGCTTTTTTCAATTCTTCCCCACTAAGTTGGGAAATTTTTGCGTAATAAACAAATAAGCGTTCCACGAAGGTTTTCCCCTCTTCTGTTTTCAGGAACTCATCGCCTTTTTCAAAAACTGTTTGAAGCTGCTCTTGCAGCCACTGTTTGTCCTTGGCGTGTTTCATGGTCAGCATACCATAAGCGAGGAAGCCCAATTTCAGGTTCAACAATTCTTCATCGGTAAATTTTGACAGGTCGATCAATACATAGTCGAACCCTCCGATATAAAGGTTTCATGGCATCGGGCAAGTTGCCAAAATAGGCCGCCAAATCCTTTTTCTTCCATTTTGTCGTTCCGTGGTACAGTATGACGGGCAGCACGGCAAATGGTTTTTTCTTGTTGCCGACCCTGTTCGACCAAATGCGCTGCCGGTATTCGTTCAACTGGAAATGCGGGTAGGGCGGCGCATAACTTTTATGCTCCAGCAGAATGGCAATGACCGCCAACAGCTTTTTTTTGCTTTTTGAAAATTCCCGGCGTAAGTTGCAACGGAACACTTTGTCCGAAAGAACGGCGGCCAGTTCCGGGGTCGTATATTCCGTTGGGTCTTCAGTCAAGGTGTCCAGGTCGAACAGCGCAAGCAGTTCATCGGGGAGGAAGTTTTCGAGAAATTCTTTTGTCACCTCGATAAGGAACGGTGAAAAAATAAATTACGGTTCTTGGCTGATTCTTTTCGCCTCTAACTTTGTTAATCCCGAAGTATTTCGGGACGCCGTAACCCTGCTATGCCTGCGTTTTTCGCCTCGTTAGAGAAAAAAATAATTCACCCAAAAACCGCAATTTATTTTTTCACCGTTCCTAAGCGAAAAAAGGTATTTGAAAAATTCGTCGTGGGGGTGGTTTTTCATAGTTGTTTAATTGATCGGAAAAATGGAAAACGGGAAATTAAGAAATTGGGAGCATACGAGCCGGCCAGCAATTAATTCCCCAAATAAAATCCCCGCACATCCCCCGCCATTTTTACCAGCGAAGGTTTACGGATATACATCATGTGCCCTGCCTCGTAATATTTCAATATTATATTGTCTTTTAAATTTTCATCCAAGAACATATGGCCGACCGTATATTTTGTGGCAAAATAAGGCGTCGCCAAATCATAATAGCCATTGCATATCAAAACCTTTAAATGTGGGTTTTTGTGCATGGCCTGCCGCAGCGTTTCCGATACGTTTAAATATTTATTTTCCACGTTGCTATAACTCCACGGGCGCACCCGCCCTGTCAATATCTCATACGGCAGCTCAGATTTATATTCCAAAAAACGGGAAAGGTGGTCGTTTACGGCCATCGAAAAAGGCCCGTATATTGCCTTGCTATAACTAGGGTCGAACTCATAGCGCTCCCTCGTCCCATCATAATCTACGCCTGTAAAACGACTGTCCAATCGACCAACAGTCAATCCTTCATCCCGTCTCAGTTCTTTTACAAAACGGTGGATAACTGGGCGCAAATTTGCCTGCAAAATATATTTTTTTGAAAGTCCCGTATATTCCGATAATTTATCGGCAATATTGTTTTTTTCTTTTTCAGACAGGGCATCCCCTTTGGTCAAGGCCACCGTATATTCATTTAATGAAAAGGCTTCCACCTCTATTAATAATTTATTTAAATCATTAAATGACGGGTCCAGTTTTTTATGGTACCAGGCCGTTGCCGCATATGTCGGCAAAAACAATGGATATGGCAGGTCGTTCCCAATTTCAAAACGTGCCGTTTGGAAATTCGTTATTTGCGAAATCAATACCAAACCATTTAAATACAAACCATATCTGTCCTGCAAATGTCCGGCGAGGCCGCAGGCGCGGGTCGTTCCGTAGCTTTCTCCCGCCAAATATTTTGGGGAATTCCAGCGCTCGTATTTCGAGGTATATATGCGGATAAATTCACCGACCGATTCTATATCTTTCACAAAGCCCGTAAATTCTTTTTTGTCGGTCGAATCCACCGTCCGGCTGTAGCCAGTCATCACCGGGTCAATAAAAACAAGGTCGGTAAATTCGAGCCACGAATATTCATTGTCAACGACCTTATAAGGCGGCGGGGTGGCATCCCCTTTGTCGGTCATAAGGACCCGCTTGGGGCCGAGCGCGCCCATGTGCAGCCACACCGAAGACGAACCGGGACCGCCGTTGAACGCAAAAGTGAGGGGGCGTTCGGCGGGGTCTTTCACCCCGTCTTTGGTATAAGCGACAAAAAATATTTTTGCCCCTATTTTTCCTTCTTCTTCTTTTTTTAAATAAGTATAACCTGCCCTTGCGGTGTAATTTAAGGACTTGCCGTTTGGCAGGGCGAGGCTGTGACGGGTAAGGGATTGGCCTTCCCTCTCAGCATATCTCTTCTCTTTTATAAACTTATCTGTTTGCGAGAAAACCGTAATTGTAAATGCAAATAAAACAATAAGGAGTGTTGCGAGCTTTTTCATAATTGAATTTTGTTTTTGTTATTTGCTCGCTAAGGTAATACACTTATTCTAAACAAATCCTAATCGGTAAATTAAACTCAACTTTAACTGGTTTGCCATTTTTCATCCCGGGTGTCCATTTGGGCATTGTTTTGATTATGGACAGCACTTGATCTCCTACCCTGCCGCCAATGTCCCTCAATATATCGCAGTTGCCGACAGTGCCGTCTTTTTCTATTTCAAAACAAACGACTACCCTTCCGCTTCCGCAAAAACCGGGAGGCCATTTAAACCGCTCGTAAACATATTTCAATAATTTTTCGTCGGAACATTTTCTCTTTTCCGCCAGCGACATTGAATCAATATTGCAGCCAGAAAACAAGG
>DROJ01000209.1 GCA_011321935.1 Bacteroidota bacterium | reverse complement strand
GGTTAGTGAATTCAACAGGTTTTCTGTTGGGCTAAACAGTTACCTAAAAATTTATACATCACATACTTTTTACCACTACCAAAAAGTCGTATCATTTCAAGAAAAAATGAAAGGTGAAACTGGGCGGAAATTTTACCCGAGCAGAGACTGCAATTTCATGGCAACGCCCATGTCCCCTTTTATTTTGACCTTCCCGGTCATCACTGCGGCCATCGGGTTGAGGTCTCCGGTAGTCAGTTTCACGAAGTTTTCTTTGGAGACGATGAGCAGGCAATCGGCATCTTTGTCGTCGGTGGAGACAAGGTTCGCATCGCCGCTGCCATCCACGTAAATCGTTTCGCCGCCAAAGTCGAATTTCAGGGTGCTGCCGAGCGGGTCGGCATTGCTGGCGGATGTTTTTATCCCTTCTAATATTGCTTGAAAATCCATGAAGTTGTGTTTTTGTAAATGAATGTTTCAGCACAAAACCTTGTGCTGCGATGAAGCGGCAAATGTAATCAAAGCTGCGGTTTATTGTAAAAACAGGCAGGAGGCATTTTTCAATACCTCCCACCTGCTTTTATGATAAAACAAAAATGCTCATCGGACCAAAATCACGTCCCCTTCAACCATCTCGGTAGAGCCATCAATAAACTCTATTTCAGCGAACCAGACAAAAACGCCAGGGTTCAAGGGCTCGCCCCTATAGGTGCCGTCCCAGCCAAAAGAGGGATCGTTGGGGGGGTGGTTAATGCTTCGGTGCACGATCTCTCCCCACCTGTTAAAAATGAGGAATGATTTGATCTTGACAACGCTTTTTCCTCCAAAAATATAGAACATTTTGTTCATGCCCGAGCCGTCGGGGGCAAAGGCATTGGGCACATACACCTGCCGTTCTTTGGAAACAAAAATGGTGAGAATGGTCTGGGCAGAACAATTGTCTTTTGTTATGGTGGCAGAATAAGACGTCTGTTGTGTCGGTGTAACAGTGATGACGGAACAGCCAACGCAGAGCGAATCAACGCCCGGTGGGCCCCAGACAACTTCGTCCAAATCTTCAAAAAGAGGGGTGGGCTTGAGTATCAGGTCAAGGGATTCTCCAAACTGGACAAACGGGTCGTTGCCAGCAAATACAGGTTGTATCTCCACCGAAACCTCTTCTGGTTCGGAGATCGTAAAAGACACCGAAGTAGAACAGCCCTCGTTGTCCTCCACGATTATAGAATAATCTCCCGGACTTAGGCCGAGGAAAGCCTGCTGCGCCAAAAACGGCCCTCCGTCCAATGAGAACAGGTATGGGGCAACGCCGTTGGCAACACTGTCAATCACCACAAAGCCGTCGGATTCACCAAAACAGCTCACATCGTTGGGGGTCACAAATGCCATTGGCATCGTTATGTTTTCCTCTACTTCCACCTCGTCCGTGTCCGAACATCCTTGGTCATTTGAAACCACCAAAGTATAGGTGCCGGCGAGGGTGATCCCCTCTTGGGTCATCAAGGTTGCATCTTGTATGCCCGGGCCGCTCCAATTGTATTGAATGCCCGGCGTCGTATTGCCCCCGCCGAGGGCAACTTCTGAAATATCGCAGTTCAATGCCCGGTCTGGCCCGGCGTCTGCAACGGGGTTCTCGCCGATTTCGATAGCGACCATTGCTTGGTCATCTTCACAGGGGGGCACGCCGCTGACGGTATAAGTAAACTCATTTGAGCCGCTTGGCAAAAAGGCAATGTTCAGGTTTCCGTTGGGTACTACCTGACCGCTTGGGTCGGTCCATACCCCCCCAGCACCTGCACCGGAAAGCTGGTCGAACAACTGGACGGACTCATTGTCGCCTTCGCAAAATGTCAGGCCGCCCAACGAAGTCCCTGCATCGGGCACAGGGTTCACCTCAATGGTGATGCTCTCGGAAGAGAGGTTTATGCAGCCATTGGCATCTTCGATTGATACCAAAGTGATGGTGGTTGTGGCTGGAACCGGGATTTCTATTTCGGCAGTGCCGGTGGCCGGCAGCATGACCGTTGGCACGGGTATGCCGTTCTGCATAAAATCAACCGCCAAAGGTGGCGTGCCCGTCGCCGTAAAAGTGACCATTGCGGGACTGCCTTCGCAAACCGCTGATGGCCCAGATACGGAAATGGTCGGGGTTTCATAAAAAACAACTGGCGTGCCGGGAGCTACGGCCAAACAATCATCTGAAAAGTCAATGCCGCCAAGCCCGTCGTTGTCGCCCACCACTGCGGAGATGTAATAGGTCTGGCCATATTCCATCAAGCCCGGCAAGAAGGCAAATTCGGGGCTGTTCGGGTCGCTGTTGAACACGTTTCCGACCACATTGCCGTTCAGGTCATGCAATACAAACAAGAAAACATCATTGGGGTCGAGGAACTCGCCAGCATCGTTGTAGGTCGCCATCAGGGTCGTTTCATCCCCGCAAATGGTCAAGGCGGCAAGTGACATCGTACCTACGTTCGTGTTGCAACTGCAGGTATGGTCTCCTGCCACGTCAATTGGCCCACAACCGTTTGCATCGTCCACCATAAAAGAATAACTACTGCCCGAGGGCATCGGGCCGCTGGTAAAGGTCGCCCCCGCCAATGTGCCGCCACCGCTTACCGTATAAGTGGCAGCATCGCCGCCGACTATATCGAACACCACGGTATAGTTATCGCCCGTGGGGTCGCAAATTTCCTGGACATTCAATGTTTCGGGAGGCAGTGTTATGCTCACAATGCCGACCCCGCCCACTGTGCCCGGGCAGCCGTTCGCGTCTTCAACGCTCACCAAAGAATAGGCCGTGGCCATGGCAGGGTTTACATCCAAAGTGAAAGAAGCATCGGATGCCGTTCCGCTTAGCTGGTTGCCCGTGGCATCTTCGTAAACAAAGTTCCAGGGGCCTTGCCCTGTAAATTCAATGGAAAGCTGACCCGTTGTATTTTCACAAATATCAGCTTGGCCGGCAATGGTTGCGGTGGGTATTTCATTAAAAACGACTTCCACGCAATTGCCCAAATCAATGCAATCGTCTGTGATATCGACATTTCCGGCACCGTTGTCATTTCCGGCCACGGGGCAGATCAAATAGGTCTCGCCCGGTGTCATCAGGGCGGCATTGAACTCAAATTCAGGCGCGGCCGTATTGATGGCAATCAAATTCCCGCTCAGGTCGGAAAGGATAAAATTCAGCACGTCGTCTGGGTCGAGAAATAAATTTGCTGTGTCGTGGATGGCCCTCACCGTATCTCCCTGGCAGGCGATGATCGGCAGGCCATCAATATCCCCTGCAGAGGTCAAGCAACCACAGGTAGGCGGGTCATCTGCGACAACAACTGGTAGGCAGCCGTGGCAATCGGTCACTTCTATGGTATAAGGTTGGTCGGAAGGTATTTCTGCACTCTCAAAATGATTCCCTGTAAATGTGCCCGGAATCAGGTCAACAACGTAACAAGTCGGGTCGCCGTCATTTATATCAAAACTGACCGTGTAGGCAGTTGAAGTGGCATTGCAAATTGCGGTCACGTTGGAAACGGTGGGCGGGACGTGAACGGTCACCACGGCTTCTTCTCCATTAATTGTATTATCGCAATGTTGGTCTGTAACAGCCGTCAACACGTAAGTTGTGGTCATGGCAGGTTGAACGGAATGGATGTAGGGAGTGCCCTGAATATCGGCAATGACATCTCCGTTTATGGTCACTGTCCACGGCGAATCGCCGGTCAGGTCAATACTTAGATCGGCCATTTCGCCGGGGCAGATTTCCGTATCTCCGCTGATGCTTGCGGTGGGTATTTCATAAAAAACAACCGGCGTGCCCGGTGCGACCGAAAGGCAAGGGTCGTTGAGGTCAATGCCCCCGTTTCCGTCCATATTGCCGACCACGGCAGAGATGTAATAAGTCTGGCCGTAGCTCATGTTGGTGCCATCAAAGGAGAACGAGGGGTCGGTGTCGCTGGCAATGGTATTGCTCAAAGAATTGCTTGCACCTTCGTGCAAATAATAAAGTAAAATATCATCGGCATCCAGGTCTGCATTGGCGGCGGCAGCTACAACAGCAGGGCCGTTGCCGCATATTTCAACCAAAACCATGTCCATTGTACCCGCGTCGGTCTGGCAATCGCAGGGGACTTGTGTTTGCGAAAGCTCTTGTGGATCACAATTGTTCGCATCGTCCACGGTGAGCATGTAACCTGCCCCTGCGGGTATTTCAACGCTGGTGAACACATTGCCCGAAATCGTACCATTTACGCCAGTGACAAAATAAGAAGATGGGTCGCCCCCCGAAATAGTGAACGAAATGGTATAAGCTGTTGCCGTGGCATTGCAGGCAGTACCCACATCGGTCACTTGAACACCGGTATTAACGGTTACGTCAGTGCATCCCATCGCTGTGCCCGGGCAATTGGTGTCCGACATATCGGTCAAACAATAGCTGACCGCCCCCGTCCCCGCAGGGGTTACCATGAGGGTGTAGGGGTTGTCGGTGATACCGTTCACCGTTTCGGAATTGCCCCCCGATTCATAGGTTACCGACCAAGGGCCTTGCCCTGTAAAATTGACCGTCAAACCGGCCGTTTCCCCCTCGCATATCGCCTCATTGCCGCTCAAAGCGGCAGTCGGAATTTCATTAAAAGTAATTGGCGTACCCAATGAAACATTCAAACAGGGGTCGGCCAAATCAACCCCCGTCCCTTGCGCATTGCCGACAACGGCTGAAATATAATAAGTCTGGCCATAGGTCATGGTCGCAGCATCGAACATGACCTCGGGCGTTGCAAACTGCCCCAGAACAGGGGCCACTATGCTCGTCCCGTTGCCATTGTGCAGCACATAAGAAAGGGCATCGTCGGCGTCCAGAAATTCATTGGTATTGTCGTAAACCGCAGTCAGTGGCCCATTGCCGCAGGCTTCAAGCGGGGTCAGGCCCATCGTGCCGGCCATGCTTTCGCAGTTGCATTCAAAGATATTGCTTGCAACCAAAACAGGGTCGCAATCATTGGCATCCGAAACGGTGAAAGAATAGCCCAGTCCCGAAAAAATAGGATTGCTGGTAAAAGTATTTCCAGCAAGTGTACCATTTTCGGGTTCAATAGAATAGGTCGTTGGGTCACCGCCCGAAAGCACTATTGTTACGGTATAAGTTGTGTTCGCTCCGTTGCACATTACATTTACCGAGGTCACACTGGGGGCTGTATTTAATGCAATGGTCCCCGTTCCCGATGTCGTGCCTGTGCAATTGTTGTTATCGGCAACCGAAGTCAAAGTGATCGTACCGGCCTGTGCCGCTCCCACATTCAAAGTAAAAGGAGAAGCATTGACGACGATGGGGGCTTGCGGCATGTTATCAACAGCCCAGACGACTGTCCAAGGGGCAGTGCCGGTAAGGTCAATGTTCAATTGCCCCATGTCGGTGCTACCTTCGCAAACCGAATCTGCGCCGCTCAACACAGCGGTCGGTGCGGGGTTTTCGGTAACGACTGCCGTTCCGCTTACGGTTCCGTCACAACCACCCGTACCACTTAAAGAAGTCAAGGCATAAGTGCCTGCTTGAGATACATTTAAGGTATGCGGGCTCGTATTGATGGTCAGGGGCGTTGGGTTCATGTTGTCCAAAGTATAGACCACGTTCCAAGGCCCAGTACCTGTAAGGGTGATGGTAAGGTCCACATCACCGGTTTCACCTTCGCAAAAAGCCCCCGAACCGCTGATGGTTGCAGTTGGCACTTGAATGACGGTCACATTTTCACATGCCTGCATTCCCGCACCACAACTGTTAGAAAGCGAAACACAAACTTGCCCCGTGCTTGCCCCGTTAAAATCAATGCCCACCGTTGCGCCGTTTCCATTGATCGTAGCCCCAGGGGGAGCAGTCCAATTGAAGGTGTCTCCCGGCTGGGCATTGGTGACGGTGTAATTATAGCCAGTCCCGTTTGAACAAACAGAGGCAGGCCCATTCATGACCGCAGTTGGAGGAGTATCTCCAATTGTCACATTCAAACAACCGGGCTGGCTCGTCCCGCAGGGATTGGTGGCAGTGGCGCATACTTGGCCTGCACCAGTAGTCGCTCCGTCGAAATCCACGGTGATGCTCGTACCAGAACCCGTGAAGGAAGCTCCGGTAGGCACTGTCCATGTATAAGTGGTGTTTGCCTGTGAATTGGTGATGGTATATACTTGGGTTTGATTGGTTGCGCAGGGAGATGCTTCCCCCGTGATTATCGCTTGCACCGGCAGAGCCTGCACAGTTATCGTATTGCAGGTAGGTGTACTTGAGCCACAGGTATTGTTGGCCGTTACACATAATTGTCCACCGACAGAACCCGTCCAGTCAACTTCAATGGAAGTGGGGCTGATCGTTGTAAAAGGTTCTCCGTTCGGGGTGGTCCAAGTGTAATCATCTGGAAGCGGAGTCCCATTTGGGCTTACCGTATAGGTGATGCTTGCCCCCCCGCAGGGATTGACATCGCCGCTGAGATTGGGAGCCATCGGCTCTTCGCTGTCCTGTGTCACCGTGACGCAAGTCATGTCCGAGCAAGAAGTTCCGTTTCTCGAAAGAGTTACTGTAAAACAGTACTCGCCCGGCTCGTCAACTTCAACGGTAACATCATCATCTGGGCCAACAATGCCCGGGCCGGTCCAAGCAAACTCAACCACCATGTCGGGTACTATGTCAAACAAAGTACCCGTTGCGTCCAAGGTCACATTATTGGTTGAACCGCACTCTAAAGAACCTACTGGCTGGGCAATGATCGCCTCTGGGTCAAAAATAGCCAAGTCCACCATCACGGTACTGTCACAGCCCAAGTAGCTTGCACCTTCACAAACAACGTTGTGTATCCCTGACTGCGAAAGAAAAACATCGCAAACTTGGTACTCGTTGGTGCCTCCATTGCCACATATTTCTTGTTGCCCAATATCAGTAAAAGGGGTTTCATTCCCCGTAATAAAACAGTTGGTGATAAACGTGCAGCCTATTGGATTGACCTGGACAACAGGTATCATGATAGTGCCTGGCCCAGGAATAAAAAAGGACTGCCCCGCACAGATGACCGATTCAAAAGGGCATCCGTCCACAAATTCATCCACTGGATCCAGGTTTTGGGAGTTGATATCAATGCAGACTTCATTTGAAGAAAGCCCACAAGCATTTATGCCTTCCACGCACAGTTGCCCCATCCCCGGCGTTGCCCATTGAATAGATACTGTCGAACCAAAATTAGGCCCCAGCATTGTTCCCAACGACGGTGGCGTCAACGTCCAGGTATAACCTTCGCCACTGCCTGGGACTGAGATGCTATAATCAACAATAGACCCCGGGCAAACATCCGTTTCGCCTGTCGGGTCGGGGTCTGGCGGCGGCATCGGTTCGGTAGTGCCCGAATTGACAACGACTTCAAAATCACAAATATCGCCTGCGCACCCATCGAACACCACGTAATAGGTCAGACCTACGGTCAATGTGGCCGTGAGAGTAAAGGCGGCAGTGGTACACCCACACTGAGCGGCTATGGCCGGGCCGTTGCAGCCACCTTCATAGATGGCCCCTTGCATCCCAAATTGGCCATTGGTGCCTTGACAATTAGAAGGAATGATAGTAAGAGACAAGTTAGTTGTACCGGCAATAAATGAAAACCATTCATCATTGTTCAAAGCATTACCTGAACAGCCCGGAAAGGTCTGGTTACTGCTGTTAGAACCCAAAGTAGCGCAATAGCCATTTATATCAGAACAAAGTGCCGGTGCTGCCAGGCAAATATCTCCGGTGGGCGGAAAGCCAGGGGGCGGGCATTGGGCATTTACATCTAAGGCGAACATGCTTGAAACAAGCATCAAGAAAAGTAGCGATTTTTTCATGTTAAATTTTTAAACAATAATATTTGCTTGGTTCAGGCTTGGGGAAAACTATTTATGATCGAAACAAAATCAGCCGCTTTCAAGGCTGCCCCTCCGATAAGGCCTCCGTCAACATCTGCTTGGCTAAAGATGGCTTTGGCATTGGCTGGCTTAACAGAGCCGCCATATAATATAGATGTGCCTTCGGCAATGTTGACGCTGTATTTTTGTGCTACCAGTTTTCTGATAAATTGGTGCATGTCCTGCGCCTGCTCAGGCGATGCAGTCTTACCGGTACCGATTGCCCAAACGGGCTCGTAGGCCAGTACTACATTTGAAAATTGGGTTTCACCTAAATGGAAAAGGCCGCTTTTCAACTGTTTTTCGACCACTTTTTCCTGCTTGCCTGCTTCTCGGGCGTCCAATTTTTCACCGACACAAAAAATAGGTTTCAAATTATTGGCAAGGGCCGTATCCACTTTGGCAGCGAGCAAAGCGCCATCTTCCCCAAAGTACTGCCTTCGTTCGGAATGGCCTAAAATGACATAGCTGCAGCCGACCGATTTCAACATCGAAGCGGCGATTTCCCCCGTATAAGCCCCCTTGTCTTTTTGGTGACAATTTTGGGCGCCTATGTGCAGGTTGGCAATGTCTTTTGAAATTACGGAAAGATAGTTCAAGTGGATGAAAGGTGGGCAAAGGATGACCTCGTTTTTCAGAGGTCCTAATTTTCTGACAATGGAAATGGCCAAATCCCTTCCTTCGTCGAAGTTCATGTTCATTTTCCAGTTGCCTGCTACGATCTGCTTTCTTTTCATTGGGCATTAACAATTTAGTGTTTTGTAGAATATTTTTCTCCTAAAGCAGGCAAATGTAGCGAGAAAGAAACTATTGGCAAAAGTAGCAATGATTGTGCGAATAATTCAAACTGTGCTGTTTTTGTTTTATTCCTTGTTTTCAAACCTCTGTTTGTTTTTATTTCAGCCAGGGGCCATGGGGCATCTTTATATTTTATTTCGGGGACGAAAATAAAAATCTTTTTCTTCAACTTGGTTTTTAAAAGAAAAGAAGCTTAATTTGCCAACTCTTTCGTCGTTCATCAGTCAGATTTGTTGTTTGTACCGAGTAAAATTTTTGTTAAAACTGATAAAAAGGCTGGTATCTTCGATGAAAGTCTTAACTTGGCGTCGTCTTTGCAAATAACGCCTTCAACTTCCTTAGTTTAATCAACCTATTTTTCAACTAAATCAAGATCGTATAAGCGTAAAACTTCTACACTAAATCAACCTCGAACATTTTTTCACTAAACACGAGATTTAGTTATGCAAGTTACGCCAATTAATGACCAGCAGCTCATTGCTCAGTATCTGAACGGTAATGAAAGAGCATTCAAGACTTTGCTCGACCGCTACCAGCAAAAAATCTACACTTCCATTTATCTCTTCGTAAAAGACGATGCACTCGCCGAGGACATCTTCCAGGAAGTTTTCATCAAAATCATCAATACCTTAAGGAGTGGAAAGTACAACCACGAAGGCAAGTTCAGCCAGTGGGCCATGCGTATTTCCTACAACCTCTGTGTGGACTACTTCCGGCGCAGCAAGCGCCGCCAGCATGTCAACCCAACAGAGACCTTCGACATTTTTGATGTCTTGAGTTCCGACGAACCCAATGCCGAACAGCTCATCATGCGAAGCCAAACCCACGACAAAATCCGTAAATTGGTGGACATGCTGCCCACTGAGCAGCGGGAAGTGGTCATCCTCCGGCATTACGCCGATATGAGCTTTAAAGAAATTGCTGCCCTTACCAGGGTCAGCATCAATACCGCACTTGGAAGGATGCGCTATGCCCTCATCAACATCCGCAAGTTGATCGAGGAAAAAGAAGTGCAGTTGCAGTAACCCTGTAACCCTGTAACCCTGACGGAAGTCAGGGCAGACAAAAGAAAAGCAAAAAGGCAAAGCGAGCTTGCTCAACTTTTGCCTTTTTGTCTTTTACCCTTTACTTTTGTGACCATGATTTCCATCAAAGACTTACTGGAGCGCCCTGCTTTCGGCGTATGCAGCTACCTCGGCAAAAAAATGGGCATAGCAACTGCACGAGTGCGGATGTATTTCATCTACCTTTCGTTCGTTGCCCTTGGCTCTCCCATCGTCATTTATCTTTTTGCCGCTTTCTGGTTAAATATCAAACAGCACATCAGGAAAAGCAGAAATTGGCTGTGGGAGTAATCATGCAAACAAAGCTTTCATTTCCAGTTCCAATCCTTCCAATACCGAAGAGGTGATTGTCCCTTCCGCCGCCGCATATCCTACCAATTTATACCTCCCTTCCACTATTTCGTAAACCTCAACCGAGGCATTGACAGGGTCGGCAATCCAATACTCTTTGACCTGGAATTTTTCGTACAGGTCCTTTTTGATGCCGCGGTCGTATTTGGCGGTACTGTTAGATAAT
>DROJ01000208.1 GCA_011321935.1 Bacteroidota bacterium | reverse complement strand
TTGAGCAGCGAGATAAACGGGCTCAATTCATTGAAAGACAAACTGACGATGGAAGTGGACAGCCTGCAATCGGCATATGCAGAACTGGAACTGGAAAACGAAACCTTGCAGGGAACTATCGAAGAAAATGCAAAAACAATTACAGCAAAAGACGCAGCCATCCGCCGTGCCAAGCGGCAGGCACAAAAAGAAACAGCGGGCCTGAAAGCACAGATCGAACAACTGCTTTCCGAAAAAAGCCAATTGGAATCTTCCATTTATTCCCTGCAAGCAGAAAACGATTCGCTGCGCAACGTAACCGGCCAGCTCACCGCCGACCTCGCCAGTGCCAAATCAGAAAACAAAGCCTTGGCCAAACTCAACGCCACTATCCAAGACGAACTCAAAGCCTTGACCCTGGCCAACTTCAAGGCATCTGCCTTCCGCGTAGAAGTGGAGAAAAACAGGCCCAAGTCAACGGCCAAGTCCCGGAGGGCAAAGAGGGTGCTGGTGAGTTTTGACCTCACCGGGGTAAGCCCAAAATACCAGGGAGTGCGGCCGCTTTACCTGGTCATAACCGATGACAAGGGCACTCCCATCAAAAACTCCAACCCGATCAATGCGCAAGTGACCGTGAACGGTCAAATGATGGACATCCAAGCCGTCAAACAGCAAAACGTTGATATTGAGGAAAACCAACGGCTCTCGTTTTCCCACCAATTGGAGAGCCGTCTGAAAAGGGGATATTACCGGGTAGCCGTTTATACGGACATCGGGCTGTTGGGGGCAGCGAGCTTTAGGCTGCGCTGATTTTTCCGGCATGGGCAAGCCTTTCGCTTGCCCATGCTGCCCCCCCTTTTTCACAAAATTCATCATATGTCTAAACCATCCATCCTCATTTTTCTGCTGGCCCTATTGCTCGGATCTGCATTTTCGACGAGTTCTTGTGTTTCCAAAAAAAAATTCACCAACGAGGTTGCAAGAAGGGCCAATTGCGACAGCACCCTGCAACAACTCAACTCCCACAACCTGCTGCTCAACGGGGAAATAGCCGAACTCAAACTGAAACTGGCCGAAAAAACCGGTGAAGCAAAGGCATTTTGGGAACTCATTGACAAGCAGGACAAACAAATAGACCGCCTCAACAAGGAGATTGAAAAAATGACCGACCAGTCTCTTTCCCAGCAAACGACCCTCGACGGCGCACTGCAATTGAAATCACAGACCATCGCCGAAAAGGAAGCCATTATCCAAGGATTGAAAGATGCCGTGGCTGCCCAGCGGCAGCAATTGCAGGAACTGCTCGACAGGATCAGCGCAGCCCTTCCCGAATACAGCAGCGACGACCTCTCGATGGAAATAAAAAAAGGGCTCGGCCATATCCGCATCTCCGAACAGCTTCTTTTCCGAAAGGGGACTACCCGCCTCAACAGCAGGGCTTATGCCATCCTCGAAAAAATAGCGAACGTATTAATGGAGTACCCCCAAACCAAAATATTGGTGGTGGGCCACACCGACAACAAGCCCGTCAAAAGCAGGAGCCTTAAAGACAACTGGGACCTGAGCGTTCTGCGTGCCACGCCCATCGTCCGCATGCTCACCAAAGATCTGGGGCTCAGCCCCAACCAAGTGACGGCAGCGGGCAAAGGCGAATTCAAGCCCATCGCCTCCAACGACAGCAGCGGGGGCAGGGAGAAAAACCGCCGCACCGAACTGGTCATTTACCCGCCCGTTGACAAAATTTTGAAAATGGTGGAGGAGTGATTAGTGATTAGTGATTAGTAGATTAGTGATTAGTGATTAGTGATTAGTGATTAGTGATTAGTGATTAGTGATTAGTACAGTAGTGATTAGTAATTAGGTGGGCTTACGAACTAATCACTAATCACTACTCCACTAATCACTAATCACTAATCACTAATCACTAAACCACTCAAAAAGAAATTTCTTCCCCATTTCCCCTCCCATCAGCGGGCGAACCTTTACTTTTGCGGCATTTCCAGCCCAGCGCATTTATTTTCCTGAAAAAATAAAATTGAACTATGAATTTTACCTACTTCGGACATGCTTCTTTTCATATCGAAATGGACGGGACGGACTTGGTTTTCGACCCCTTCATCACTCCCAATGAAAAAGCATCGCACATCAACGTGGAGGAGATCAAAGCGGATTATGTGCTGATTTCCCACGCCCATTTCGACCACCTTGCCGATGCAGAAAAAATAGTGCAAAACACAGGGGCCAAGGTGATTTCAAATTACGAGATAGTCACTTGGTACGAGAAAAAGGAGGTGAAAGGCCATCCGTTGAACCACGGCGGCAAGTGGAAGTTTGATTTCGGGACAGTGAAATATGTGAACGCCGTGCATACCAGTTGCCTGCCCGACGGCAGCAACGGCGGCAACCCCGGCGGCTTTGTCATCTGGAACGACAATGCCTGCTTTTATTTCGCTGGCGACACTGCCCTGACTATGGACATGAAATTGATCCCGCAGACCTGCCCGAAGCTCGATTTTGCCATTTTGCCGATAGGCGATAACTTTACAATGGGCTACGAGGACGCGGCCATCGCTGCGCAATTCATCGAGTGCGACACTATCATCGGCTGCCATTTCGATACTTTTGGATTTATCGAAATAGACCACGCCGCCGCCGTGAAAGCATTTGCGGACAAAGGCAAAAAACTGATCCTGCCGGGCATCGGCGAAAAACTGAGAGTTTGAGAAAGACCAGAGTTTGAGAGAATGAGAGTTTGAGAGTTTGAGAGCAGTATCGAGAAGGGACTCTTTGGCCTCTCGAACGAAAACCAAAGAGTACATTCTCTATACTGCTCTCAAACTCTCATTTTCTCAAACTCTCAAACTCTGGTCTTTCTCAATCTCTTATTTCTAAAAAAATGGGAAAAACAATAGCAATAGCCAATCAAAAAGGCGGCGTCGGAAAAACGACCACTTCCATCAACCTGGCAGCTTGCCTGGCCATTTTGGAAAAAAAAGTACTGCTCGTGGACGCCGACCCGCAGGCCAATTCATCTTCCGGCGTTGGCCTGTTTGAAGGTGAACTGGAGGAAAACCTTTACGACTGCCTGGTCAACGGAGTGGCCACCGAAGAGGCCATTTATGAAACCGAAACCCCAAACCTCCACGTTTTGCCAGCACATATTGACTTGGTGGGCGCAGAGATCGAACTGGTGGAAATGAACGACCGGCAATACATTTTGAAAAAGGTGCTGGAGCAGGTAAAAGACAATTACGACTACATCATCATTGACTGCCTGCCTTCGTTGGGCATCATCACCTTGAACGCCCTGTCGGCCTGCGATTCCGTGTTGATACCGGTGCAGTGCGAGTATTTTTCGCTCGAAGGACTGGGCAAATTGATGCAGACAGTGAACCGGGTGAAAAACAATTTCAACCCAAAACTGGAAATAGAAGGCATCCTGCTTTCGATGTACGACCGCCGCCTCCGGCTGGCCAACATCGTGGTCAACGAAGTCCGCAGCTTTTACAAAGAAAAGGTTTTTGATACCATCATCCACCGCAATTCAAAGGTGAGCGAGGCGCCCAATATGCACCTGCCCGTCATCATGTACGACGCAGGCAGCAAGGGAACCACCAATTTTTTGAACTTGGCAAAAGAATTTTTGAAAAGGAACAATGACGCGATTGCTGTGCCGTAGCCCCCTTTCCGAGATGACCGGGATCGGGCAGGCTGTTAATATTTTGCGCAGCGAAAAAAAAAGGCGGTGTAATATTTTGAGTGGCGAGAGTTGACAACTTTTGAAAAGTTGCCAACCCTTTGCGCCAATTGAACGCTCAAAACTTTACACTGCCCAAAAAAGTAAACAATGGCGAAAAAAGTAAAAAAGAAACAATTGGGACTCGGTGTGCGGGCATTGCTCACCAGCATGGACGCCAGCGCCAATGCCCCTGAACCAAAAGAGGAGATAGTAAAAGTATTGTCGAACTCTGTGGCAATGATACCCGTCGGCGAGATAGAAGTAAACCCCTTCCAGCCCCGGAAAGAATTTGACAAAGAAGCCCTCGAAGAACTGGCCGAATCGCTGAAAGTGCATGGCCTCATCCAGCCAATCACGGTGCGCCGCATGGCCGACCGGCAGTATCAATTGATCTCCGGGGAGCGGCGTTTGCGGGCATCAAAACTGGCCGGCCTCGAAGAAGTGCCCGCCTATGTCCGCCTCGCCAACGACCAAGAAATGATCGAAATGGCGCTGGTCGAAAACATCCAGCGCGAAAACCTGAACGCCATCGAAGTCGCCTTTACCTACCAGCGCCTGATTGATGAAATCGAACACCTCACCCATGAAAACCTCTCGGAACGGGTGGGCAAAAAACGCAGCACGGTCACCAATTCGCTCCGCCTCCTGAAGCTGCCGCCCGACATCCAGAAAAGCCTGAAAATGGGCGAAATTTCAATGGGTCACGGACGGGCACTGCTCGCTGTGGAAGACATTGCACTGCAAAGCACTATTTTCAAAAAAGTCATCAACGAAGAACTTTCCGTCCGGGAAACCGAAAAGCTGATCAAAAGCTACAAAGAACCTGCCCCGGCAAAAACAGCCCCCCCTCCTTCCCTGCCCAGCGATTACCAAGCAGTGGAAAACAACCTCAAAAGCTACCTCGGAGCAAAGGTCAACCTGAAACTGAAAAGCAACGGCAGCGGACAGATCTCCATCCCCTTTGCCTCTACCGACGACCTCAACAGGCTGCTGGATTTGATTGAAAAATGAGTGATTAGTGATTAGTAAAGTAGTGATCAGTGATTAGTCGAGCAGTGATTAGTGATTAGTGATTAGTGATTAGTGATCAGTAAAGTAGTAATCAGTAAAGTAGCGAGGAGTAGAGCATTGATTGACCATAACAATTCACTTAGCTAAAATATTGGCTTTGAAGGCCAATCACTAATCACTGCTTTACTAATCACTACTTTACTGATCACTAATCACTAATCACTGTTAAAAGAAAGAAAAGGGAAAGCGGCTCCACCAAAACAGGGCGTTGAAATTTTATGAAAATGAAAAATGGAATTTTATTGCTGATCTGCTTTTGGCTAAGCCCTGTTTTTGGCCAAGTCCCCGATTCCATTGCCTCAAAAACCAAAATGCCGGTACAAAGGGACAGCCTTCCTGTTTCTGTTTCCCAAACTGAAAAACCTGCCCCTTTCCCTCCCCTTTCCCAAAACACCGCTGTTGATTCCACCAAAAAGCGGAACTTCATCGGGCGCATTTTCAAGAATGATTATCCCAATCCCAAAAAGGCGCTTTACCTCTCGTTGGCCATTCCCGGCGGCGGGCAGATCTACAATAAAAGGTGGTGGAAACTGCCGCTCGTTTACGGCGGATATTTTTTGTTGATACGGGCCATTGACACCAACACCAAGCGGTACCACTTGTACCGGGATGCCTATATTGCTGAACTGGCGGGCGAGCCGCACCCTTTTACGGGCACGCGGTTGGATGCCGGGGACCTGCGGCGCATCAGGGACGGCTACGATAAAAACCGGCAGGTTTCTTACATCGGCACCGTGATTTTGCACATCGTGCAGACTGCCGAGGCCTTCGTGGACTGCCACCTGAAAACCTTCGATGTGAGCGATGACCTGAGTATGCGGGTAGGCCCTAAATTTGGGCTGACCGGCGTGGGCGACTCCTATTTGGGTATCGGGCTTACTTTTCAGCTTTCGGATTGATAGTAGCCCGGGTTTCCAAACCCGGCCTGCCCGACGGGTTTCACTTTCAATCCTTTCTTTTTCAATAAGCGGATCACTCCTTTCCCCCCTCCCAAATGCCCTGCCCCCACTGCTGCAAAAATGCTCCCTTCTTTTGCCAAATGGAAGATGCGCCCGGCCATTGTTTCATTGCGTTGGTAGAGCAGAATTTTGCGCAGCCCCCTTGCATTTTTATTGACCGATTTTGAAAGCCGTTGCAATTCGCCGTTTTGGTAAAGGCTGGTCATATGGAGCAAGTGCCTGCGAAAATTTTGGGGGTTCCTTCCGAGGTCAAGCAACATTTTGACCTGCATTCCGAGCGGGATTTTTTCCAGCACGGCCATTTGCTCGGCCAGTGTTTCGATGCCCTCCATCGCTTTGTTTTCCGCTTCCGCAAATTTCCAGAGATGCTCGTCCAACGATTCGGGCATGTCTTTGTCCAGCAATTGACCAGACACCAGACCGAGCAGCATAAAAGGGGAAAGCCTTTGGAAAAGGTCAATGTCGAGGCGGGCCGTTTTCAATAAAATTTTGCGGAGCTTGGTGTATTTTTTTTCGGGAACAAGTCCTTTTAAAGTCAGCCCATCGGGGAGCATCGCTGTTTTTTCGCCCATCCCTTTGGCCTCCCCTAAATGGAACTCTACGGCAAAGGTGCCGCATTCCCTGATTTTTTCTTTTATCAAATCCAGCTTTTCAAATGCCCGGATGTCCTGAACGTGCATGGTGCCGAACAGGTAGGAAGCAGCGGGGAGTTCAGTCCCGGAAATTTGCCAAAGGAAAGTTTTTTTCACGGTTGACGGCTGACGGTGGACGGTGGACGGCTGACGGTGGACGGGGCCGTCAACCGTTGGCCGTCAACCGTCAACCGTTAGCCGTCCACCGTCCACCATGCTTAATCGTATTCAAAAGGGAGTACCTTCGAGTTTTTCACTGTGGAGAGGGTCATCAATGTTTTGAGGCGCTCTATTTCTTCGATTTGCGAAAGCGTTTTAAAGAGCAGTTGCTCGTAGGTAGGAATGTCTTTGCAGATTATTTTTATCAAAAAATCGGCCTCGCCGGTGATGATGTAGCATTCAACAATTTCGTCAATGCTTTTGAGCTTGTCCATGAAATTGTTGAGGGCGTTCTCCTTTTGCCAAGCGAGGGAGACCTGCACAAATGTCTGCACGTTGAGGCCGATGCTCTGAGGTTTTACCTTCGCATGGTAGCTTTCGATGTAGCCTGCATTTTCCAGTTTTTTGACCCGTTCGAGGGTCGGAGCAGGAGAAAGTCCGATCTTTTTGGAAAGGTCGAGGTTGGTGATTTTACAATTGCCTTGGAGTATTTTCAAGATTTTAAGGTCAGTTCTGTCCAGTTTGTCAGCCATCGCTAAATATTAATGTACTTGGCCACATTTGGATTTTATTGCGTTCGCAAAATCCTGATGTGGCCTTTGTTTTATCGAATTAAAAAAAGAAGGCGCAAGATAGCAAGTAAACAAACAAACTGCAATATATTTTACACTAAACCTTTGTTCATTTCAAAAACGGCTTCTCAAATGGCCTTTTTTATAATAAAATTTTGCATTCCGCAAGTCCAATCAATCAGGATTGCAAATTGAAAAACCTTAGCTGAACGAAATTTCTTAACTTCGCAACTTTTAAGAAACAGCGGTTGTTTATTGAGCCGTTGTAAATTCATCATCTAATAACACAAAAATTTCGGCAAATGGCTTTTGAAATCACAGATGCAAATTTTGACACAGAAGTAGTAGAAAAAGGCGGTGTGGCCGTCATGGATTTTTGGGCAGAATGGTGCGGCCCCTGCCGCCTGATCGGCCCCATCATCGAAAAATTGGCTACCGAATACGAAGGCAAAGCCCTCGTCGGCAAGGTCAATGTTGACCACAACCCCGATATAGCTATGAAATATGGCGTGCGGAGCATTCCCACCATCGTCATCCTAAAAAATGGCGAAGAAGTGAAACGGCACGTCGGCTATACTACGCAGGCCAATTTGGCCAAGCTCATTGACGAGCAGTTGAATTAAAGAAAAGGTTTCCTTTTGGCGAAGCCGGAAAGAAAGTTTTTCTCATAGTGGGCCCTCGAATAACGGAAGTTGTTCGGGGGCTTTTTTTTAAATGGTTTCTAAATTACCTAACTTGCAGGCCTGTTTTTCAATCATATCAATAAAATCCGATGACTTCAACCACGACCATATCTGATTTGATAAAAAATATCCAATTATTGAGCGAGGCAGATTTTGAAGATTTTTTTTCCAAAATAATGACCCTCCGTAAAACTTCATCAGCAGGGAAATTATCTTTAAAAGAATTGTCCATCCTCCAGGAAATCAATGCTGGCCTGCCCCGTGAAAAACAAATGCGGTTTGACCTGCTTATCGCAAAAAGGGATACCGATACCATTTCCAAAAAAGAAATGCAAGAACTTTTGGAGCTTACCAAAGAAGTCGAGCTTTATGACTTAAAGCGTCTGCAATTAATATCGGAACTGGCCAATATAAGAAAGTTGGGGCTTCCAGAAATAGTTGAAGTATTTAATATCAAACCCCACCACCCCCATGTCTAAAAGAGTTTCCTTAGTTGACAAAAAAAAAGTGCGGGAAAGAGCAAGAGGCTATTGTGAGTACTGTATGAGCCAAGAATACTATGCTTCCCAAGCATTTACAATTGACCATATTATTCCCCTAATTTTGGGAGGTCTAAATGAATTACTGAATCTATGTTTATGCTGCCAAGGCTGTAACAATTTTAAATATACCAAAATAAAATCTATTGACCCAAAAACCCAGAAGATGGTCCAACTATTCAACCCCAGGACAAACTCTTGGAAGGATCATTTTAAATGGAATGAAAACCACACCGTAATTATAGGGATTACTAAAACTGGCAGGTCAACCGTTGAAGCCCTAAAACTTAACCGAACGTATCTTTTAAACCAACGGGTGCTATATATAGCTCATGGCATTCATCCCCCAAGCCATACTGTTTAAAGATCGGTGAAACTAATAAAAAAAAGTCTTCACCCAGTCCATGATCTGCTGCCGCCTGAACACAAACAGCAAGGCTGCTACAATGATAGCAGACCTGAACATCAGCTTCAAAAAGCGGTTGCTCTTTTCCAGTTTCTCTTTCCGGCTCGTATATTTTTTCCTTGATTGGTAGATCATGGTAATTGGTTTATTGGTTTATTGGTTTATTGGTTTATTGGTTTAAGGTTTATTGGTGTGCCGGGTGCATTGCTCCAAATTTTGTGGCCCCCCTGTAAACCTATAAACCTTTAAACCGCTACACCTATATTATATCTTAAATTTCATTTCATCATAAATTTCTTCCTCCGGTTGTTGCAGTTCGGGGTCGTAAGGCACTGCCTCCTTTTGCTTCGTCGGTGCAGCGGGTTCGGGCACAAAAGACCGGGGCGCCTCCTCTACCACATCCACCAGCAGTTCGTCCACTAGGGGTTCGATTTCGGAAATATCTATCAGTTCGGTCTGCTCCCCGGTGTGCTGGAAGATGGGCGTTTTGTTGTCGAAATGTTCGATCAGTTCATCAATGTTTACATCGTACTCGCCCCGCCGGTACTCGTCCGGCACTTTTGGCGTATCCAAAACATCGGATGCGATGAACTGGCCCAACTGGAAATAGGACTCCCATTGCACGGGGTCGAAAAACTGGTCGGCAGTAGATTCGTGCGGGAAATCGGGGTGGTAAATTTTGTATTTAAAAGTATCGAACTGCGGGTTGGGCGATCCATCGGCGAGGTATTGGGGGACAAAAAGTTTGCGCGGCGAGGTGACCGAAGATTTGATGTAAACCAGCGTTCCCATTTTTATTTTATCGCTGCCCTGTTTGTCGGTCATGCGGTCGAGTTTTGTTTTCACCACATCAATGGCCCGCTGTTTCAGTTCGTCAAAACGCTCTTTGGTAAAATCAATGCCCCGCTCGGCTTTCAGGTCAACGCGGAATTTCAGGACACTCTTGTCTTTTTTGTTGTAAAAATAATTGACGAGCACTTCGAGGCTTTGCTCCCATTCTTTTATCACCCCTTTCTTGACCACCCTTTTTTTGAAAACAACCGTTTTGCCTTTTTCATCTTTCAAGTAAAATTCTTCCCATATTTTCATCAAGTCAGCTACCGCAAAACGCTTGCGCGCGTAGCCTGAAGATGCCTTTGGCCGGATGATGTCAACGGGGTCTTGACCGGAGCGGAAAGAAATATCAACGCCGAGTTCGTTCCTTGCCCGCAGCGAGAGGTTTTCCAGGTCGGCAAAGGTACTGTCGGGGTCGGCGCCCGCATCCACTGCCAATATCAATCGGCAGCGCCGGCGCAGCAGTTCATAAACGGCGAGGTTCTCGATATGCCCCCCGTCGGAGATGTTCAGCTTACAGTTGTCCGTTCCGATTTTCGACAAAAGTTCTTTGAAAAAAAACGCTGGCCACCATGCCAAATGGGTAGCCCAATTGGGCAGAAAGCCCCGTTTTTTTGCTCCGGGGTTGTTGACCCAAAAGCCCAGCCGGGCATTGAACAGGGTCATCATGATGCTCAAAAGTTTATTGGAATAAATGCCCATGCCGGGGTTCACGGCTGCCGCCGAAATGGTCAGTGCGGCGGGAAGGGTCATGTACCTGTAGCCCGGAAAATCGGCGGTCTTCACATAATTGGAGAGCTTGGAGCCACAAAATGCAGGCGACAACAAAAAATAATCGCTGGCCTTTGCGCCTTTGAACTTGTCGGTACCGCCGGGGTTTTGCAAGTTGAGGCAAGTATTGATGAGCGGATAGGGGGCGAGGTAGTTGCGGTTTCCCTTTTCCTCCAAAGTGAATAGTTTTTTGAGTTCAAGGTTGCGGTAATTGCCCGTGTGGCTCAAAAAAGCATCGGCCAGTTGTTTGCGGTAATAGCGGTGGAAGCTCAACGAATTGGGGTTGAGCAAAAAGCCAAAAACATACAGGCCAAAGGCCGCCAGCAAGGCCCACAAAATCTGGTTGCCTGCCCATTCGCCGCTCGTATCAATGGTGATTATACTCGCCAAAGCCACAAAAACCAAGATCAGCAAAGCGAGCACAGATTCTATTTTTGTAAAAAATTTGGAAATGCCGAGGCTGAAATTGAACAGCAGGTTAGCAATAAAATGTGCGGCCATTAAGCCGCCCAATGTCCACAGGGCAGGCCTCATTATGCCCATCACCACGTTGCCGTCTTCGGTCCAGTCCAATAGAGAATGCTTGATGTCGAGAAATGGGATAGAAGCCACCACCCTGAACAGGAGATAGACCATCAGCACTGCTGCCACTGGGCTGAGCAGGCTCATCGCCCAGCTCACCAGATAGCCAAATGTCAAGAGGATGAGGTTCCACAATTTCGCCAGTTTGCCTTGCCCGGGGATCATGTAATCACCGTATTTGCGCAAGCGGTCTATTTTTTCTTCGTGAAACAATTTATCGAAGCCGTCCAACTGTTTGACCGTCGCCTGCACATAGGCACCGGTATAGCCGCCGCCCGAAACGGTGGAAATATAATCCGCCTTTTCCAGTATCTTGAACAGGTTGAGCGTTTTCAAAAAACCCAGGTTGATGGTCGCCGAGCGGATGCCCCCGCCCGAGAGGGCAATGCCAAATTTGTTGTCTTCCAGTTTTAAAGACTCCTCCTCTCCGAACAGCCGCTTGCGCCGCTCCCTGAGCATTGCTTCTTCTTCTTCCAATACTTTGTTCAGTTTGTAAGTTTCCATTTGAATGAGTGATTGAATGGTTTAAATGGTTGAATGGTTGAATGGTTTTTCCGTAGGACGTGTACTCGCTGTGAGGGAAAACCATTTAACCATTCAGCCATTCAACCATTTACAACCTCGAAGCCATGAGCAGGTTGAGGTCGGTTGATTTCAGGTCGAAGCGCCTGCCGAGGTACTCGTTGGTCAGCTTGCCCTTATAGGCATAAACGCCGTTGCGCAGGCCGACATGTTCGTAAAGGTATTCTTCCAGCCCGCCCATTTTACCAGCATTGAGCAACAGGGGTATCAAGATATTGCTGACGGCGATGGAAGCAGTGCGGGGCACTTTCGAGGCCATGTTGGGCACACAGGAATGGATGATGCCATGTTTGACAAAGGTAGGGCGGTGGTGGGTGGTCATTTCGGAGGTTTCAAAACAGCCGCCCTGGTCTATGCTGATGTCTATCATGACCGAGCCGGGTTTCATTTTCATCACCATCGCTTCGGTGACGATGACGGGCGCCCTCCCCGTTTTGGAGTGCAGTGCCCCGATGACCACATCGGCAGTCTGCAGTTCTTTGGCCACTTGGTAGGGGTTGAGGGTGGAGGTGTTTATCTGGCGGCCGACATGCCTTTGCAGGCGCATCAGTTTGTAAACGTTGTTGTCGAAAACACGGACTTCGGCGCCGAGGCCGAGGGCAACCCTCGTTGCCGATTCGCCGACAACGCCTGCTCCGAGGATGACAATTTTGGCAGAAGGCACTCCCGCCACGCCGCCGAGCAGAACGCCTTTTCCGCCGTTGGTGGCGGCAAGCAGTTCGCCCGCTGTCAGCACTGCGCCCACGCCGACTATCTCGCTCAAAACGCGGACAAAAGGGAAGGAGCCGCTGTCGTCCTGCACGTATTCCATGCCGAGGGCGATGATCCTTTTTTCGAGTATCCTTTCCAGCAGGTCTTTGGTGAGCGCAGGCAGGGTGAGCGGGGAAATGACAATTTGGTTGGGCTGCAAAAGTTCGATCTCCTCCAACGTGATGGGCGCAACTTTGAGTATGACGTTGGCCTCGTAAACCTTCTCTTTGGAGTAGCTGATCTCTGCCCCGGCCTCCGAAAACCGGTGGTCGGTGTAATTGGATTTTTCGCCCGCCCCCGACTCCATAATCACCCGGTGCCCATAGCCGACCAAAGTGGCCACCGCAGAAGGCACCACCACTACCCGGTTCTCTTGCATGGTGTCTGCTTTCGGGATGCCGATAAACATGTTCCCTTTTTTGCGCTGTACGGCCAACATTTCGGCCTGCGGCACATATTGGCTTTCACTCAATGACTGAGGAATCGGTATCCTTTTTTTTGCGGTGTCTGGCATGGAAAACTGGTATTAAAGGTATTGCGGTATTATTGGTATTTAGCTACCACTCTGCGCATTCAATTTTACAAAATTAAAATTTTCCGTGAGGAATCGTTGAGAATGGAAATATTTATATTTACCGTATCTGTTGGCAGCAGGGCTTCGATGAGTTCTGGCCACTCGATGAAGCAATAATTGCCGTCGTAAAGATAGTCTTCGATGCCGATGCCGAGGGCTTCTTCGATGGTCTTGAGGCGGTAGAGGTCGAGGTGGCGGAGCAGTTTTGCTTCCCCGTTTTTGTCTTGGAACGGGTATTCATTTACCAAAGAAAAAGTTGGGCTGGTCACGTTTTCGGTGATTCCCAAATGGCGGCAGATGGCCTGCACGAGGGTTGTTTTGCCGGCGCCGAGGTCGCCGGAGAGGGCGAAGGTTTTGGCGGTTTTTGAGAAGTTCAATATTTGCGAAGCAGCAAAACCTATCTCCTTTATATTATTGATTGTGATTTCTTTTTCTTGGTTCTTTTCCAAAATTAATGAAGTTTAGAAGAGAGCATTTTAAAAAATGCTTCCCCTTCTTATTAAACAAAAGGTGGTGGTCTTTTTTACTGATGTGTTTTCAACGCAATCCCGATAGCCTGCCCCGAATTTACTTCGGGGTAAAATACGGGACAGGTCGTTAAATTCACTTCCCCATCTCCTCCTTGACCGCCATTCCGACCACCGCAACGACCACCAAAACACTCACCCAAAACCCCATCCCGATTTCCGATTGAAACACGGCTTTGTAAAAATAGACCCCGAACACCCCACCGATTATCGGCCCCAAAACAGGGATGGCCGCATAGCCCCAATCAGAACTCCCTTTCCCTTTTATGGGCAATAAAAAATGGGCGATCCGCGGCCCCAAGTCCCTCGCCGGGTTGATGGCATAACCTGTAGTGCCGCCCAGCGACATGCCGATTGCCACGATGAGCAGGCCGACCACCAGCGGGTTCAGGCCTTCGGTAAATTTATTGGCGCCGATGAAAAGCAGCCCCGCCACAAGGATAAATGTCCCGATAACTTCGCTCAACAGATTTGACCACGGACTGCGGATGGCCGGGCCAGTGGCAAACACGGCCAGCTTGTCCTCCGGGCTTTCTGTTTTCGACCAATGGGGCAGGTAGTGCAGCCAGACGATGGCCGCCCCGGCCATTGCGCCGAGCATTTGGGCGATGATATAGGAGGGCACTTTTGCCCATTCAAACGAGCCGTCCACGGCCATGGCGATAGTGACCGCCGGGTTGATATGTGCGCCGCTGATGCTGCCCACGGCATAGATGGCCAAAGTCACGGCCAAGCCCCATGCAATGGTAATGACGATCCAGCCTGAGTTTTGTGCTTTTGATTGGTTGAGTACAACTCCCCCCACTACCCCATCACCAAAAATGATGAGCAACATGGTTCCTATAAATTCACCTAAAAAAGTTGACATTGGAATTCGTTTTGTAAATATTAAAAATGCTTTACATTTGTCCATCAATGCTTCCTTCCATAATTAACCTTTCCCGCTGAACATTCTGGCCTCAATGTACATTTAGTATTTAACCTGTACAACCCACCAATGAAAAATACCTTAGCCTAGTTAAGTGATTAGTAATTAGTTGATTAGTGATTAGTCCGCCAAATCCCTGATAATGTGGCATTTAACCAAAAGCTAAACGGTTAGCTAATTACGATTTGTACCAATAGTCCCTTCTGAACACCTAATTCTTTGTTTGAACTAAATAACCGATAAACAGAAACACAATGCTAAATTTATTCAGATTACCTTTCAGAGGGAAAAAAAATGTGCCGCCGGAAGGTTTTCCATTTACGGATATCAGCCTCGGCATCGTGCGCAATTATTTACGGGGCAAGGGTCCAATGTCCGAAGAAAGAATGGATGTCGCAATCCATGAAATAAGTTCAGAAATTGAATCGCTCCGTTTCCATTTAGAAAATGCAGGCAACAATGACCGGTACGATATTATTCAAAATGCCCTCCACCGTATTGACAAAAAACTATCAAAATGAAAGCGAGGTATACTGAACCACTTTAGGTTTTCCCGAGGGGTCGGGACAAGTCGTGCATCGAGGGCAGGTACTCCCCTTCTGGGGCTGGGGGCTGGCGAGGGCAAATGCACAAAACCTAAAGTGGTTCAGTATAAAATAGTCTGGTTGACAATTCTGAAATCAGCCAAAAAAAAATCGGCTGCCGGTTTTTAATAGGCAGCCGATTTTTTTCTTCAGTAAAAATTTATCATTTTCTCCTACCCCCACCACTGCTCCTTCTTCCGCCGCCGCCGCCCCTTCTGTTGTTGTTCTTTCCACCAGACCGATAGTGCCCGTTGTCCCTTGACCTACCGCCTTTGCTCCCTCCTCCAGCATTAGAGCTGCGCCGGTTATTGTATTTGGAAAGGTTGTCGAGCGAAGCGTCCTCGATTGGGATCAGTTTTCCTCCCGAAAGGGTCGCAAGGTCTTCAATGATGATATGGTCACTGACATAATGTTCCCTGTTCCAGGTTTTATAGGCCAGCTTCATATAGGAGCCTATCACTTGGACAAAGCCATCTTTTTTTGGCCCATCTTCCATCGCCAGGGCCTTGTCTATCATGGTCAGTACATTGTGGCCGTAATGCCTGAACTTATGGCCTTTTGCAGGGTATGGCACCGTTTGTGGCTTTTTCCGTCCTTCTTCTGGGGTCGGTTTATGCCCACTTGGAGGCAGTACATCCAGGTCATATTCCGCTATGCGGAACAGGTGTTTCCATATCTTGTCCCTGTAATCTTCTAAATTCCGGTTTTGCGGGTGCATCTGCATCATCAATTTTGCAATTTGCTCTACATATGCTTGCCGTTCATCGGCGTTTTCAATAGTTCTTGCGTAGCGCACCATTTTTTGGATATGACGCCCATATTCGGGGATGACCAAAAGTTCTCTACTCGAATTATATTCCATTTTTTTTTTGATGAATGATGAATGATGAATGATGAATGATGAATGATGAATGGGCACAGTGGCTTAGGTCAAACACTCACAGACAATAAAAAGATTTAAGTGTTGAATACTAATATTTGCATCACGGCTATTCACTATTCAACGGTGACAGACTTGGCCAAGTTGCGGGGCTGGTCCACATTGCAGCCTCTCATGACAGCGATGTGATAGGACAGCAACTGCAAGGGGATGACCGAAAGAAGAGGAGAAAAAGGTTCTTCCGTTTCAGGAATGGCGATTGTATAATCCGCAATTTCTCCAATATTTTTGTCCCCTTCGGTAACCACTGCTATCACAATGCCCTTACGTGCCTTGACCTGTTTGATATTTGAAACGATTTTTTCGTTCAGGCTTTTGTTGGTTGCAATGACAATGACCGGCATGTTCTCGTCAATCAGGGCGATGGGGCCATGTTTCATCTCAGCGGCGGGATAGCCCTCCGCATGGATATATGAAATTTCTTTTAACTTCAAAGCACCTTCCAAAGCCACCGGAAAATTAAAGCCCCTGCCGAGGTACAGCGCATTGGGCGAATCTTTTATTTCTGAAGCGATGTATTTTATTTTATCGTCCAGTTCCATTACTTTCTTCGCCTTCGCCGGTATCTTTTCAAATTCATGCAGCAGTTTAGAATAGTGTTCTTCGGATATTTGGTTGCGTTCCCTGGCTATTTTTATGGCCATCAAAGTCAGCAAAGTCACTTGTCCGGTAAATGCTTTGGTCGAGGCAACCCCTATTTCCGGGCCTGCATGTATATAGGAGCCCGCATCCGTTAAACGGGTAATGGACGAGCCGACCGAATTGACCACTCCGTAAAGGAAAGCCCCCTGTTTTTTGGCCAGTTCGAGGGCGGCGTAGGTATCGGCCGTTTCGCCTGATTGTGAAATGGCAATGACCACATCACTTGACTTGACAACGGGGTTCCGGTACCTGAATTCAGAAGCATATTCTACTTCCACGGGGATCCTCGCCAAATCTTCGAAAAGGTATTTGCCGATCAGCCCAGCATGCCAAGAAGTACCGCAGCCAACAATGATAAACCGCTCTGCGGCATCAATCTGCCCCTTGAAATCATCTAATCCGTCCAAACGGATCAGGTTTTTTTCAGCATTGATCCTTCCCCGCATGGCGTCAGCAATGGTCCTTGGCTGCTCATGGATTTCTTTGAGCATGAAATAATCGTAGCCATCCTTTTCCATCCGCCCGATTTCCATGGTCAGTTCATCAATGAACGGGGTATGGATTTCATTATTGATGGTCCTTATTTCATAATCTCCGTTTCTCCTGACCACGGCCACCTGTTCGTCCTCTAAATATATTACTTTTTTAGTGTGTTCCACAATGGGCGTTCCATCAGAAGCGAGGAAAAAACCATCGTTGCCGATACCGATCACCAACGGGCTGCCTTTGCGTGCGCCCACCAGTTTGCCCGGGTCTTCTTTGTCAATGACTACGATGGCATAAGCCCCTTCCACTTGTGTCAAGGCTTCCCTGACCGCTTCCTCAATGGGCAGCTTGTTCCTTTTTTGCACTTCTTCAATCAAGTGGACCAAGACTTCCGTATCAGTTTGGGTATGGAATACATGCCCCTCGTTTTTGAGGGCTTCTTTGAGCAAGGCATAATTTTCAATGATGCCGTTGTGGACCAATGTCAAACGCCCGTTGCCAGAAATATGCGGATGGGCATTTAAGTCATCCGGCTTGCCATGCGTGGCCCAGCGGGTATGGCCGATGCCACAAGTGGCATCCACGTTTTTGTCCTCGACAAAGCTGATCAGGTCATTGACTTTTCCTTTTTTCTTGTAAATGTTGAGGTTCCCGTTGAGGAGGGCGATCCCTGCACTATCGTAGCCCCTGTATTCGAGTCTTTGGAGGCCTTTTATCAAGATGGGGTAAGCCTGTTGTGTTCCAATGTAAGCGACAATTCCGCACATAATTGTTGTTGATATTTGGTTAGTGAATGAGAATTTAAGACTTAATCTATGGGGAAGGTTTCAAGCAAGCTAAAGGTTCGTAAAAGTGAGGTTTAACTTTGCGGCAGAAAAACCATTTTGCGGCCCTCCTAAAACAACACGGGCAGCCTGTCCCTTTTTAGGCGTTGTCCGAATGAGCATTTTATTGGTCACTGCTCCTCTTATCATGTTTTGGAAATGAACGGAAATATTCAATCGGTAAACATCGTCAGGTTCCACAGTGCCGCCAAAGATATCGCTAAAGCTTTCAGGCCCTGCCCTGTTGATCGCAAAATCCACATCATCTACCTGCCTGAAAGTACCGTCCTCAAATATTTCATAAGCTATTATTTGTTCCAGGGGGCCGTTAACGGGATCATCATCAGGGAGGAGTATGATCGGGAGTTCAAGCTCGGCTTTATTGACAAGTTTGTCCTCAAGGCTGGTCACGTAAGGGAATTCCAAGACAAAATCAGTGCCCGACATTCCCTGCAAAAACAAAAGGCTGTCCGTGTATTCAGCATCTTCGCCCACAAATTTAGACATGTCAATGCTTCCGTCATAATCATGCTCGAAATGCGCAGCAACAATGCTCCCTCCAAAAACGGGGAAGTGATAATTGAAAAAACTGGTATCCTCGTGATAAAAAACCCTGATGCCCGCATCGGTCGATTTAAAATTAAAACTCAACATCCCATTATTGGTCGAAACGGCCTTTACATAAAAGCCCTTAAAAAAGTCTTCAAACAGTGCGATGGAATCAAAAACAGCAGGGTCGGCAGTGAACAGCTTGGTATCGAAGCCGCTCAGGTTTAGGGGGATCCTCACCTGGGGAGGTTCGGTAGTCGTTGTGCCTTGCCCAGGCAAATCCAAAATCACCGAGTCGCTTATCGCCGGTACAAAATCTATCTTTCCGATCAAATCCCCGACTGCATAATCCTGATTGGAATACAATGTTGATTCAGGGAAATCTTCTATTATTTCATAAATTTCCAGGGAATAAACTTCGGTCGTATCACCATAAACCCGGTCAGTTTGGTACGGCAAAGAAAGCACCACCGAATCCAGTTTAGAAAAGGGAGGGCTGAAACGGGGAAACGTAAAATTCAGGGTGACCTCAGAATAAACGCTCGAACGGGTCATTCCAAAAATAGGGTCTGCAAAATTCCCCACCGGGAATATCCCCGCATTAAATTGATCGGGGACATGGGTAGCTATGGAATCAACAAATTTATTATAAGAACGAAACGTGACTGTGTCGGTGAAGCCAATGCCCAACTGGTCTCCTGTCAACAGGTCAGAACCAATCACGGTGGGGTCATTGCAGGCGCTATTGGTAAAAAGGGACAGCCCCAACATCAGGATAAAAAAAGGTTGAATATATTTCATTCGAAAAATTTCCTTGGGAAAGAAGTGAAAATTAAAATGGGCAAGTATTATTATGCTGAAAACCAAGCATTTATAAAACCGACGAGTTCAATCTATTTTTCCACTTTTCCAAAATTGCTTAACAAATAAGAATAACAAGGAAAGAGAGTATTCAGGTAAGTGAAAAGTTGTATGGAATAGCAAGAGCAGCCGGCAAACCCAAATACTGCGAACGGGCTGACCAACTGCTCTTGTTTTTGATATTTATTGTTCCACGGCTTCTTCTTCTTCGACAAGAAGGGAATGGTAAAAATCAAGGTAAGCACCGAGGTACTCGTCTTCATTTTTGTACTCAAGGATGGGCTTGTCTGTCGATGCAAGCAAATTTTCGAGGCTTTCGGGTAGCTCTTCGCTGCCGCGGATCAGCGCATCTGAAAAAGCGATGGCCCCTTTGTCGAGGGTAACACCGCTCCCGTTCATGTATGCCCTCATATCTTCCTCGTCCATATTGTTGATAGATGCTTTTTCGAGAAAGGAATCCGGAAAGGATTTATCCAAAGCATTGTTGTACACCGAATATATGATCTTAGAATTGTGGAACAAAGGCTCGGTCTTGTATGCCTCCCTGATAAAAACAGGGATCAAACTGGTCATCCAGCCGTGGCAATGCACTATGTCCGGCGGCCAACCAAATTTCCTTACCGTCTCTATGACCCCCTTGCAAAAGAAGATCATCCGGTCAGGGTTGTCTTTAAAGGGCGTTCCCTTATCATCGGTAAAAACAGACTTGCGCTTGAAAAAATCCTCGTTGTCGAGGAAATAAACCTGCATCCGGGCATTTGGTATGGAAGCAACTTTAATGATGAGCGGGAAATCGTCGTCGTCAACGATAATGTTCATACCGGAGAGCCTTACTACCTCGTGGAGCCGGTGGCGTCTTTCGTTGATAGTGCCGTACTTCGGCATCAACACTCTGATCTCCATCTTGTTATTCTGGGCATATTCAGGCAATTTTCGGACAATGTCCGAAATTTCTGAAAGGGCGGTGAACGGATCCATTTCTTGGGTCACGAAAAGAACTTTCTTCTTATCAGTCATATCAATTCTCAATGTTTATTCACAAATTTTATTTTGACTTTTTCAAAATAGTCCGCAAAGATAATAAAAAACAAAGTGGAAACCTCAACGTTTCTCTCACATTTATATTTATAGAACCCGTAACCCGATAATATTCAAATACATAGTCCTTTTCCTTAATTTATTAAAGGAACTAACAAGGTTTGCAAAATCCTTTTTTCAGTTTCATTTTTGATAAAATGGCCTAATTTCGCCCCTCATCATTCTTCAAAGCAGCCCCGACCCAACTTGGACACAGCTTACACCTTATGATTTTATTCAAACAAGTCGAAGAACTCCGATCCCACCTCGAAAAAGAAAGGGCGAAAGGCAGTAAAATCGGTTTCGTGCCTACCATGGGCGCCCTGCACAAAGGCCACCTGTCCCTCATTGACCGGTCTGTTGCCGATACCGACATCACCGTTTGCAGTATTTTTGTGAACCCCACCCAGTTCAACGAAAGTGCCGACCTGAAAAAATACCCGCGCACTCCCGGAAAGGACATATCCCTGCTTTGCGAAGCTGGGTGCCAATTGCTTTTTATGCCGCACGTCGAAGAAATCTATCCGAAAAATTACCAGCCAAAACGAACCTTTGACTTTGGCAACCTCGACAAACTGATGGAGGGGGCCAAGCGCCCCGGCCACTTTCAGGGCATGGCACAGGTGGTCAGCAGGCTGCTGGACATAGTGGACCCGGACCAGCTTTTTATGGGGCAAAAAGACTTCCAGCAAGCAACCATCGTACAAAGCATGCTCGAACAAATGGAGTCCAGCACCCAGCTTGTTGTCTGTCCCATCGTCCGGGAAGAAGACGGGCTCGCCATGAGCAGCCGCAATGTGCGCCTGACAAAAGAACAGAGACGCCTCGCCCCGAACATATACCGCACGCTGAAAGCAGCTAGGGATAAAACAAGCACCCGGAGCCCAAAGCAGATAGAAGACGAAGCTTTGAGGATGCTCGCCATCCCCGGCATGGAGCCTGAATATTTTAGGGTCGTAAACGGGAAAACACTGATGCCCATAGACCGCTTCGATGAGGTCGGTTTTGCGGTAGCATGTACCGCGGTAAGGTTGGGGGAAATACGCCTGATCGACAACATTATTTTGAAGAACAAGCCCTCCAGATAAAGTATAAATACATTTTTTCAGCCTAAAAAATTGATAACCAGCGGCTTAAAAAATACCAAAATGACGTATTTAAAATCTTAATAGTCTATTAACTTCTTAATTGTTTTTTTCTTTTACATTTGCGGCCAATTCAGAAAATTACACACACAAGCACTAAGTTGAACGGAACACTATATTTCGCTCATTCAAATCAACCATTCAACTTACAATTTAACACCATTACTGATGACAAAGGAATTTCAATATATGGTAGATTTCAAACTACCGCAGCTCCTATCCGAAGACTTTCTAAAACTCATCCCTCAACAAAGGTCCAAGATCGACAAACTTTTCAGGGAAGGTAAATTGATCAACTATGCCCTCTCCCTCGACCACTCCAAAATGTGGGCAGTTGTTTCCGCAAACAACGAAACGGAAGTCAAAGACCTGCTCTTCGAACTCCCCCTCACCCGCTTCATGGATTTCAATATCAACATGCTGACCTTGTACAATGCCGTGAACGGCGAGTCGCCTGTTTTTTCTTTGAACTAAGCAGGTACAACGGTTTACAGGTTATAGGTTTACAGGTTTACAGGTTTACAGGTTTATAGGTATAACGGCTGCCATACTTTGCCGCCCGTTACACCTATAAACCTGTAAACCGTTACACCTATTTAAACCACCCCGCGTACATCACGTAGTTGTTGGCAATGCGCTGCACCGAATCTTTGAACTGCTCCGGTGAAATGGGTTTTATCTTTCTGGCAGGTACGCCCGCGTAAATGTGGCCTCCCTCCAAATGCGAATTTTCCAAAACAACTGCCCCCGCCGCTATCAGGCAATTTTCCTCCACTACCGCATGGTCCATAATAATGGCCCCCATCCCGATCAGCACATTGTCATGCACCGTGCAGCCATGCACTATTGCCCGGTGTCCGATGCTCACATTGTTCCCGATATTGGTCGCTGCTTTCAGGTAAGTGCAGTGGATGATCGCCCCGTCCTGCACGTTCACTTTGTTGCCCATGCGGATGCTGTTCACGTCGCCGCGAACGATGGCCTGAAACCAAACACTGCATTCGTCGCCCATAATGACATCGCCGATGATGGTCGCGTTTTCTGCGAAATAACAGTTTTTGCCATGCTGCGGAGTGTAGTTGCGGACTGATTTTATTAATGCCATAAAGTTTGAGAAATTGTGAAATTGTGAAATTATGAAATTGAGAAATTGTGAAATTGAAAACCGAAGTTCTGATAAAATATTCGTTTTCATAACTCAACAACTCAAAACTCATAACTCATAACTCATAACTCAACAACTCATAACTCATAACTCAAAACTTCACCACCCTCACAGGTTCATAAAAAACGTTGCCCATTTTCATTTGCAAAAAATAAACGCCCGCCGGCAGTGCCTCCAAAGACAGCGCTACCGAGTTGGCCCCCGCTTCCGCAAATACATTTTTTGAAAATAAAACCTGCCCGGTGAGGCTGCTCACCTGAAATTGCGCAGCACCCTCCTCTTGCACCTGAAACTGAACATTGACGCCCTCCTCGGTGGGTACCGGAAAGACGGAAGAGATACCCGTTTGCCCTGCTTCCCGCACAAGCGAGATGGTTTTTGAAAAAGACATTTCACCAGAAAAATCAAGGCTGCGCAGGCGGTAGTAAGCCGATTGGAGCGGCGCTTTGTCCTCGTATTGGTAGCCTTGTTTTTCTTCGGAAAACCCAGCGGCGGGCAAACGGGCAATTTCCATCCATCCCCTAGCGTCGGCGGAGCGTTCGAGCACATGCCATTCCACGTTCTCCTCGCTTGCCGTCTGCCATTCAAGCAGGTTGCTTTTTTCGAGTTTTTTACCAGAAAAAGAAAGCAGTTCGAGCGGCAGTGGACTGGCAGGCTGCAAAACCCCTGTCGTGCCGTGAAAACCAAATTCCGAGAATTTATTGGCCTCAAATTCAAGGGTGAACCCCGTCATGTTATTATAGCTTTGACTGGAAATGGCCGCACTTAAAATCGGGGCATAGGTGCCCGCCCCGTTGTCGTTCAGGGTGCAGTTTTCGTTGGTGCCGTCAAAATGGGTGGCGTTCAATTGGCCAAAAGTATAGGTGCCCCCGGCCGAGGCATTATAGTCGTTCAGTTCATTGTTTTCAAAATAAAAACCCACCGTCACGGTGCCCTGTGGGAAGTTGCCCGAGGAGGGGCAGTCCGCCCCGCCCGCACAGGTGAAATTGAAATACCGGGGAATATAAAAAACATTGTTCGCCGCCTGTGGCACGGAGGCCATGTCGTTCACTTCGAGGGTGACGGTGCCGAGGTCGTTCCCGTTCGGGCTGAGGTATGCGCCGAAACTGCCCTGCCTGTCGAAGAGGTGGAACTGGGAAAAACCGTTCACCCCTTTGACGGTCATGGTATCACAGCCATTTCCAAAAAATATGGGGTTCGAGTCCACGTCGAAAATACAGATATTGTCGATGGCCACGCCCTCGCCCGCCGTGCTTCCGTCGGAGGCAAAAACGAAACGGTAAAGCACATTCGGTGCCCCCGACGGGCTGATGAAGGCCTGTGCCGACACCCATTTGCCCGTGCTTCCCGACCAGCCTTCTTGGGTGTCATAGGCGGCGAAACTGGAAATGGCCGGGCTGTTGTGGCCATTCGACTGGATGCTTTCCGTGACCCATTCCTCGCCGCCATTGATGGAATATTGCAGTTTCAGCCCGTCCACACTGCTTTGGGTTTCATACCAGATATCGAAAGTGATTTTGCCAAAAAAAGTGGGCGGGAAATCAAAGCATGGACTGAGCAGCCACGATTCTTCATTTTGATTGTGGTTGCCCGAAAGGTTGGTGGCCCAAGCCTTCGTGCCGCCCGATGCCGCATTGATGGTGCTGCCCGAGGGCGTGCCATGTGCCCACGAAGAATTGGTGCCGCCCGAACGCCACAGCCCGGGGCCGGATTCAAAATCTTCGCAATATGGAAAACTGCTTTGGCTGACGAGGACATTATAAAACATTTTGCCGAAGGCATCATTGGCCCCCACTTGGTCGCCGGTGATTTGCGCCCGTACTTCCACCAGTTTGTCGTCGGCGCTCGAAAGGTCGATGGGGAAGGGGTGGGAAAGGGTGTCGCCGTTGGCAATCG
>DROJ01000207.1 GCA_011321935.1 Bacteroidota bacterium | reverse complement strand
CCGCCGTTCCCCCACAAAGGCATCGCCTCGTAAAAAAAAACTATTGATGGAAACTATCGAATACGGAACAATTACTATTGATTTTGAAATCAAATATACCGACCGGAAAACACTGGGCATCAATGTATATCCCGATGGGCTTGTAATAATAATAGCTCCATATAATTCAGAAATGGAAGCCATTAAAAAGAAAGTATTAAAGCGGGCTTCATGGATTGTTAAACAAAAAGATTATTTTAATAATATAAAACGGCTCGAAGCTCCGAGAGAATATGTGAGCGGAGAAACGCATAAATATCTGGGCCGCTCCTATCGGCTCAAAGTTGAATTTGGCGAAGCCGGTGAAGTGAAAATGAAAGGTGGTTTTTTTATTATAAAAAGCAAAACAAAAGAGCGGAAAAAAATAAAGGCACTTTTGGATAAATGGTACATTAAACATGCTTTGAAAAAATTTCGGGAACGCCTCGATATATGTTTTGAAGAGATGAAACACGAAAATATAGAATACCCAAAACTGGAATTGAGGCGGATGCCAAAACGTTGGGGAAGCTGCACCCCGGAGGGCAAAATTTTTATAAACCCCGAATTAATTAAGGCACCCGTTTATTGTATTGATTATGTCATGGTGCATGAACTTTGCCATTTGAAAATACACAACCACAGCCCCGCTTTTTATGATTTAAAAACGAAGTATATGCCGGATTGGGAGGAAAGGAAACGGTTGTTGGAGGCGAGGTAGAAAATACCTCCAACTGCCCCCTCATTCCTCTGGCGGCACAAACCTCAAATTGTCCAGCCCGTTTTCCCCGATTTCTTTTTCATAAGGCTCCATGGCCACTTCCATGAGGCGGCTGTATTTTGTCCAATCATTGTTTTCCATTTCCTTGACCACGGTTTTGCCATATTTGTCATTAAGGTCACGGCGGGCCATACTCGTGGCGAGGACACCAATGAGCCAATCTTGGTCAGCCCGGTGGAGGATGTCGAGGGCACGGCGCTCCATGTCGAGGCTGACGGAAAGCCTGCTTCCTGCGGGGCCGCCTGGTTCCACGAGGTGGGAACAATTTTCGGACTTATGGGCGAACTGGTATATTTTGTCCTCAAAATGGATGATTTCACCTTCCTCCGGGTTCATTGTTTCGGGGTTTTCGACGATGCTCATATAGTACCTTCCGATGTAAACCATTAGGACGAGAATTTCGAGTTGGCGGTCTGTTAAGTGGAGTGTCATGTTCCTGTTTTTCGGGCAAATATAATATGCTGTCGAGAATGTCGTGCCAAGGCAGTACCCAAAAAAAACTAACTTTGCCAACATGAAAACCCATCCTGACATAACAGATGTTTTCATCCGGTGGATATTTCAGGAAAAAGAAAAAATCCGTATTTTCGCTAAAATTAGATTTTTATGACAGTCCAAGATATACCGCAACCATTTACCAATTTATAATTGGAACTCCTCAAACTGTACGCCCGCCGCGTGCCAGAAAAGGATTTATTGGAAATCAGGCGCTTATTGGCGCAGTACTTTATGGACAAGGCAACCGACCTTGCCGATAAGGTTTGGGACGAAAAGGGGCTTACGGACGAAAAAATATTGGGAAACCATCGTGTGTCCTTGCTGTAGTTTTGTATGACTTTTGGAATAAATGTTAAGGTAAAATAGAATACCATGTCAGAAATAAAAATCACCATAGACAACCAATACCTCCGGGCATTTCTGGACTTCCTGAAAACGTTGAATTACGTTTCTGTTCAGGAAGTCAAGGACAGTGGTCAGGAGCAAAACGGGACTATTGTGCAAGTGCCCCCATTGCAGTACCTCCCGCCAGATGACCCTGTCGGGCAAGCTGTCCGACCATTAAGGAATGGGGTGTCTGTGGAAGACCTGATAAGCGAGCAGGGATATAATGGTACCGACTGGAAAAGGCTTGAAAGCCTGGCCAAAGAAATGGACATTAAAGAACCCATCGAACAACTGCTTGACGGTGACCGCATGAACCTTCACCGAATTGACCTTTTGAATTTAAAATCATAACCTCATTTTTTTGACATCTTTGCAAGCACCCTTCCACTTGCAAATCCCCTCCCCATTCCCCTACCTTTGCCCTCCCAAAAATTCAATCCTAAAACCAAAACAAAATCCAACCAAAAGCATTTCCTTCCAAAATATAAATAATTGATGAACAAGACTTTAGAGAACGCCATCAAAGAGCGCATTTTGATACTCGACGGCGCCATGGGCACCATGATACAGCGCTACAAACTTGCCGAAGAAGACTACCGGGGCGAGCGCTTCAAAGATTTCCACACCGACATTAAGGGCAACAACGACGTGCTGTCCATCACGCAGCCGCACATCATCGAGGCCATCCACCGGGAGTACCTGGAGGCGGGATCGGACATTATCGAGACCAATACTTTTAGTGCAACGGCCATTGCCATGGCCGATTACGATATGCAAGAACTGGCCTATGAACTCAATTTCGCTTCCGCAAAAGTGGCCAAAAAAGCGGCCACGGAAATGACCAAAAATACACCCGGAAAGCCCCGCTTCGTGGCAGGTGCCCTCGGCCCGCTCAACAAAACACTTTCCCTTTCGCCCGACGTGAACGACCCCGGTTTCCGCGCAGTGACATTTGACGAAGTGATGAACGCCTATTACGACCAAGTGCGCGGCCTCGTTGACGGTGGGGTGGACATCCTGCTGGTGGAGACCATTTTCGATACCCTCAATTGCAAAGCGGCGCTTTTTGCGATTGACAAATATTTTGATGAAACGGGCACCAAGCTGCCCATCATGATTTCTGGCACCATCACCGATGCAAGCGGGCGTACCCTCAGTGGTCAGACTGTCGAGGCATTTTGGATTTCAATAAAACATGCCAAGCCGTTCTGCGTGGGATTGAATTGCGCCCTCGGCGCAAAGGAAATGCGCCCCCACCTCGAAGACCTCGCAGCCATTGCCGATTGCTACGTCCATGCCTACCCGAATGCCGGCCTGCCCAATGAATTTGGCGAGTACGATCAGACGCCGCACGAGATGTGCGATTTTATAGATGACTTTGTGGAAAGTGGCTTTGTCAATATCGTCGGCGGCTGCTGCGGCACTACGCCCGACCACATCCGGCACATGGCCCAGCATGTCGCTAAAATTGGCAAGCCGCGGGTCAAAACGCCGAAGCTCGGTTATAGCATGTACGCCGGCCTCGAACCTTTGGTGCTGCGGCCGAACACCAATTTTGTCAACGTGGGCGAGCGCACCAACGTGACGGGCAGCCGCAAATTTGCCCGTTTGATAAAAGAAAACAATTACGAAGAAGCCCTCTCCGTTGCGCAGCAACAAGTGGACGGGGGCGCCCAAATAATTGACGTGAACATGGACGAAGGACTGCTCGACAGCAAGGCCGCCATGACCAAGTTCCTCAACCTCGTGATGGCCGAACCCGACATTGCGAAGCTGCCCGTGATGATTGATAGCTCCAAATTTGAGGTCATCGAGGCAGGGCTGAAATGTGTGCAGGGCAAGTGCATCGTCAATTCCATTTCCATGAAAGAAGGCGTGGAATCCTTCATCCACCACGCCAAATTGGTGCGCCGCTATGGGGCCGCCGCCGTGGTCATGGCTTTCGACGAAGAGGGGCAGGCCGATACCATCGAACGGAAGGTGGAGATCTGCGCGAGGGCTTACAAAATTTTGGTGGACGAGGTCGGCTTCCTTCCCGAAGACATCATTTTTGACCCAAATATTTTTGCTGTCGCAACGGGCATCGAAGAACACAACGAGTATGCGATCAACTTCATCGAGGCTGCCCGCCAAATAAAAGAGCGCTGTCCGGGGGTGAAAATCAGCGGAGGGGTGAGCAACCTTTCTTTTAGTTTTAGGGGAAATAACAGAGTACGGGAGGCCATGCACGCTGCGTTTTTGTACCACGCCATCCAAGCGGGCATGGACATGGGCATCGTGAATGCAGGCATGATGGAGATTTACGCAGAGATACCAAAAGACCTGCTCGAACGCGTGGAAGATGTCATTTTCAACCGGCGGGAAGATGCCACTGACCGCCTGCTGGAAATTGCGGAAACGGTAAAAGGCAACGGCGTTTCGGGAGTCAAAAAAGACCTGACTTGGCGGGAAGCCCCCGTCGAAAAACGCCTCGAATATGCCCTCGTAAAAGGCATCACCGAGTTCATTGTGGAAGATACCGAGGAGGCCCGCCTGAAATTTGAACATCCCATTCAGGTCATCGAAGGCCCGCTGATGGACGGCATGAACGTGGTCGGCGACCTCTTTGGCAGCGGCAAAATGTTTCTACCGCAGGTAGTAAAATCTGCCCGTGTGATGAAAAAATCGGTGGCGCACCTGACCCCCTTTATCGAAGCTGAAAAAGCGGCGGGCGGAGGCTCGGCAAAAGGGAAAATCCTGATGGCCACCGTAAAAGGCGACGTACACGACATTGGCAAGAACATCGTCGGCGTGGTACTGGGCTGCAACAATTATGAAGTAATTGACCTCGGCGTGATGGTGCCCGCGCAAAAGATTTTGGACGAAGCAAAGAAGGAGGGAGTGGACATGATCGGCCTCAGTGGACTCATCACTCCTTCTCTCGACGAGATGGTCCACGTGGCCAAAGAGATGCAGCGCCAGGGCTTTAGCATGCCGCTTTTGATCGGAGGCGCAACGACCTCAAAGACCCACACTGCCGTGAAAATAGAGCCGCAGTACAAAGGGCCGGTTGTCCATGTCTTGGATGCTTCGCGCAGCGTGGCCGTTGCCTCTACTTTGATTTCTTCGGATGAAAATGCCAAAAATAATTTCATCATTCAGACGAGGGCCGGTTATGAAAAAATAAGGGTGCAGCGCGCCAACCGGACTACTTCCAAAAAATATATTTCCCTAAAAAAAGCAAGGCAGAACAAAGTCAAAATCAATTGGGAAGGCTACCAGCCGCCCAAGCCTAAAATATTGGGAATCAAGGTTTTCGATGATTATAGCTTGGAGGAGTTGAGCAGTTACATTGACTGGACGCCCTTCTTTTCAAGCTGGCAGATGAAGGGCAAATACCCCGCTATTTTTGAAAATGAAAAAACAGGGGGGGAGGCGAAAAAACTGTTCAACGATGCCCAATCTATGTTGCGCCGAATCATTGACGGAAAGTGGCTGAGGGCAAAAGCGGTGATCGGCCTGTTTCCCGCCAATGCGCTGGAAAACGACAGCGTGGAAATTTATTTTTCCGAAAAAGATAAAGAGGTGCTGGCAAGGCTGCATTTTTTGCGACAGCAAGCAAAATATGCGGAAGGGAAGCCGAATATATGCTTGTCGGATTTTATTTTACCGAAAGCCGGATTTGGAAATCCGGACTACATCGGAGCCTTTGCTGTAACGGCTGGCATCGGCATCGAAAAATGGGTAAAAAAATTCGAGGCCGACCACGACGACTACAATGCCATTTTATTGAAATCCCTTGCCGACCGCTTGGCCGAGGCATTGGCCGAAAGGATGCACGAACGGGTGCGCAAAGAATTTTGGGGCTACGCCCAAAACGAGGCGCTCGAATACGGGGCGCTTGTTAAAGAAAAATACCAGGGCATCCGCCCCGCACCGGGCTATCCGGCCTGCCCCGAACATACCGAAAAACGGACTTTGTGGAAGCTGCTGAACGTGCAGGAAAACACGGGCATGGAACTGACGGAAAGCTGTGCGATGTACCCGGCGGCCTCGGTGAGCGGCTGGTATTTTTCGCATCCCGAAAGCAAGTATTTTACGATAGGCCAGATTTCAAAAGACCAAGTTGAAGATTACGCGGAGCGGAAAGGGATGACGGTAGCAGAGGCGGAGAAGTGGCTGGGGAGTGTTTTGAACTATGATGTTTAATGTTTATTTTTGGTAAAAATTATTAAAATGGTAGCAACT
>DROJ01000206.1 GCA_011321935.1 Bacteroidota bacterium | reverse complement strand
TTATCTTAAACCTGACAAGAATATTGTTGAGAATTATTTATTAGAATTGAAAAATATCATCGTAGTCCAAAACCTCATCTCCGAAGCCCCTTTGCAGAAGCTGAGCAATATTCCTACGGTAACTGTAGAAAAAATATTAGTTGACCTCATATATGGTAAAGACCTTTTCTATTATTATCAAGGATATGAGTTACATAATATTTTCCAGCGAGCTTTTGAGAAATACACCATTAATGAAAGTAAATTGCTGAGGTATGCCGATAGGCGTAAAAAGAAAGCTGAAGTGTTGAAAATAATAAAAACTGTAAACCGGCATTATACTTCATCAGTTTGATTTTTGGGTTTTTTGGCTGCGTCTTTTGCACCTGAACTTTGTTGTCCACGGGACTCCTTTGGAGAAAATGCTCGCCATAGCTTAGGCTATGCCTGCGCTTGAAGTTTATCCCGATTTTACATCGGAGCCTCGTTCAGGCACAAAATACGCTACCCAAAAAATCCAAAAATATAACTGATGAAGTATAATTGATTTTTTGCCAAAAACAAAAAATGGTAAGCAAACAATCATTAAACCCAAAATGGATAAAAGAAGTATCTGCTAAAAACCGAAAAGCAGACCCTGCGCTTATTGAAAAAGTGATTCGTGCTTTATTGTTATTAGAGGGACTTGCTGAGAGTGGGTTAGGTTTTGTTTTTAAGGGAGGCACTTCATTGATGTTAAAATTAGGCTCAACCAAAAGACTTTCGATTGATATTGACATCATTATTCCAAAGAAGGATAGATATTTAAAAGAAAAACTGGAAAGTTTTGCGCTGGATAAAGGATTTACAAAAGTAGAATTGCATGAACGAAAAAAAGGCTATGATATAGAAAAGGCCCATTATAAATTCTTTTACAAACCGAGCTATAACAGCGGAAGAAAAGAGGACAATATTTTGTTGGATATTCTTTTTGAAGAAGTCCAATATAAGAGCATTGAAGACATTGATATTGACTCCACATTTGTAATTCATGAAGGAGACCCCATTAAAGTTTCAGTTCCTTCATTTGAAGATTTGTTGGGTGATAAAATGACTGCTTTCGCTCCTGAAACAACAGGTATTCCTTATGAGAAAGGAGGACAAAGCAAAGCGATGGAGATAATTAAACAATTATACGACATAGGGAATATTTTTGACAATGCTGATGATTTAGAGACCATAGCTACCACGTTTAAGAAATTTGCGCTTACAGAATTATCATATCGATATATGGAAGAGAATAGTCAATTAGTGTTGGATGATATTTTTCAAACTGCCCTAACTACCTCTACTCGCGGAAAAGATGGGAGTGCAAATTTTAAAATTTTGCAAGAAGGAATTTCCAAAGCAAAAGCCTTTATCTTTTCTGAAAATTATCATATTGAAAAAGCCATAGCACATGCTGCAAAAGCAGCTTATTTAGCAAAATTAATTGAATATGGCAAAACATCATTTGAATGATTTACTGACCCATTGGAAATTAAAGATTGGGTTATCGAACAACCATTTTACACAAGGTTGAACAAACTTAAAAAATCTAATCCAGAAGCTTTTTTTTATTGGTTTAAGGTTTATGAACTTGAGAGTAAGAAAGAAAGAATGGGCAAGGAGAATGCTATCCATAACCCACTTTAAAAGAATGAGGGATGTGATTGTTGATAAGAAAAAGATTAGGAATCCCTAACCTGAAATGGAATCCCTAATACTGCTCTGTTATTACAACTTCGCAAAAGCAATTACAAGCATTGTAAAACAAATAGCAGTTTGTCCTTTCAGAAAAAACAGCCTTGAGAAATAATTATACCCACTAAAGTTTAAACCCGAGCGTAACCATAAAACGGTCCCGCTGCTCATCAATGCTGACCGACTGTTCCAAGTTTTGCAGGCCGGTACTGAGCAGGTAAGGCTTGTAATTGGATTGATTGGAAAGCCGCTTGTATGCAAGGTCAATGAAAAATTCTTGCCCCCTATAACCTGCCCCTACACTGAAAGTAGTATTGGTATCGCCGCCCGTCTCATACGGAGAGGGGGTCAAAGTGAAGCCTGCCCGCAAGCGGAATTGATCCAAAGCATACTCTCCGCCCAAACGCATATTTACGGTAGAGCCGAGTTCATTGGCGATTTGGTCGTTCAATTCTTGCTCATAATCAAGGTCGCCCTGATTGTCGGTGCTGTTGAAATTGAAACGCGAAGAAGTGTAATCCACAAACTCGAACTCCGCGCTCAAAAAACCCTTTTTATTGATGATGACCCCGCCGCTGCCGATGAGCCGCCAGGGTGTCCTGATGCGGTATTCAAAATTGGATTCGGGGGAATTGCCCTCTCTCGTTTCCCCTCCCTGCCCAAGGTCAAATTCATATTTTGTCGAGGTAGAAAAGTTGTCTTCCAAGCCAAAACTCGTCGGCGTGTGGATGGCCAAACCGAAGCGCACCATTTGACTGAGCCGATAGATCATTCCCAATTTCAAATTGATGCCACCACCAGTTGTTTTCAGGCTTTCTTTAAATTCAAGCGATTCAAAAAAAGGTACGCGGTCGCTTTCATCTGTTTCGATATAAGTTTTCGTCTCTTCGTATTTCAGGATCGGAACGCCGAGGGTCGCACCGATCATGAGTTTTTCATCATAATTGCCGGCATAGGTGAACGCCAGTTCGTTGATCGAACCTTTGCGCTCGATCCGTTGCGACTTGTCCACCAAAAAACTGCCGGGCTGCTCATCGGCATCCAAAAAGTCGGTCAGGTAACCGAGCTGCGGGTCATAGTCATAAAGCGCCTCCGCCGCAAGGGCAGGCGCTGCCTCAAATTGATCCAATTGCCCTTCGGGCAAGGTGCCCGCCAACTCCCACCAACGGTCGGTGATAGAGCCAAAAGTACTGCCTTCGTAAAAAATATTCTGATGGAAATTGGCCATTCTGTTGATGCCGATCCCAAACACGGCGGTGCGCCATTTGGAGTCGAGCGGGCGGCCAGAAAAGATGATGCCGATGTTGTTCAGATTGAAATTGGACTTGCTGTCTTCCCGCAAAAAGTTGCCGTCGCCAGCAAGCAGCCCGTCGGCAGTGGCACGTTCAAATGTGGGGGTAAAGGTAAACTCCGAGCGCCTGAAAGCAGCCGCTCCGGCAGGGTTGGTACTCAGTACGGAGAAGTCGGCCCCCAAGGCCCCGATTGCTCCGCCCACGCCTACCGAGCGCGCTGTTCCCCCCACTTCCAATAAGGAGTAACGCAGCACGTCGTTCAGGTTTTGCGCCAGCATTGTATTTGAAAAAACAATAATTGCAGATAAGGAAAAAAGGAATTTTTTCATGGCTGTTTTTCTAAAGGTTTAACGGTATAAAGGTGTGTCGGTATAATGCCCGCCTGCCGGCAGGCAGGGTTTAAAGGTAGGCTTATAAACATTTCAGGGCAAAGCACAAAAGTATAAAGTCCGCAAAGGTGCCGTTATTTTACATAAAAAAAGTGGGTAAGCCGTTTGCCAACCCACCCACTTTCTTTACTAAATCAAGGCGTTCCGTGCATTAGTTCCCCCTGCGTGAGCGGGAAGAAGAACTCTTGCTGCTCCGGCTGCTTCCTGATGAACTGCGGCTGGAAGAACTGCTTCTCATGCTACTTCCAGAACTGCGGCTTCTTGAAGAACCGCTGCTGAATCCACCTGAACGGCTACGGCTGGAAGAGCCACTGCTCCTCATGCTGCTCCCAGAGCGGCTCCTGGAGGAAGACCCCCTGTTCATGCCTCCTGAACGGCTTCTTGAAGAAGAGCCCCTACTGTTCAGGTTGCTGGAACGGCTACGGCTGGAAGAACCATTTATTCTTGAACTTGAACGGCTACCGCTGTTTTGATAGCGATCATTACCGCGGCGGCTGTGGGTTGCACTGTTGTTGCCAGAACGGGAGCGGGTGCTGTTGCTCCTGTTTACCCCGTTTCGGGAGGAGCGGTTGCTCCTTTCTGTTCTTGGTGCAACTTTTTTTGCATTGTTGCTCCTGCCCGGACGGTCAACATCTGCCCTGCGGGTGCTCCTGCTATCGGGAGAAACATTGGTTCGGGTACGCCCCCGGCTTGTTGTTCCCCTTGTAGTCGTACCAGTATTGTTTCGGCCCCTTGAAGTACGGGCTGAAGATGAACGGCCTCCGGTGTTTTCAGTAAAAAGGCCGCCACTGTTAACGTTGTTGTTATTGCCCGATGGACGGTTGTTGCCTACTGTCCGTGCGCCATAATAGTTGTTGTTGGTGCTGTTGTTATAGACATAGTTGTTGCTGCCCCAAGATGGCGGGCAATAATAGCTGCTGTAATTGCTGCCACCGTAGTAGCCGCCGTAACCGCCATATCCACCGCCGTAATAGTTGTTGGTTATATAGGTATTCCTGCCACCGTACCAGGGGTTGTAATAATTCCTTCTCCAGGGATTGTAGGACGCATAAAAGCTTGATCCGCTCCATGAATTCCAGCCGAAGCCCCAGTTCCAGCCGCTCCTCCTGTTCCATGAGCTATAAGGGTTGTAATTGTCATAGATCAAAACCGTTCTGCCGGGAGTGTAAAAAGGGTCGTAATAGGCCAGGTCCACATATACAGGATCGTAATAACTGAACCCATAATATGGCCTGTGGAAACGGCGGATACGGGAAGTGTAGTGGTAACTGTAGTCTTCATAATCATCATAATCATACTCATCATCGTCGTAATCATAATCTTCTTCTTCATAAGTATAATCATCGTCCGATGATGAATTGTCGAAATAATAACCACCGTCAGTATCAGGGTCATAATAGAGGTCGTCGTACTGTGCCGTGGCCAAGTTGGACCAGCCAAAAGCAACAAGGACTACCAGCAATGCGGAAAATTTATACTTTTTCATTTTTTAAATATTTTTAGTGTGAATTACTTCGACTCTCCAATCGAATTTACAAACACGAATTTAGTAGCTTTGTGCCGATTTTTCTGTTAACGGGGAGATAAAATTCAATTTTAGCCCTGTTAAAGTTTTAAATGGAACACATCTGTAAGACGATCCGTTAAAATAAAGTCTATTAATATTTTCTTAATAAAGCCACCAACCTGCTCAAAAAGCAGGTTTTTAGGTGGTTTTTATGTTAAAAAGGGCTGTTTGCCATTTGCTGTTGGCCATTTGCTTTTGCCAAATGCTGACAGCAAATAGCAGGCAGAAAAAAAAATCAATGGCTAAAGTAATCACTCCCAGATCAGAAGATTATTCCAAATGGTACGTTGACGTGGTAAAACACGGCAGCATGGCCGAACATTCATCGGTGCGCGGCTGCATGGTCATCAAGCCGCACGGCTTTGCCATTTGGGAAAAAATGAAAGGGCAACTGGACAAGATGTTCAAAGACACGGGGCACGTCAATGCCTACTTCCCGCTTTTTATCCCAAAAAGTTTTCTCAGCCGAGAGGCAGAGCATGTGGAAGGTTTTGCAAAAGAATGTGCCGTGGTCACCCACCACCGCTTGATGAGCGACCCCAACGGCAAGGGCCTCATCGTTGACCCAAATGCCAAACTGGAAGAAGAACTCGTGGTACGGCCTACTTCTGAGACCATTATCTGGGACACCTACAAAACGTGGATCAACTCCTACCGCGACCTCCCGCTGCTCATCAACCAATGGGCCAACGTGGTGCGGTGGGAAATGCGTACCCGCTTGTTTTTGCGGACTACCGAGTTTCTTTGGCAGGAAGGGCACACCGCACATGCTTCCCGCGAGGAAGCGGTCGAGGAAGCCAAATTGATGCAAAAAATATACGCCCAGTTTGCTGAAGAGTGGATGGCCATGCCGGTCATCCAAGGTGTAAAAACTGCTAACGAACGCTTTGCCGGCGCAGAGGACACCTATACTATAGAGGCGTTGATGCAGGACGGAAAGGCATTGCAGGCAGGCACTTCCCACTTCCTCGGGCAAAATTTCGCCAAAGCCTTCGACGTGAAATATCTGAACCAAAACAACAAAGAAGAATACGTCTGGGCCACTTCGTGGGGCGTTTCCACCCGGCTGGTCGGCGGCCTCATCATGAGCCACTCTGATGATGACGGATTGGTGCTACCTCCTAAATTGGCACCGACCCAAGTCGTGATCGTACCTATTCCCAAACCAAGTCCAGAAATAGGTGAAGTGGCGGAATTGATTATGCGGGAATTAAAAGCAAAAGGGGTTTCCGTGAAATACGATACCGATCCCAAAAAACGTCCCGGATTTAAATTTGCCGAACATGAGCTGCACGGCGTGCCCGTCCGCCTCGGCATCGGCAAGCGCGACCTGGAAAAGGGGCAGGTAGAAGTAGCGCGCCGCGATACAAAAGAAAAAACCAGCCAGCCATTAAAGGGCATCGTCTGTTATGTCACCGACCTGCTGGACGAAATACAAAAGAACCTTTTTGACCGGGCCGTAAGATTCCGGGAAGAAAGGACTACCTCCGTTGACAATTTTGATGACTTCAAAGCTGTGCTCAATGAAAAAGGCGGCTTCGTATCCGCCCATTGGGACGGCACGACGGAAACGGAACTGAAAATAAAAGAACTGACCAAAGCCACTGCCCGTTGCATCCCCAACGATGCCGTTGAAGAAGAAGGAAAATGTGTGCTGACCGGGAAGCCATCGAAAGGGCGGATATTGTTTGCGAAGGCTTATTGATTTCGGTAATTATTTTTGGAAATATAAAACGGCTTGGCAACTGCCAAGCCGTTTTTTTTATTTATCCGTTATCTGTTTTATTTAATTGTTCTTTATTTTTATTGGCACCAGTTATTGTCATTATCAAACCTGCAAAAAGCATTATCAGCCCTGCCGTTATTGCCCCGCCTCCACAAGTGGCTTCGCTGCCAGCAACCACGGTAGCAGGCAAGCAAAAAGAAGCTGCGGCCACTCCCACCAAAAGAAATAAAATCCCAACTACCAACAATATTATACCAAAGGTCAATAACGTTTTTTTGCCCTTTCTTTTCATCAATTTCTTTTTCAGTTTTTTTATTTTTCTCAATACTTTTTTTTCTTTTTTATTCTTTGGAATATATGTTTCAATATTGTTCCTTTTGCTTGAAGCCGTTGCCCCATTTATCTTTCCTGAAAAAATAAACAACACAAACAATAATAAAATATGGATTTTATTATTGGCTGCAAAACAATTGTCCTTGTTCATAAGTAATTAATTTTTATTAATTATGCGAATGGCGGGTTAAATTTTGCAAGTATTGATTTTCAAAGGTTTAGGATCTACGTTTACTAAACTTTAAAAGTAATTACCTGAAAATCAGTAGTTTTTTTTTAACCCGTCATTCGCATTAATTAAAGTTCGGTTTTATGGAGTTAAAAATTAGAGAGAGTATATTTTCAAAAAACCGGAAAAATGTATCTTCAAAAAGCGAACCCGACCGAAAATTTAAATTTACCAAAACCATTTCCGACCACGCCTCTGTCTATACTGCCGCTGCTGTCGTTAAAGCCCATTACCGCACTTCCCGTTGCCTGCATATCGAATGTAAAACGGGACAGGGTTTTCCGAAACCCGAGGCCGGTATATAAGCCTATAATACCTGTCGATATTTCTGTTTTTTTAACTGTCCGTTCTTGCAGGTAAGTCGTTTCGACTGTTGTTGTATTGTCCACAAACAAAATCCAAATGTCCCCGCCCCCACCTTTGGTCACTTTATCCAACATTGTTTCTTTCAACCCATAATCATAATGGGTATAATTCATCGCCCCTAAAACAATGCCTGCCGGAAAATAAAAGCCGTCCAGGTTTTTCTTTTTATTGAAATAAAACTGAAGCCCGCCCTTGAATATAAAAGAGGGTTTTGCATAGTCTTTTTTCTTCAGTTGCCTCCATGGTTTAACCTCTCCATAAGACGTTTCATTATCATAAGTAGTTGGAAAGAGAAAAACCCAGGTTTTACCGTTTTTTACTATTTCTGTATATTCTTGTTGGGCAACACCTTCGGGCAGGTTGATGTCTTTTTCGCGCGGTATAAAAGTGGCGGAGAAGGAATGGGCAAACCCTTTTTTTGACAAGCGGAGGTAATTAATAGAATGCTCGTTCCTGCTCTGGAAATAACCTCCAAAATTAATATCGATAGCGTTTTTGAATTGACCTTGGCCTTGCCCAAATATGGCAAGGGGCATAATTAACATAAACATGGCCAGAGAAAGTGCAAGAGGTTGAAATATTGAAAAAAAGAAATTAAAAACCGATTTTTTCATGATAGATCGTATTTAGGTGTTCACAAATGGCCAGCATCTATAAGTGCCGACGTTTTTAAAAACAACAGCGCAAAGTTGGCGCCCATATATTTTCTTTACAAGGGAGAAGGCCGCTCTATTTTTTCTAATTTAGCAACACGTTTTTCATTTGTTGCTCAAAAAGAGAAAAACAATCAAGCAATTGTTATTTTTACCCCGATATGTTTCTATGACAAAACCCAATAACAAAACACGATGACAAGCCAACAGCTTCAAAACGCAATCATTGGTGCCATACGGCAACAGGTACCGGAGGGCAAAAATTTAGCAGACGAAATAGCAGGTGTTTTAAGTTTGAGCAAGAACGGTGTTTATAAAAGGATAAACGGAACGACACCATTGAGTTTAGAAGATATAGCCATCCTCTCCCAGCATTACCGATTACCGATTGACAAAATCCTTTATCCAAAAGCAGGGGGTTTTCAAGCAGAGTTTTCCGGGTTTGCGTCGAAGTCCTCTTCCTTCCAATACTTGGATATTTTAGAAAATGAAATTGCCGCACTGAAAGATGAAACCGATGTGCAGACCTGGTACGTTACGGTCGGGCTCCCCGATTTCTATTGTTTTTATTTTGACTCGCTGACCATTTTCCAATCATATATATGGGAGCGGATGGTGTGGGGGAACGGGGAATGGCAAAAAAAGAATTTTAAACTCGACATTTCAGAAAAAGAAAATATTTTGACAAAAACGAGGCGCTTGGTCAACCATTACAGCCATATAGGGACGACCCAAATATGGAACGAATATGTGCTGGACAATACCTTGCGCCAACTTTTATATATTGCCGAAAGCCAATTGTACGACGACGAAAACGATTTAATGCTGGTATGTAAAGATATTGGAAACCTGATCGAACACCTTTCAGAAATGGCCTTTGCCGAAAAACATTTCAAGCCCAATGGCACCCCGCCATGCAACGCTGCAAAATTCAGCCTGCTTTATAACAATACGATGCAGAACAATATTTTTATTTTTATGAAAAACAAAAAGCGGAAGGAAGTTTACAGCATCCTCAATACCCCTAATTTCATAAAAACATCAGACCCTGAAATAACGGATTATATAGAGGGCGTGCTCGACGGCATATTAAAAAGGGCCTTTCCGTTAGGGCAACAAGGGGAGAAGTACAGACAAGTTTATTTTGGAAAATTAAGGGCAAGGCTGCGGTTTTATACAGAAAAAATCAAAGCCGCACTGAGCCAACAAAACAGTGTGATCATTTAGTACCTTGCCGATAAGATCCGTGTTTTTGGGGCAGAATACCTTGCCCGCCATATTTTGAAAACCTGAAAAATCTCTTTGGTTGCGGCCTGCCGCAAAAAAATAAGCGAAGCCCTTTTTTAGCCAATCCGGGCAGCCCTCTTTTTTACGGATTTTGCCGTCCCAATTCTCCCCCAATATCCTTACCTTCGCAGCGCTTTTCACAAAAAGGCCTTATGCAGCAAATTGTATTCAAAGATTTGGGCCGTATTTCTTACCGCAAGGCTTGGGATTACCAAGGCCAGTTGCGGGACGAAGTGATCGCCCTAAAACGGGAGAACAGGGAATTGGAAAAACAGGGAAAGACAGCCCTGCCCACCAAACATTACCTGCTTTTCTGTGAACACCCCCCGGTCTATACTTTGGGCAAAAGCGGCTCGCCGGACAATTTGCTGCTCAATGAAAAAGGCTTGTCAGAAAAAGGCATCGAGTTCTTTAAAACCAACCGGGGCGGCGACATTACCTACCACGGGCCGGGACAGATAGTAGGCTACCCTATTTTTGACCTGGACGGCTTTTTTACCGATGTCCACCGGTATGTCCGCTATCTGGAAGAAGTGGTCATCCGCACCTTGGCCGAGTATGGTATCGGGGGCGAGCGCATCAAGGAATACACCGGCGTTTGGCTACCGCAAAAAGGGTGGTTGCCGAAGCGGAAAATCTGCGCTATCGGCGTACACCTGAGCAGATGGGTAACCTTGCACGGCTTTGCGTTCAACGTCAATACCGACCTGAGCTACTTCCGCCACATCATACCCTGCGGCATCAATGACAAGGACAAAGACGTGACCTCCCTATCGTTTGAACTGGGCAGGGACGTAAACGAAGAAGAAGTGAAAGGAAAATTGAAAAGGCACTTCTCTGAATTGTTCGGCTTTGAGTTTGCACCCTAAAAAAAACAACCACAAACACGTGAACACACATTCATCACAATGAATCCGTGAACGCATGAAAAAAGATATTCCTCAACATAAAGTGGCCGATCTGGCCATCGCAATTGTTCCAAGAAGAGAGAACAATATTGAAGACCAGGAGCTGTGGGACGTATTTGTGCTCAACATGAAAGAAGAGACAATTGAAAATGTACTGGTCAACTCCCGGGGCTACGGGGAAATGGAAGGTGAGACAATGCGCACCACTACACTGCGCCATTTTTTCAATGAAATAGGCCCGCTGTCGGCCATGCTCCTTGAGCCGATCCAAACCAAACTTTTTGATATCGCCAATGAATTTTGGATCAGCTTCTCTTATGGTGGCTACATGTACGACAAAAAATACGTTTTTGTCAGGGGCAGTATTTCGAAAGAAAACTTTACGCCCATTCCCCTTTTGGACAAAAGGGGGGTGATGATAAAATAGGTTGAACACCGGCAGGGCCCAGTACGCTGCCGACCTTGGGTTTAGCCAAAAAATGCAAGCGTATGTGCGCTTGCATTTGCATTTATACTTCATCCCAAGTTTTATGAGAAACAAAAAAACAAGCGAATCACAAACGGTGATGACCGAAATGGTCATGCCAAACGACACCAACCCCATCGGCAACCTGATGGGGGGCAACATGATGAAATGGATGGATATAGTAGGCGCCATATGTGCGGGCAAACATTGCGAAGCACATGTGGTTACCGCATCTGTTGACCACGTTTCATTCCACAGGGCCATTCTTCTTGGCGAAATAGTCACCCTGAACGCAAGGGTTACCAGGTCGTTCAATTCTTCGGTAGAAATATTTGTGGAAGTGTTTGCCTCCGACATAAAAGGGCAAAATCCAAGGAAGTGCAACCATGCCTATTTCACCTTCGTCGCATTGGACGACGAAACGAAAAAGCCAAAACCCGTACCGGCCGTCATACCCCTCACAAGGGAAGAACAACAGCTTTATGAAGGCGCGGTCAGGCGCAGGGAAGTGCGCCTTGTCCTAAGTGGCAGGATGAAGCCCTCCGAAGCCAATGAACTGAAAAATTACTTCGACCAGTTCTGATATAAGGCATTTCCAACTAATGCAGTGATTAGTAATTAGTTGACTAGTGATTAGTCCGCCAAATCCCTGATAATGTGGCATTTAACCAAAAACTAAATGGTTAGCTAATTACGATTTGTACCACTAATAAATTAAACATCATGACATGCCCTGAAACATCAGGTACAACAAAAGCATCAGCAAGAGGACAGAAATGCCGACGATGGTGAAGAATTTTTTTGATGCTTTTTTATCGGCTACTTCTCTTCTTCTTTTCTTTTTTAATGACATAGCGAGTTGGTTTTTGGCCGATGCTACAAGTCCATTTTCATATAAAATGAGGGCTTGGAAACACCAACCTGAATTCATTGCCGAATTTATAAAACTTGATCTGAAAAGAAAAAACACTTGCGGATAAAAATGCAAAAAGGCGAACCCTTGCGGGTTCGCCTTTTTTTTATCCGTTATATAAAAAGTGGTATTAGTTGCTCAATACACGGAATTCAGTACGACGGTTTTCTTGGTGCTGTGCTTCTGTACAGTCAACACCATCAACACAATTGTTCCTTGGGCGGCTTTCGCCATATCCTTTGGCAACCAAACGGCTGCGCTGGATGCCCCTAGAAACCAAGTAGTTGACTACTGATTCGGCCCTTGCTTGGGAAAGCTTTTGGTTGGCCTCGGCAGATCCGCGCGAATCAGTGTGAGAGCTCAGCTCAACACGGATATTCGGCTTGTCCCTCATCAGTTTCAACAGTTTGTTGTCGATAATGCGGCGGGACTCAGAAGTCAAACGGGCACTACCGAACTCATAAAGAATCGGAATAACATTGTAGTCGGTGAGGGTACATTCGATTTCTTCCCATACCGCAACTCCACCTGGATCTTTCAATGTGGTCAGGGTTTCAACATTGTATTCAGCAGGGACTTCGATTTCACGTACACCTTCGTCTTTCACCAGCACACGCTTGGTAATTGTTTTGTACTCGGCAGGGATGGCTACTTCTTCCACCCGTGCTTCTTTTACCAACTCTTGCCTAGTCAAAGTCATCATCTTACCGCCCTTTTGGGTCTTAGTGTAAGAGGCCTCTTTCTCGACTGTTTGAGAGTTAATGGTCCTGTACTCGGCAGGATGCTCCACATAACAAAGGACCATGCAATCGCGCGGGTCATTGGATTTACAGTTTTCGATAGAATTCTGATACTCCCAACGGGCAACCTTTGGACGTGATTCAATTGTTTCGGAGGTAGTACCAAGCTTTGCAGGAATGATGGTAATCTCATTGTAAGGCTCTTCGATCTGGATTTCCTGTGTCACTGTTTTGAACTCTGCAGGTACATAAACATAGCGCTTGGTAGCAGGTTTTACCATCACTGTTTCTTCAACGGTCTTGTATTCAGCAGGCGTCTTTTCCAACCGCTTGTAAGCAGGTCGGGCAAGCATGCGCTTTTCAGTAGTACCATACTGCTCAGGTGTCACGCAACGGATGTAGCAATGACCTGGAGTAGGGTTTTGTGGCAAAGATTCACCTTGGCCGAAGGCAAAGGAAACTGCCATTAAAAGGGAAAAAAGTAAAATTGTTGGCTTCTTCATACAAAAAGAATTTTTGATTATTTAAAACAACGGATCAATGATTAATTTTTTCTTGACGTAAGACTGATTCGATTAGAATTGCTGGAGCTATTGTTTTCAGGTTATGCCGGAATGGTCGGCAAATGTAAAAATAGCTTTTTTTTAAAAAAAATAATTCAATGAGAAAGTGAGCGGCAAATCATATTTTTTTATTACCATATTTCAGACCTCAAAACCTCTCAAAAGTAACGTTTTGCCGGAGGGAAATTACTTTTTTTCTATTATCATCAGCCCGTCCCTCAAAGGCAGCAAAAGGTTGGTCACCCTTTTGTCCTTTTTTATCTTTTCGTTGAACGCTTCCAAGGCCATGGTGTCTTTGTCTTTCAGTCCTTGCCCCACCTTGCCGCTCCATAGCACATTGTCCACCAGTACTGTTCCGCCCGGGCCCAGTTTTTCAAAAACCAGGTCGAAATGCAGGGCATAATCATTTTTTCCAGCATCCATGTAAACCAGGTCAATAGGGCCTCCGATATCAGGGATCAATTCTTTTGCATCTCCGATGTGCTGCACAATCTGCTGCGGGTATTTTGAGCGGTCAAAATATTTCTGGCTGATATGGGACAATTCTGGATTCACTTCGATGGTATGCAAAATGCCATTTTCTTGAAGGCCCTCCACCAAACACAAAGTACCATACCCTGTGAAAGTGCCAATTTCAAGAATTGTTCGAGGGTTTTTCCATCTACTTATCATCGAGAGGAACTGTCCTTGGAGAAATCCAGTAATCATTTGCGGGGCCAAAGTCTTCAAGTTGGTTTCTCTTTCCAGTTCCATTAGTAACTTACGGGGAGGGGTCGAGATTTGTTCGCAATATTCTACCAACCTTATTGTACTGCGCATTCAGGTGAGTGTTGTTTGTTGTTCAATCAGGCTTCTCCGTAATTGATAATCAATTAGTTATAAAACATAAGGCAAATTCTATATTGTCAATTAATTTTAATAAATTATTTATATAGAACTGAACAGCAGTATTTTAGAAATAAAATTTAAAACCAATTATTTTGTTGTTCGAAATGCCTCTTTTTTTAATAATAAATTTTTCACGTAATTCAATGATTATCAAAAAAATTAAAGCCGGATTTTTGATGAAAAGCTGATTGTAACAGATTGTTGTAAAAAGCAAGAGCCATTGAAATTTCAGCCATTATTTCGGAGCGCCCCCGCTCTGGGACAAAACCTTGGAAGTTCGATTCACAGCAAACCCTTACAATCAAAGAAAAAGAAATCAAAACTTTCAAAGCTGCAAATATAACAAGAGGTCTTTTAGGCAAAAGGGTTTCAATAAAAATCAAGCTGTACGGCCAGCCTTATCAAATCTGCCAAATGCGCCGCGCTTAATTTCCGTTGGATATGTTTCCGGTGGGTATCAACCGTTAACTTACTGATATTCAACCTATTTGCTATTTCTTTGGACGTATAGCCATTGGCTATCAATTTCAATATTTCCTTCTCCCGCTCCGACAGTTTTGCCAGTTTAAGCTGGCATTTCAGTTTTTCGTTTTCTTTGGCCAAACGCCGCACGGTTTCATCTTCTTTCATGGCCGTTCCTATTTCGCTGGCAGCGCCGAGCGCTTTGTGCACTTGCCGAAAAACATTCCGGTGAAATGCCAGCTCGGCAGACAGTTCTTGGTTTTGTTGCCTGAGGTAAAAAATCTCATTGCTCAATTGCTCACTGGATTTAGTTTGTTCGATCATGGTCAGATGAATTTGCCTAAATGAAAGTTTTGTGAAATGCGCCCCCTGTAAGTTTTCAATATATTGCTGCGAAACATTGATTTGCTGCTAACGTAATTTGCTTAATTATTCGCAATTGAGTAAATTGCGGCTCATTTTCAAGAACCGATTTACAAATGACATCCCACCTGCGTAGCTGTCGCTACCTTGCTGCGCTGCCCTTTCAAGCGTATTTTTTTCGCTTGGGTCTCCACACACACTGTAATTCGGTTCTGCAATTTGACTGCATACAATGCACTCTTGAAATACTATTTTTATGTACTCAAACAAAACTCGTTTCCCATGAACAAACAACAACACGTCAAAATTTTTATCGCAGACGACCATCCTGTCATTGCACATGGAATCAGTTGTATGCTTGCGAAGCAGGCCAACATGAAAATAGTTGGCAATGCCCTTTCCGGCAAAGAAATGTTCCAACTTCTTCCAAAGGCCCGTCCGACCATCCTCCTGCTCGACCTCAACATGCCCGGCACTGATTTTTACCAAAACATTGCCTGGGTCAAAAAAAACTCGCCCTGGGTCAAGATCATTATTTTTTCAGGCTACTACTCCCCTGAGTTGGTCAAGTCCTTAATACAAGAAGGAGCTTCCGGCTATGTGGCAAAAACATCTAAACCCGCCGAGTTGATCGAAGCTATAAATTCTATCCTGTCGGGGAAAACATTTGTTGCGCCTCCTGCCAATGCCCAATCCGACAATTGCCAAAACCCGCAACAGAATGGCCTAAGCGATGATTTCCGAAAACGCCTCAGCTTGTCGCGGAGAGAGCACCAAGTTCTTGAGTTGATTAGTAAAGGCTTCAGTAGTCTGAATATTGGAAAGACCTTGTATATTAGCAAGCATACCGTTGAAACCCACCGCAAAAACATTCTCCGGAAATTGGACTTCAACACCAGCACCGAACTTGTCAAGTTCGCTGTCCAGCAAGGTCTGGTGCAGTGATCAGTAAAGTAGTGATGCGAATAACGGGTTAAATTTTTCAAGTATTGATTATCAATGGTTTAGGCTCCACGTTTACTAAACTTTTAAAGTTTAGTAAACGTAACTGCCTGAAAATCAGTAGTTTTTTTTTACCCGTTATCCGCATT